>NZ_CP028348.1:0-300000 GCF_003454795.1 Novosphingobium sp. THN1
CTGATCGAACTGGCTGAAAGCTACAAGGCAAGACAAGGTCGCCGAGAAGGAAGCTGAGGAATGGCGCGGCTGGGACGTCGTCCGCCGCCTTGAACACGCGTTGGTCAAGGGCATCGACGCCTACGTTGTCGACGACACCGAGGAAGCCCGCGCTGCCATTGCCGCACGTGGTGGCAGGCCGATCGAGGTGATCGAGGCCCGCTGATGGAAGGCATGAACACGGTCGGTGACCTGTTCGGTTCGGGCAAGATGTTCCTCCAGGTGGTGAAAAGCGCCGCGTGATGAAGAAGCCGTGGCCCACCTGATCCCGTTCATCGAGGCGGAGAAGGAAGAGGGTGCCAAGGCGAAAGGCCGGATCATCATGGCCACCGTCAGGGTGACGTTCACGATATCGGCAAGAACACATCGTCGGCGTGGTCCTGCAGTGCAACGGCTATGAAGTGATCGACCTTGGCGTAATGGTGCCGTGGGCGACGATCCTCGACGTGGCACAGAAGGAACAGGTCGACATGATCGGGCTGTCCGGCCTGATCACGCCATCGCTCGACGAGATGGTCACCGTGGCCGAGGAAATGCAGCGTGCCGGAATGACCATCCCGCTGCTGATCGGCGGCGCGACGACCAGCAAGGTCCACACCGCGTTGCGCATCGATCCGGCCTACGATGGCCCGGTCGTCCATGTGCTCGACGCGTCTCGCGCCGTGGGCGTCGCCTCGCAGCTCCTGTCCGATACGCAGGCCCAAGGCTTCATCAAGGCCACCGCCGCCGACTACCAGCATGTGCGCGATGCTCGTGCAGGCAAGGGCGCATCGAAGCTGCTCAGCCTCGAAGACGCGCGCGCCTCAACGCCTATGCGCCCGACTTTTCGGAAAAGGCCCCGCCACCCGAACAGCCCGGCCGTCACGTCTTCGAGGACTGGGACCTTACCGATCTGGTCGAATGCTTCGACTGGACGCCTTTCTTCCGTTCATGGGAGCTCGCCGGCACCTATCCGGCCATCCTCGATGACGAAGTGGTGGGCGAGTCTGCGCGCAATCTCTACGCCGATGCCGCGCGATGCTCGAGGATCATCGCCGAGAAGTGGCTGACGGCCAAGGGCGTCGCCCAGTTCTGGCCCTGCGCCGGCACGGTGACGACGTCATCCTGCACCCGAACGACGACGAGCTCTCGGTGCGTCTGCCCTTTCTGCGCCAGCAGTTCATCAAGAGTCGCGGGCCAAATGGACAGGGGAGCCAACTTCTGCCTGCAGACTTCATCGATCCGGCTGGTGACTGGATCGGGGGTTTTGCCGTCGGCATCCACGGCATCGACGAACACCTCGCCCGCTTCAAGGCCGACAACGACGACTATTCCGACATTCTCCTGAAGGCCCTGGCCGATCGCTTCGCCGAAGCCTTTGCCGAGCGCCTCCACCAGCATGTCCGCCCACGCTCTGGGCCTATGCGCCGGGCGAACAGCTCACCAACGAGGCACTGATCCGCGAACAATACCGCGGCATCCGTCCGGCGCCGGCTACCCTGCCTGTCCGGACCACACGCTCAAGCCGATCCTGTTCGACCTGCTCGATGCCACCAACACGGCGGGCATCACGCTTACCGAATCGCAGGCGATGCTGCCGACCTCGGCAGTCTCGGGCTTCTACTTCTCCCACCCCGAAAGCCAGTACTTCGGCGTCGCCCCATCGGCCGCGACCAGCTCGAAGACTACGCCGGCCGCCGGGCTGGGACGTGCCCGCCATGGAACGCTGGCTGCGGCCCAATCTGGACTGACACCCCCACCCCTGCTTTCATGGCCGCACGCATGGCCGCCCAGAGATACGGCAATGACGCCAAACCTGCAACGCATGCCCGAGCCGCGCCACTGGCCTTGGCATGGATGACTGCCCCCGAAACCGCCGACGTCTTCGATAATGCCAGGGCCCTCCAGCGGATTTGCCGGTGCAACGTGCGGCCTGAGTGCGCGCGCAGGAACCACGGGCGGTGACAGAACGCGTCGAGCACGACTGGGTTCGAGACCTTCTGCCAGACCTTCACGCGAACGGCGCAGATTATAAAGTTGACCGGGCAAGACTGCCTGTGGTGCCATGCAGGCAAAGGGGACGCTGCTATGCTGGATGGGGCCATCACGCCAGTCACCGTTTTCAACCGGGGATTTGCCGGCGGGCGATGGGCACCGCACTGGACGAGGCGCCGCTGACACCGAGCAGACAGGCTACAAGCGCCTGATCAACTGCGAACTGAGCCGCCAGGTCATTCCTGTGGCGCACATGGCCGACAGACTGGGCGTCTTGCGGACAAAGCTCCATAAGGTGCTGCGGCAAGGCGCTCATCTTGACGAAAGGCTGCGGCTGCAATTGTTCGAGCAATTGCAGATTGACCACACGCGGGCAACGATTGCCATTTCCCTGCTGAGGAGCCACCTTGCCTATTACGATCAGGCTGTCTTCCTGGCGGCAGAAGGCCTCAAAGGTCTCTATTGCGAGGCGCGTTCGGCAAAACAGGGAGCAATCCAGATCGATCTGCAACCAGTCATCATCCATACGGCCGCGGAGCGGACCTATGCCATGCTGATGGTCCATCAGACCCGCGTCCTCGAGGCCAATCAGACCCTGTTCTGCTGATACAGGAGCCCGGCGCCCTTCCCGACCTGTCTAGCCCGACCTGTCTAGCCCGATCTGCCAGGCATGGCAGTCTTGTTGTTGCAGGACGCAACGACCCGATCACCGGACCGAAACAGGTCGAGCAGGCGGCCAGTGATCCTTGGCATGCCGGGCAAGCGGCTTGTCAGGGGTGGGAATGGCACTTGGCCCTCACCCGAGGCGGGTCGCTGGTTTCAGCTCTCCGCAAGGCTCGCCCGGCTGGCCCCGGATGCGGGCAACGTCGTCTCGCGGCGTACCACAGGCACAGGGACTGGGGACTGGGGGACTGGGACTGGCGAACCTTATCAATGGGCGCGGCCTTGTTTGCGGGCTTCAAAAGCCTTGCTTCCTGACCTAAGGCTCAAGGCAAGCGGATGGGTGCCTGCCCGGCTGGGCATCGGGTGGCTCACCAGTAACTCAGATATGTCGCCTTGTTCCTGTGTTCTCGGGTCTGCCATGACACATTCTGGAAGGAGCCACGTTGTGGGCCGTCACTCGAAACGCGATACCGGACAATTCGATACCGAGCTCCTCAAACTTGCGCTTGCAGCCCTCCCCGACCAGCCTGCTTGCGTGCAGCGCATGACACTCAGGCAGATCGAGGATCGCGCCTTGCGCCTTTCGATCGAGGGCAAGGAGGAGGAGGCCGAAGCGCTCTACGCGTTCGTCTCATCGATCTTGCCCGGCAGCTTCTCCCATGCGCGCGATTCGGCCAGCCTGAACCGACCGGTGGCTGAAGCAGCGCTCCCTCGGCAGGCTGCAGCGGCGTATTCGCCCGGCACAGGCCAGCCCCCTCGCCGCGCAAGCAGGCCGCTCGAGCGTGCCGTGCGGGACGTCGCGATGATTCTGGCGCTGTCACGCAGCTTGCAGGAGCGTTTCAGACCCCTTGTCGGCCGCGGGGTGACAGCGCAGACGACGGACAAGCCCGTCAAGGTCCTGCGCCTCCCTGATAAGGGCCCTGGCCGCTGCGTCTGATTGCTCGGCCATTGCGGCATTATGCTGCGTCACTTCGGCAATCGCCTGAGATGCGCGTTTGACACTGCCAAGCGAATGCGTCTGCTCCCCCATGCTGGCAACGATCGTGATGACATTCTCGGCCACCATGCCCATGCCTTCGACGATCCGCCCGAGCGCCGCGCCGGTCTGGCCGACAAGGAGCACGCACGAGCGTACCTCTTCGCCTGAAGCGGCAATCACGCTCCTGATGTCGGCAGCAGCATCGCTTGCGCGTTGCGCAAGGGCCTTACCTCGCTGGCAACGACAGCAAAGCCCTGCCCGCCTCGCCGGCGCGGGCTGCTTCGACGCCGGCATTGAGCGCGAGGAGATTGGTCTGGAAGGCAATGCCGTCAATCAGGCTCACGATGTTCTCGATCTCGCTCGATGACTTTTCCAGGGCATGAACAGCATCGACGGCCTCGGCAACGATACTGCCGCCCTGCACCGCATCTTCGTGCGCCCGCGATATATTCAGCCTGATCGCGCCAGCCAGGCCCTCGTTTGTCTCCAGCATCGCAAGGACCTGGCCGAGCGCTTCGAGGTTGCTCTCGACGCTGCCGGCCTGCGCCACATTTCTTCGCGCCAGGTCGCTCGATGCCGCACCGATCTGCTCCGCCGCGATCGCGACCCGGCCTGCCGAGCCGGACACATCCCCGACAACTTTCCCCAAAGTTTCAAGGCTTTCGTTGAATGTCTTGCGCAAGCTTTCGAACTCGGCGGCAAAGGCTTCCCCAAGCCGATGGTCGAAGTCTCCTCGCGCCAGCGCATCGAGACCACAGGAAACGCTCGCAACGACCTTGCGCACTTCTGCCTCCACCGTTCTCTGGTGCTGGGCTGCAATTCGGAAACTCTCGATAGCGCGGGTCATGTCACCAACCTCGTCGTCGCGGTGATTCTGGCAGCGTCCCGCTTCCAGATCGCCTTCAGCCATGGCGCGCATCGTCCGCGCCGCCGTGAGCATCGGGTCGAGAGCGCTCGACATCAACCTGCGCAGGCCCAAGCCGACCAGGGCCATTGCGGTGAGGGCAACCAAGCCAAGCAGGCCAAGGACAGTATTCACCGTTCCCTGTGCCTCCTCTTCAGCAAGGGCACTGCGGCGAACGCTTTCCTCGGACAAGGCCTGGATTGCAGTGCGGTGTGCGTCAAAAATGGCGTCTGCCTGGCGATAGGCCCTTGCCGCAGCTTCCATGTCGCCCCGCTCGACCGCAGGCAGCAGTTGCGTGTCGACAAGCTGCCAGAAGCGGTCCGCCTGCATGACCGCGTCTTTCTCATGACGCTGCTTGAGTTCGCCATCAAGCTCGCTGGCCGCCCAGTATCGCGAGCGGTCATGATAGACTCTTTCAAGCTCGGCAAGCCGGTGGCGACGCAAGTCAAGCGATGCCGGATCCTGGACGATCCTGGTGACTTCCAGCATGGGTTCGATCACATACTGGGGCGGAGGCAGGATATCTGCGAGGTACTCGGCGGTCAGTTTCTGCCGTTCGTGCAAGGGCCGCCCAAGCGAATCTGTGACATGCCGAACGCTGCAAATGTTGAAAGAGCCAGAAGGGCACAGATGACGAACGTGCCACCCTTGCGCACTTTTTGCCTGATCATGTCCCGGACCCTTTTGCCTGATGTCTTGGTGCGGGTCTGATAGACTGCAAAGGCCCGAAAATGATTGCTGGCCCTTCCCGGCAAACACGGGTGTGATCGGCTGCCGCCATTAAGCCCCGGATTTGCTGACACGAACAAACTTGACGCCTGTACAGGGGGTTACAAAGCCAGACATTGCCGAAAAGATTAACGCCATCTAGGTAATCGGGACCTTTGCCGCAGGCGCACGACATGGGCCGCACGACATGGACCCGGTGCCGGGAGGGCAAGGCGCCTGCGGGCAAGCTTTCAGATGCGCCCGGCAATTGAACGGATCGTGCCCACTATTGTGCTGAAGCCACACGCGACATCATCGAGCATGCAGGGGTGAGCCGCACAAGCAGCGGCAACCCCAAGGCGCAAGCCGGCAAGCGCGTCTGGCGCCCCCGGTTCCGGAAGAATGCGATGGGCGCATTACTCGGACTTGTGCGTATTGGCGAACAGGCCATCGCGCACTATCGTCCTTTTCAACACCTGCACTTCAAGGAATGCTGTCACGCCCTGATACGAATTTGTCTCGCACAGGGCAGACCAATTCTTAAAGTTTGGGCGTTAGGGTCAAACAACAAAAGTCCGCTTCGCGCATTGACGGGTCGGCGCCAGCCGATGGGAGCAGGACAGGAGACGCAGGATGCAGCAGACGGCTCACACGTTGTGGCACAGTGTCCCAGGCACCGTGGCCGAAAGCCGGTCGAACACATTTCCGGGATGGGCTCGTCTGGCCCTGCCACTCGGCACCTCCATGGTGCTCTGGTACGGGATCTGGTTGATCGTGCGGACCCAACTCTGATCGCCCAGTCTCACCTGATCGTGCACACGTCCCCCTGAGGCGACGGCAGGGCGTTCGGCACCGGGCATTCCGCACAGCAAGCCGTCTTCATGCCGCCGGGTCTCTGGCACGTTTGCACTCGATCCGAGCCGCTGCGTCAGGTACCCGCAGCAAGGGTTGCCCTGATCGGCACAAAACGCGCCAGTTCGCTTGCCTTGAGACTGAGCCCGCGGCCTGATGGCACCGCCATCGTCTGCCGATAGAAGCTCTGTGCAGCCTGCTCGGTCATGCCCATGTCCCGGTAGTACCTCGTATAGGTGTCGGACATCGAGGACGAAAACGCCCGAAAGTCCCGAACCGCCCCGCCCTCGCTCTGCCAGGCATGAATGACAAAGCGGGCGCTGTCAGGGGCGCTGCGTTCGGCGCCTGCCAGAAACAGCTCGATTGCACCCGATCGAACCGAGCCGTTGGCAGGGACAGTCGTGCGAATGCCATTGCGCCTGATGATCCGGCCAAGGCGAAGATTGGCACTGTCATCGACAGTTCCCGGGCAATCGCGCAACTCGAGAATACGGATCTGCGGATGTTGCCGCAGCAGCTCTTGAAATGCAGCAGGCGAGCGTGAATCCGTAAGTCCGGCAAGCACGACCCGCGTGGTCGATACCACCCTGAACGGACCGAAATCGGAAGATGGCACCTGCTTGCCGGCTGTGGCGCGCGAGGGGACAAGGTCCTGCGCAGCCAGGCTGCCCGCAGAAACGCACAAGCTGGCCCAAAAAGCAGGGCTGGAACAAGGGATTTGCAGGCGCGCCAGGACATCGGCAAATATTTGCCGCATGGCTGATTGCCGCTGCTGTAATAAGTTTGGTTAAGCGGTCGTCAATGCGACGAAACGAGCTGCAAGCAAAGACCAATCAGCTCTTTGCCGCTTTTCCCTGCAGATTTTCCGAAGCCTCCATGGTCAGGCACTTCTCGATCAGCGTGACCGCAGTATCACCAGAACAATCCAGGTCCTGCGCGCATCATTGCGATCGGGCGAGCGGGCGACAAGCCCGCGCGAGAGAGCAGCGTCAGCCATCGGATGACAGTGGCAGCGGGAATGCCTGTCGAATAGACGATATCTGTGACGCACATGCGCGAAGCATCGCAACGCGACAGGTAAAGCGCCATCAGGATCATCCAGCAATATTCGCTCGACAGCTCCGCTCCCAGGACATCCTTTCTCAGAAGGCCGCTTCTCAGATGGCTTCGGGCAAGCTCGCGCATTTGCCTGATGCTCAATGAAACCGGATCGCCCCGTAGAGCTGATGACGAACTTTCCGAGCTGTCGTCGAAGTACTGGTTGAGGACCTCCAAAGCTCTGCGCGCTTCTTCCAGAATATCCTGTTTCAAGCTGCCCTCTCCCAAGCTTACCGGGAACTGCCAAGGCTTCGGTACCGTCGCATGGACCATTCCCGATAAGATAACGGTACCACAAATGGATTTCGCAGACCGCAGGAGAAACGTCGAATGTGGAGCGTTAATCGCCTGCGCGCGCAATTGCCGTCGCTCAAACCGCGGTGGCCTGGACCGCAAGGACGCTGTCTCTGGCCTGCGATTACCAGTTCGGCGATTGCCGGTTCGGCCCTAATGCTTCCTGCATGGGAGACAGATGCCCCTGTCCCCGGACGTCATCAGGCCAGGCCTGCGGCCTCGATCTCCACCCGGATAGCTTGCGCGGACGTCCTGGCACCCAGCTTGGCCATCATTTTCATGCGGTGGATCTCTACCGTGCGTGGGCTGATATCGAGCTCGCGTGCGATCTCCTTGTTCGACAGCCCCATCGTGACAAGTCGCAGCACTTCGGCCTCGCGCCGCGACAGGGACTTGACCGCCTGGCGCGCGAGTGCCTGGCGCACGCGGACCGCAAGACAAGCCTGGCCTTCCAAATAGCCTTTGCGCAACTTCTTCAGCATTTCGGCACGGGATACATCGCCTACAAGATAGTCAACCACCCCGGCCTTGATCCCTGCAACGATGTCATCGCAGCCCAGCTTGGCAGCAAATGCGATGACCGGAAGCCAGATCCCCTGGCTGTTCATCTTCTCCATCAGTCGGCAGGCGAGCCCGGTCCCATCTTCGCTCAGCAGAACCAGGCCCTGTTCGGGCATCATGGCCACGAGTTCGTCGGCATCCTCGTAGACCTCGGCATGGTGACCGAGCGAAAAGATCAGATGGGCCTTGGCCGCGCGCTCCAGCTGGTTGCTGGCAACGACATGAATATACATGCGCTCTGATGATTGAGCGTGACACTCCGCCTCGGGGTCCCGGGACAGTGGCTGGGCGAACATGTCCATGAGCAGCGCACGATCGGCAGGCATGCTTGGAATTGCGTTCACTGGCATCAAAAGGCTCATTGGATCCCCCTCACGAAGTGGCCCGCAACTTGCGGTCCGACCTAAGGGAATGTGCAGGTTGAAGGTTAACGCCGGGCGCGGAGAGTGGGTAGGTTAGGATCCTAAGTACTTTTAACTATATGACACCCCGACCTTGCTTGCGATCTGCCGCAATCAAGCTAGAATCCGCAAGGAAGACATCTACCCGGCACCGGGCAGGCAAGTGTAGCAGCTCTTAAAGATTAACGAATGAAAACCGTCGCTTAACCATGGTTATTGAGCCTGTCGTGGTTGCAGGTCGCCCTGCCACTTCCGACGGTCACTGGTGAGGCAGAATCGGAGGCAAATTCCCTTGCTTGCTGAACCTGCATTGCCCCAGAGACCTCGCCTGATGGCCCGGCCAGGTGCAGGCATCGCTTCCTGCCTTGGCACCATGATTGCAGTGCGTGCGTGTCCCAACACCTTGAGGTTGCTTGCCGGGGCCCTGGCCCTGGCTTGCGCGCCCTCCGCCTCGGCCGCCGGTTTCCCGATCGTTGGCGAGCTGACCATTGTCGAAGTCGCGCCCTTGCGCTTTGGCAGCATGGTCCTGCAGTCCAGCGGCAGGCGGACTGTGACGCCAGCTGGTGCTGTCATCGACGAGGCAGTCATCGCCCCGTCAGGTTCGAGCTCTGCTCCGGCCGAATATGTCGTTCGCTACGATCGCGGCAACAATGGCCGCCAGCCTCTCGACATCGAATTCCTTGTCGTCCTGCCCGGCGTCCTGCGCGTGGAGACAGGGACGCTTTCGGCCATTCTGCAATCACTGAACACAGACGTCCGCGCAGGGCACAATGGCTCGGGGCAATTCATCCTGCGCATCAGCGGGTGCATGACCAGGATATGTTCTGCAACTTTCCGCCTGGGCGGGACGCTTGCCATAACCCGGCACAGCGGTGGCGGGACCATCGTGGTCCCGGTGCCGGTTACCGCTACGGTCCTCAGCCTGTCACGCACCGACGACTGACACAGGGTCAGCGCTCGCCTTCTCTTCATGGAGAAACCACCTCGCCGTCCCCTCCAGCGCGATGGCCGTCAGACGACCGTGCAGGTAAGCGCCGGTATCGATACCGATGCGACGCGGCCCGGACATGACGTCCGGGGCTACCGTATGACCGTGAACGACTACAAAACCCGGATCGAAGTCTGCGTCGAGGAAATCCTTGCGGATCCACCGCAGGTCCCGTTCCGACTGTTCGGCCAGCGGCACCCCCGGCCTTATGCCGGCATGCACGAAGACATAGTCGCCAATGGTCAGGACATTGTCCATCGACCGGAGCAGCTGCAGGTGACGCTCGGGCACAAGTCCCGGCAATTGCTCGCGCAGTTCCTCGATGGTCAGCCGGGCATAGGCTTCGGCATCTTCCATGTAGCTCAGGATCGTTTCGCGGCCTCCATGCTGGAGGAACTGGCGCAGGACCCGGTCGGACCCGAAACTTGCCAGAAACATCTCTTCGTGATTGCCGGCGATCAGCCGGACGTTCCGACGGGTCTGCAGATAAGCAACCATGTCGAGCACGCGTGCACTGTCCGGGCCGCGATCGACAAGATCGCCCAGGAACACGACGGTCGTCTCAGCCGGTTCGCGGGCGTCGTCATCGGCCTCGATGCGCACCAGAAGACGGGCCAGGAGATCGGCACAGCCGTGGACATCGCCAATGGCGTAGACGCGTTGGCCTGCAGGAATGCGAGCGCCTAGGCTTGGGATGCGCGAATTCCCCTGCCGGGGTCGCAAAAACTTTGTGAAACGTTCAAGAACTGACACAGCGGCGGCTATGGTCGGTTTGAATTGCGCGCGCAATGACATCCGTCACATTTGGCGCACGACTCGTCTACTTCAACCGCACTTGAGGGGTTGGCTGCCGGGGCACCCCCGCTGGATTTGCAGTACGGCAGCGCATCCCTGCACTTGCAGAGCACTTCAAGACGCCGTGTCCCGCAGGTCCCGCAGACCGTGAGCGCGCCCACCAAGGTCCAGACACGGCCTCACACCTGCGCCACAAGCCATATGCGTCAGTGGTCGCCGCCCTGCGCGCCAATGACCCTGTGCTGCCAGTCGACGATGTCGGTTGCCGCGAGCCGCACTGGCCGGCTTTCGGCGTGAGCGAAGCCTTCGACTGCAATACCATCGAAGCTCCAGTTGAGCAGGCCGATCCATCGCAAGCTGCCGTCAGCCTCGCGCGTGGCGAAATGGGCATGGCTCCCTCTCCCGCCACACGGCGGCAGGACCCGATCGCTCAGTCCATCGTTCTCGATCCACCGCAGCAGCCGCAGGACCGATTGTCTGGCAGATTCGATATCGCCCATGAGTCGGTCCAGCCCGGCGCGGTCGCAATCCTTGTGGGACCGGCTCTTCTCAAGCCGCCTGGCAAAATTGACGATGTCCTGCAGCGTTTTCTCGAGGCGCGCGGCGCATTGCGGAGCCGTGATCTCTTGGCGGTGGCACGCCATGAGATGGCTTTCGGCCTCGCGGATGAAAACCCGTGCCACGTCCGAAAGCAGCGAGGCTTCGGCGTCGGCCGAGCCACCACCGGACACGCTCTCATGCACAGTGGAAGACCGCTCAGTCGCAAGAAATATAGGACGCAACTTCCCCTGCACCATGGAGTAAATACCACGCAACTGCAAAAGACAATTCACCCCTTCGAGCACCACGTGCGCAAATCTCGATGAAAAGACGTTGATGGCCAACATCTTTGGCACCCTCCACTTGTGTTGCCAATGTCGAACGCGAACTTTCTTTAAACAAGATTTATTAAAGGCTCATAAATCGGCGCCGGACCCATCACGGAAATACGCCGCTCCTGCGTAAAATGCTCTCCTCGGACAGTTGGGAAGGCATTGCGCCTGATGCCGCGCTCTTCGGAGCCGCGGCCATGGCGCGCCTCAAAGTCGGCGCAGCGACCCAGTACCATAAGCAGGAGTGACCACGCGATGACGGCTGCTCACCTCCCAGTTCGTTTCCGCCCGGGCGTCGACGCTGCTTGCCACGATCTCAACCAGTTCATGCTCTGTCAGAACGGCCTTGAAGGAGGCTCCGAACTTGTGCCCGTCCACCCAACGGATCTCGCCCTCGAGCGCTGCCTGGCCTTTGATCTGCAGATGGACCGTCTCGCCGACCATCATCGCAAATTCCAGGCACGAAGCCCCGAAGCCCCTGGGCGAAATATTGCGCAAGGTAATGGCCAGGTCTTTTCGGCGCGGACAATCCATGGTGAGGCGAACAAGCCGGCGCATGCGCTGCGAGCGACCAGAGCGCTTGTCCTCAACAGGATCGATCATCGACATCTGGCGCCAATCCTCCCAAGCAGCGTGCGCATGACCATGCCGGGCACCTTGTACGGAATGTACAGGGGCTGGCGGGCAAAATGCCTATCCCAGGTTATAGTCAGGTTAACCTTGCTGCGCTGGCGACACCTTAATCACCGATACCCAATCTTAAGGCCTTGCCCGCGCCGAGCTACTCCACGCGGGCCCTGAACTGTACGGACAGGCTTGCGTTTGCATCGAGGGCACCGCCCGGCGTGATACGGATGGCATCGACAAGCGGGTCATACCCGCTGGTCGGCGAATAGGTAAAGGCCGTCTCACCGCTGCGGCGGTAGCTGATCGCACCGGCCGAAACCGTCATGCCGCCTGCATCGATCACTTTCACCGGCAGGCTCGTCGAGCCATCGAAGGCGATGTTCCTGAAAGCGACGCCGCTGGGAAGAGCATCAGTCAGCACGATCGTTCCCGGATCGACCGGACTGCCGCCGGAATTGGTCAGGGTCAGGGTATAGACCACGTCGTTGCCAGGCAGGTTGAAGGCGCCGAGGCTTCCTGCGACCGGCTCGGAGGTCTTGGCAAGGCTGAGCGATGGCATCGGACAGAACGTGAAGCCTGCTATGCCGATCGCCTGCTGTCCGGTCGAGTTCTCGCCCGAGGTGTAGGGATAATTGCCGTACTTGAACGTTATGCTCGTCACCGGCTGCGCAAAGCTTGCAGTCAGGGTCCCGGTCTCTGAATTGTTGTCCGAAGACTGTCTTCCTGCAGCCTGGCTTGCGCTCACGCTGACCGGGCTGGTTGCTGGCCCGACGACCAGCGAAGAGCTCGTGCTGGTGCGCGCCTCGCCAGTCTGATTGCCCGTATT
Source organism: Novosphingobium sp. THN1 (assembly GCF_003454795.1). GTDB lineage: Bacteria > Pseudomonadota > Alphaproteobacteria > Sphingomonadales > Sphingomonadaceae > Novosphingobium. Next base: position 12,582 of record NZ_CP028348.1, read on the forward strand.
CCACGGCGTCGACAGAACAGGCGTGTAGCTCGTCGTACCATCGCTGCCGGTGACCTGCACCCAGTCGCGAAACTGGTTGGAGGTAAAGTCCACGTCATAGGCCTTGAGTGAGAAATCCCGCACCGGCTGGGCAAAGGTGACGGTCATCGTGATCAGGCGTGTCGTCCCGGTCATCGAACCTGTACGACCGGAGAAGGTTCCGCCGAAGACCAGCGTGCGATCGCTGGTTGCGCTCCCGGTCACCAGCGTCGAGATCGCTGGCATGGCAATGGAATTGACCTGGGTACTGCTGAGGCCGTTTTGCGAGACCTGGACGCTGAACGACTGGCTGGCGCCTGCGCCATTGGTCGCGCTGTACGTGTAGCTGGTGCCATAGGACAAGGTCGCGGTGGGTCGCGAGGCATAGGTAAAGACATACTGGTTGGCCGCATCGCAACCAGCATGGGCGGCCTGTGCGCAAAGGCAGGCAGCGATCGTCCAGATCACGGCAACCGGACGGATCATCGCCCTCCTCCGAGACCTGCAAGCATTGCACTTTCGAACTTGAGTTTCACGCTGGCAAACAGGCCTTTTCTCGTGTTGCGGTTCTCGGCAAAATCGCGATCGCGGAATCCTGTCGCATTGTAGCCGATGACGACCATCGCATTGCGCGCAGGCGCAATCCCGATCTGCGGCCCGAGCGCAAATGCGCTCGTTCCATCTCGCAGGCTTCTCCTCACCGTGCCCGCAGCCCCCACTTCGACACGTTCCCCCAGCCCGATCCGCACATCGGCTCCAGCCACCAGACTCGTTCCTTGCAACCCATAGCCTTCATAGCGGTCAAAGCCGTAGCGTGCGGCAAGGAACAGCACGAATTCCTGGCGCTGGACCAGCGCCTCGCCGTCTCGCCCTTGCGGCGTGAAGTTGGCAGACACAGCGCCGAGCAATCGCGTGCTGCGCGCATCGACCGTTCCGCTGGCGGCATTGGCAGTGACAGCCGTGGCGCTGCCAATGCCGGCCCCATTCCATTCGCCCGAGATCTCCTCTCCCCGCAGCATGTCGCTGCGCAGTTCTGCCTTTGCCAGAAGCGCGAACCGGCTGGCATCGGGCCGATGGGCAAGTGACAGAGCGGCGTTCACAGACCGGGTATGCGTCCTCCTGTCGTCCTCTGCCTGCCTGGCTGAGCGCTCCCTTGCATCGGTCAGCGTCATGTTGAATCCGACGATGCTGCCCTCACCCAGTTGACGGACCGCACCCAGGGCCAGGCCCTTGCGCGCCATCGCGCTTCCCTCGCGCAATTCCGCACGGCTCGACACGCTCCAGCGACCCGATCGCCAGTTTGCCCCGAGCGTATAGGCGGTAAAGTCCTCGACGCGCGACGTTGCAGTTGCCGTACCGGCAATACCGGTGCGCGCGACGGTGACCTGCGCGTCACCGCCCACCTTCCGGCTACCATCGATCGAGGCGTCAATTGTCAGGCGCTTGCCGACCGGCACGGACTGGGCAAGGCCGTATGCAGCAAAGACGCGCTTGCCCTGCTCGGTGACTTGCTCGCGGCCGAGCACGGACGTCACCCGGGCCCCTGACCAGGGCGCAACCTCGAACCCTGCGCGAAGGGTACGCGTCTCGCTGTCATCGCTCCGGGACATCTCGTAGTCTGCAACAAGCCGCACGCTCGACGTCACGGCATAGCGCATGCCGGCCCGGTACCGCGGCGGCTGCCACGACGAGGAACCGCCGTCCCCGAGCGCAATGGCACCGGTCGCTGTCAGCTCGAGTCGGTTGTCGAGCAGGCGCCGGGTCGCGCCGGCCTCGATCAGCGTCACCGCGCTGCTTTGCTCCTGGCCGATCTGTTCCTGGCCCGGCGTGTCGGCATAGCGAGCAAGACCAAGACGCAATTCAAGACCCGGCGCCTGCCACGTGCCACGCAACTGCATCAAGTCACGGCGCGCAGGTTCGCCCAGCGTGACATCGCGGGCAAGGCTTGCCGATACCGACAGGTTCGAACCCAGCGCAAGCCGTCCATCGAGCCCCAGTTTGCGTCGGCCGAGCTCCGGAATGCTTGCCTGGCCAAGACCGAACTGGCCATCGATCGAACGAATGTAGGCCAGGACGTCGCTACGGCTATCGTGCCGCTCGATTTCAAGAAGATAGGCAAACTGCGAAGGCCCGGTGCCACTGCTCAGCGCCGTCTCGGCCCGAACCTCGAGTGTCCCGTCAAGGGCGAGCCGCGCATCGAGTCCGGCAAGGGTCGTCCTGGCCGCGCTGCCGGCATCGGGGCTTTGGCCGGCTTCGCTGATTGCCGTTGCGCCCAGACGCAGTTTGCTGTCTGCCACCAGCAGTTCACCGCGCAGCCCCCGGTCCATTCCCCCGGCGCTGCTGTATCGACATCGTATTCAGCGACAATCGTGCGCGGATTGAGATTGTCGTCGCGGCTCAGGATCGGTTCCTTGAACTGAATGGTTCCGGCAAGAATGTCGACTTCGTAATCGACGAAGCGGACAAGCTTGCGCGAACTGAGGACGAGCTCCGAGCGGAAACGGTCGCGCACTTCGAGCGTCACGCTCTCGCTATTGGGCACGATCCGGCGCGAGGACAGGCGGTAGGGGCCCGAAAGGCCCGCCCCGGCATCTCGTCGCGGCGATGGGCATTGGCACTTTGCGCCGCGAACCCCTCGATCCGCGCATTGCCGGAACGGACATCGACCGCAGCGCCGGTCAGGACGCGTTGATAGCGGCCCAGCACGGTGTGATCGAAGCCCGTGACGAAGTCGCCGACAAGTGCCCGGAACGCCTCGCTCTCGATCCGCACATAGAGCTTCCCCGTGCTCGCAGCATCGAACCTTCGGTCCGAACCGTCACCGAAGACGGTGTAGTAGGCCTTGGGATCCAGTCCGCCCAGCAGACGTTGCTCGGCGGCCTGCTTGGCGCTGTCGTAGGCAATCGTCATCAGGTACCTGCCCTTGATCCGCCCCTTGGCATAAAGTGCCGTGCGTGCGTGGCGGCCAAGATTGCTGTCAAAGCGATCGGCCCGTTCCATGTGATCGGCAATGCTGCGTGCGCCTATCGCCGCTTCGGCAACGCCGACCAGGGTCCATTTCTGCTCGCCGGGCAGCAGCCAGGCCTCGATGATCTGGCGGCGCCTGATCTCGCGGTCGACGAACTCGAAAGTCAGCTCCACCCGGCCGCTGACCATGGTCGGTGCCAGCTCGACAAGCGCAACGCCGTCGTCGCCCTTGATCGACCAGGTCGGCGTTGGCTGGTCCGATCCTGCCATCAGCTGGCCCTGTCTTGCATCGATCGCCGCCGCACTTTCGTAAGGCGCGGATATGGCAAGCGTGCCGGCAAGGCCTGCGTGCACGGGACGGCCATTGCGATCCAGTACGCGCACCGCAATGACAGGACGGGTCCGTCCGTCAGCGACAAGCCTCGAGATACCCGGCGCAAGCTCGGCCCTGGCAGGCGTTGCGGTAAAGTTCACGGTCCGCGTAAGGCTGGCAGCAAGGCTCTGGTCAGGACGGCGCACATCTGCCTCGATCAGGGTCTGCTCACCGCGCAGCGGAATGCCGCGCCAGATGCTCACGGCATAGCCATCAGGCGAAATCCGCGCGCCGTCGAAAGCCAGCTTGTCGACAGCCTCGCCATCGATGCGCAGATCGACCCGCTCGCCTGCCCGGTGTCGTATGACGACGCGAACGGCCGGTGCACGAGGATTGTGGTCGGCTTGCGGGAACAGGAACTCGGTCGGTCCATCGCCCAAGGCAAGCCAATCGATGTCAGCTCCTGCAGCCGTACGTCCATCTTCAGGCGCTTCCCGGAAGCGCTGGACGAGACCAGCATCGCGTTGTCGCTGCCTGGCGCCAGGACCACGGCGTAGTCGACACGGGCCAGGCTCCCCCCTGCCCGGTCACGAAGCGTGACAGGGCGCTCCCGGCACTGCGGGTCGAGCGGGCACAGTCGACCACACGAGCCCCTCGGGCAGCGTGCCCGCCTGCAATTCGGCGACATGCGTGCCCGGTCCGAGCCCTTCGAAGTGGAACCGTCCGCTCGCATCGCTGACGGCGAAACTGCCATCTTCGAGTGCAATGCGTACCCCCGGCAGACCCTGGCGTTTGCCTGACGCATCACAGCCACCCAGCGTAACCCGCCCGATCAGCGTCATGGTGGCCGCCAGGGCATCCCGCTCAATTCGCACGCGGGCCACGGCAAAGCCCGAAAGGTCCCGTGAATCCGCCACTTGCGCGCGGTTGCTGGCAAATCCTGCTGCCGCATCGGGACGGACCGTCATGGCATAAGTGACAAGCCGCTCCTCGCCCGGCCCCAGGGAACCCAGCGTCAAGGCAAAGCCCCGCCCGTCGCTGTCCGGGAGAAACGCACCTGCGGCCGGAAGCGCTCCGCCGACACGTACCGAATCGCTGAGCAGCCGTAGCTGCGGCGAGGTCCGGTCAAACAGCCTCACCCCGGTCTTGCCCCGCGCCTGGTCGGCATTGCGGACGCGGACGCGGAAAAAGATCGTGTCGCCAGGCTGCGCTACGTCGCGCGAGGCAGACTTGGTCACGGCAACGGCTCGCGCAGGCCGGTCAAGGGGAATATCGACGCGCACCGGAGCCAGCGATGCAAGCTCGAGCGGATTGCCAAAGGAGGCTGGCAATATCTCGAGTTCGGCGCCATCGGGCCGGCGCAAGGCTGCAAGACTGGCTGACGTGACCTTGCTTGGCGCACTATAGCCCGCAGGCGGCGTGACCACGAGGCGATAGTGCCCGAGCGGAACCAGCGGGAACCGGTACTCCCCGGCCGGCATAGGCCAGACATTACCGGCCCCGTCGATGACGTCCTGGCCGGTGACAACCGATGAAGGCCAGGATGTACGGCCATCGTCGGCCCTTACCGTAGCCGGCGCCCCGGTCTGGGCATCGACCAGCGTCACCGTCGCACCGGAGACAGGCGCGCCGTCCTCTGAATCGAACACAAGACCGAAAGGATCGGACAGGACTTCGACCTGGGCCTGCGCCACGAGCGAGGAGACGATGCGGTCCTTGTAGGTGATGGTTATCATGTCGCCATCGGCCAGGCTGAGCCGGCAGTCTCCCGCGACCGGTTGCGGGGGAATGGCGCTCGTTGGCAGGGCACCAAAGAACGTGGCGGTATCCGGACCCGTTTCCGTGATGGCGACGTTCTCCACGTCTCCGCTCGCCGATGTCAGCGTAACCTCCAGGGTGTCGACCTTGCCGGCCTGAAGGAGCGCTGGCGACAATTGCAGTCGGAAAACGATCGTCTGACCAAGCTTCAACTGCCGGATCGTGGCAGGCGTGGCAGCCTGGACCACGCTTTGATCCACGCTGACCGCTGCCAGCGCATGACCGCCACAGATGCCGCCCGGCAACTCGACCGGGCTGGTCGCAGCCGTGGTAGCGGGCAGAACCGCCAGCTGCGAGCGCAGTGGCGGCACTTCGAGAGTGACAGTGTTCGACCGCACATGGCGGACCTGCCCCTGGGAACGGTAGGCAATGTCGGCGGTATTGACGATCGACTGGGCCCGCGCCGAGCCGAGGCATGCAAGAATGCATGCGGCAAGAAGCACAAGGCCGAACTGCAGGAACCGATGTCGCATCATGCTGCATGCGGTTGCGCTTCCAGGGACGAAAGCCTTCGGCATTGCCGGGTCTGGCATTTCGTCCCTGGGCGACATTTGCGATCAGTTGATCGATGCGCGAAACACGAGCGTCTTGGTCTCGCTGGCGGCGACCGAGGCAATCGTTCCGGTGACGGTGTTCGAGGTGAAGTCGCCAACACCTGTACCATCTGCCTGGCAGACGCCCGAGACCACGCTGCCATTCGTCTTGACCCCGAAGCCTGCGTCAAAGGTCAGGTTCGCCGGCAAAGGGTCATTGACCGCGACCGAGGTGGCCGCTGCACTGCCGGCCGCATTCGAGACGGCAATGCAGTATTCGATCGTCGCACCCGGGATCATCTTCGGGTTCGTGGTCCCGTTGACCGGGTCGCTGATCACGCGAGATGTCTTGGTAGCGCTCAGCGCCGCAGCCAGCACGGTGTAATCGTCCTTGGCAGAAAATGCGGCGTCGCGCAGTCCGTCGGTCGCCCCAGAACCATCTGCGAACACGGTGTCCATGCCGGCGGTGTTGCCACCGCTGGTCTGCACCAATGCCGCACCCTGACTGCCGGTCCCCCGCCTGCCCGCGCCGTTGCGGTAAGCGTGACAACCGCGACACTGCCGGTCGCAAGGCTCAGCGGGACGTCCGAAACCACGAAGACCGTGGCCGAGCCATCAGCTGCCAGCTCATCGAGATAGGTGATCTGGGCATCGCCCGAATCGTACGAATTGCTGCCGTTCGAATCGCGGAAAATGCGCACATTGCTGGTGTCGAAAGTATCGGTATTGGCATGGGCGCCCGCCCCGCCGGTCTGCTGGGCGGCAACGAGCGCAAAGTCGAGCACGGCGTTCGACGTGTTGGTCACGGTAAAGGCCGTCACGGCCGAAGTTTGACCGGGCGAGACTTGCGTCGTTGTCGTCCCGACTTCGGCCACCGTGAGGTTGACCTTGCGGTCGACCGTCAGCGTATCGGATGCCGAAGTGCCAGTCTGGTTGATGCCGCCAACCTGGAACGCCACCGTGACGTTGTTGGTAATGGTGCTCCCGGCGGTCGTTCCGGCGGCATAGGCCGGATTTGTGCTGAGTACGGCGAGCGCGCAAACGCCCGCCGCCCCAGCATTCTGCTGCGGTACGTCATCTATTGCTCCGTTTCTGATTGCCTGCGTGTCGACTTGCCGCCCGCAAGCTGGCGGCCTTGCTACCCCCGCGGCTCTTAGCGGACGATCGCGTTGTACTGGACCTTGCCCGAAGCGCCTGAAGCAATCGCGGCTATGACCCAGCGCATGTGCGTCACATCGCTGGCCTTGGCCGGGCGCTTTGCTCCGGAGCTATCGATAATCGAAAGCGCGGCAAGCTGTCCCCAGGTCTTGCCACCATCAACCGAGACCACCGCATCACCGATGCTTTCGGGCAGGATCTCGACGGCCGCAGGCACCGGGTTGGTCACGACAAAGTCCGTCACCACCTGCGGGCCCTGATTGCGATAGGAGGTCGAGAACAACAGGCGATCGCCAGGGACGACAACCTTGGGCTCGCTCAGGACCAGCTTGCGCACGCCGCCTTCTTCAACGGCCTTTTCCAGCATCACGCTGCCCTCGAGGGCGACCGGATTGGCTGCTGGCGGATTGGCTGCCGGCGGGTTGGCTGCAGGAGCCGCTGCTGCCCCTGCCCATGGCGTGGCCAGGGCCAAGGCGGCGGCGGTCAAGGAAATCTTGATGTTCATCTGCTTGTGTCCCAACTGTCAGTTGATCTGTACGGTGAAATTGACTGTAAATCGGGTACCGCCCGCAGCATCGCCGAGCGCAACGCTTACCCCGGAGCTGCCGGCCTTGCCGGCATCGCCATCCTCGCCATCGGTCAGGGCAGCACCATCGAGTGACAGCGAACCTGCCGTATAGGTGGTACCGGCCGGGATGACGTCAGTGACTGCGAGACCTTGTGCAATGCCGCTGCCCGATACTTCCGCAACGAGCTGGTAGGTCACTTTCGCGCCGGGGATCGGTGCAGTGCCGCCAAACGGGTCGACAACACGCGCTGACTTGATCAGGCTGACGCTGGCAAGCGAGGAGCGCATCGCGGCCTGCGCTGCGTTTCTGGCGGTGGTGAGACCGACAACGGCATTGCCCCCACCTTCACCTTTGTCGGCAAAGCTCGTGCCCGGCGCTCCGCTGCCGGTCGCAGCGGCTGCGACGAGCTGGACCCGGGCCAGTTGTGCATCGCTCGCACCATCGGGCAACGCAGCGAGCACGAATATCCGCGCGGCGCCGTCAGGCGCAAGCACGGGGGTCTGTGCGCCGCCCGCCAGCATCTGGTCGACGCCTGCCTCGTAAGTGCCGTTGTCATTGCTGTCGATTGCAAGGCCGATGATCTGCGGGCTGAACTGGTTGCCGCTCATTGCCGCATCGACGGTGAGAACGAATGCCTCCGGCCCATTTCCGCTGTTGGTGACCGCAAACGGCAACACGCCTGGCTCGCTTTGCAGCACAAGCTCGGAGGCAGCGAGGCTGGTGACCGCAACGTCGAGCAGTTCATCGACCCTGATAACGACCTTGTTCGACCTGATCGTGCCGGTCTGGCTCCCGGCCTTGAATGTCGCCGATGCCGTGTTTTCGATGAGCGTGCCGGCATTGACCCCTGCAGCATGCACCGGGGTCACGCACACCAGGGCGAAAAGGCTGCCAGTGCCAAGGAGGAGCCTCGGGCTCAGGGACGGGGTATAAGTAGACATACGCATCCCAAACACGCTCCATGGTTAAGGATTTCTAACTATTCGGGGCAGGGTGCCGTTAACCGTATTCGATGCGCAGGATCGGCGCGCAAGGCCTGATGACAAGGCCCAGACCATAAACTCCATTAACTTCATAAGCTTATGGGAAGGCCGGTGAGGTGGTGCGAGGCTGGCGGACACCCGCCTGCCAATTTTACATCCGAATCGGAGGGAAGGCCGCGCTTATGCGGTAAGCTTGTCGGCCGTTGCTGGTATTTCCGATTCGCTGCGGGGCATGGCGGGTTCGCCAGGCGGCGCGCTTGCCCGGTTGCAAGCGGCAGGCAGATGTTCCCGTCCGGGCGCGACTTGGCTGGCCGGAAGGGGCCCGAGCTGACGCGCTTGTCGTCAGGCCTTATGCGCACTGTTGCCTAGAAAACGTGCTACCGGACTAGTGATACGCCGGACTAGGGATACGATAGCAAGCGAGGGATGCTAGCGCCAAGTGCAGCCAGCCCGAAGGCTAGCTTCAATTCTCCCGTCTGCTGGCGCTTGCGCACCAGCGTTGAGTTGAACAATTTCGGCTGCACAGACTGAACAGTGCAGCTCTCGCGGAACTTCTCGGAGAAGATGGCCCGGCACGGGTCACAATCGGAACCCGCACTTGCGATCAGCCCAATTTGGGGATCTGCTCAAGTCGATTACTGGATCGCGGAAAGATGGAGTGGGGTCCATGTTACCGAGGATTTGGGTGGAGGACTTGGCTCTTTTCTCCAAGCTCATCCGTGCCTCGCACCCCAACCGTCATCATGCTCCTGTCGTTAAGTATCTGTTAGCCATTTTCCTTCACCTGTTGCGCAGGCAAGGAATGATGAGACGGGGGTTTTGATGGTTAATGGGACGATAGCGGCCGATGGCCTCGCAAACGGTTCTGGCAGCCGCAAGGTGGATGTTGCGATCATCGGCGCAGGGCCGGCCGGACTGACGGCGGGCTACCTCCTGACCAAGCGCGGTTTCAGCGTCGCCATCATCGAAAAGGACCAGACATACGTCGGCGGCATAAGCCGGACGGTCGAGCACGAAGGCTACCGTTTCGACATCGGCGGGCACCGCTTCTTTTCGAAAAGCCAGCAGGTCGTCGATCTGTGGAACGAGATTCTGCCCGACGATTTCATCCAGCGCCCACGGATGAGCCGGATCTATTACGAGGGCAAGTTCTACTCCTACCCGCTGCGCGCGTTCGAGGCGCTGTGGAACCTCGGCCTCGTGCGATCGACGCTGTGCATGGCGAGCTTCGCAAAAGCCAAGGCCTTTCCCAACCGCAAGGTGAAGAGCTTCGAGGACTGGACCGTGAACCAGTTCGGGCAGAAGCTCTATTCGATCTTCTTCAAGACCTACACCGAAAAGGTCTGGGGCATGCCCTGCGACGAGATGAGCGCGGACTGGGCGGCCCAGCGAATCAAGGGACTGTCGCTGTGGGGGGCGGTTGTCGACGGGCTGAAGCGCAGCCTTGGCCTGAACAAGCGTCCGAACGACGGCATGCAGACCAAGACCCTGCTCGAAACCTTCCGCTATCCGCGTCTTGGCCCCGGCATGATGTGGGATGCTGCGCGCGACAGGATCGTGGCGAGCGGCAAGGGTGAAGTGCTGATGGGCCATGCCTTCAAGCAGCTTGCAACCGATGGCGCGGGCGGGTGGCGCCTGTCTGCGACGGGACCGGATGGCGATGTGGTGATCGAGGCAGCCCATGCCATAAGTTCGGCGCCGATGCGCGAGCTGGCCGCGCGCCTGCATCCGCTGCCCGCCACAACACTCGAAGCCAGCCGCCTCAAGTATCGCGACTTCCTGACGGTGGCGCTCAAGATCCGGTCCGAGGAACTGTTCCCCGACAACTGGATCTACATCCACGACAGCAAGGTGAAGGTCGGCCGCATCCAGAACTTCCGTTCGTGGTCGCCCGAAATGGTGCCGGACGAAAGCGTGGCCTGCGTCGGTCTGGAATACTTCTGTTTCGAGGGCGACGCGCTGTGGGATTCGTCGGATGCTGAGCTGATCGAACTGGCCAAGCAGGAAATGGCGATCCTCGGCCTTGTCAGCCCCGAAAAGGTGATCGGCGGCGTGGTGGTGCGTCAGGAAAAGGCCTATCCGGTCTATGACGACGAATATGCCGCAAACGTCGCCGCCATGCGCACTGAACTGGAAGCAGCGCATCCGACGCTGCACATGGTCGGCCGCAACGGCATGCACCGCTACAACAACCAGGACCACGCGATGATGACAGCGATGCTGACCGTGGAAAATATCGCAGCGGGTGCGCGGGTATACGACACCTGGTGCGTGAACGAGGATGCCGAGTACCACGAAGCGGGCAATGAGGGTGCGCAAGGAGCCCTTCCGGCGCGCGTCGCGCCCAGCGAAGACCAGGCAGCTGCATTGGCGTCGCTGCGCGATGTTCCAGCGCGGATCGTGCCCGAGAAGGTTGCGGCGAAGGCCGCCTGAGCCCGAAGATGCCGCTACAGATGACCGGAACGATCCTGCCGCTGATCGATCGCCTGCGCCGCGTGATGCTTCTGCGTTACCTGCTCGCCAGTGTCGGCGCGCTGGCCGTGGACATCGGCTCGTTCCTTGCCCTGCTGGCGATGGGGACCGCGCCGGTGATTGCTTCGGCGAGCGGCTATTCGCTTGGCATTGTCGCGCACTGGCTGCTTTCGAGCCGTACGGTCTTTACCGATACGGTGGCGGCAGAGCGCGGCGCGCGCACGCGGCAGAAGGCATTGTTCGTTGGCTCGGCTCTGGTCGGGCTGGCGCTGACGACACTGATCGTCGGAGCCGGTACGAGCGCAGGCCTCGACCCAAGGCATACACGGATTGTCGCGGTCCTTTTCAGCTTCACTGCCTCGTGGCTGCTTAGAAAGCGGATTGTATTTCAATGTCAGTAGGGATGCGTCGCTGGCGCGAGCTATTCACTTCGGGCTTTCCTCACCTGGGCTTCTATTCGAAGGTCGTCCTCATCTGGGCGCTGATCGCGCTCGCTCTCTCGTGGATGGCGTTTCCGCTCGCCCGGCATCACATTTTCCCCGACGTCGACGACGCCTTGAGATTGGTACAGGTACGCGATCTTATTGCGGGCCAAGGGTGGTTCGATGCCTATCAACATCGGATAAATCCTCCGGCCGGGGTCCAGATGCACTGGAGCAGGATAGTAGATGTTCCCCTTGCTGGAGCAATCCTTGCTTTAGGCCTGTTCTTCAAACCAGACACTGCCGAAGTGGTGGCCATATTTGCAATCCCGCTCATCCTTCTGCTTTTGACTCTATTGCTGATCGCCAGGATAGGTAGGCACTGTTTCGATGAACGGACGGGGCTTATCGCCGTTACAATCAGCGTCCTTGTTTCCGCAGCGATACTGCAGCTTTCTCCTCTCAGGATTGACCATCATGGATGGCTCATCCTGACAAGCGTTCTGGCTCTGAACTTCCTGTTTACGCATAAGAGCGGCGTTGGCGGTGTGGGAGCTGGCATTGCCATGGCAGTTGCCATGTCGATATCCATCGAGACATTGCCACTGTCTGTGGTCTTCGGCGCCGTTTGCGCCTTGCGCCTGCTGCGCGGTGAGTCTTACTGTTTGGGTGGTTATGCTGCCAGCTTGGGCCTGAGCAGTGCCGCGCTGTTCGTGGCAACGCGCGGTCTGGGCGACATGGCCAGCCACTGCGATGCCATGTCGCCTGGATATCTCTCCGGCCTGTTCATCATAGCCGGCGGAAGCTTGCTCGCCGAACTGGGATTTCGGCATACCGAGGGCCCAAAGCTGCTCTTGACCGCTATCATCATTGCACTGTCTGTCGCTGTGGCGACGTTGGCTGTCGCATATTCTGCGCCGCACTGCCTGCTCACAGGTGCGTTCGGTGAATTGGATCCGCTCGTCAAAGCCTTGTGGTATGATCGCGTGCTCGAAGGCCTGCCGTTCTGGAAGCAGGATTTGAACATTGCAGGGTTGTATGTCCTTTTTCCTGTACTGAGCTCTGCTTTGGCATGGCATGCAGCTGCCTCTGCGCAGAACGATAAAATCTTACGCTGGCTACGGGTTGATTTCGCAATAACATTATGCGGAGCCACAATTCTCGGCGCCATAGTGTCAAGATCTTCAGCTACAGCCGGAGTATTTTCGACAATTATATCATCTCATTATATAAATTCGATCATATCCAAGAATGATATTCACGAGATATGGGGCAATAAAATTATAAAGCTTTTATGCATTGCCCTGATATCTTTTCCTGCGCTTCCACTATTATTGTTCGGATCTTTTTATAAAGAAACGGAGCAGCCGGAAGGCAAGCCGTGCAGGTACTGGGAATTCCTTCCGGCTTTTGGGAAGGAGAGTCCAGCCAAGGTACTGGCTCCCCTGGATCTCGGGCCGGTTATTCTCGAAAGAACCCCACATTCCGTTGTCGCCACAGGGCATCATCGTGGCAACACCGGCATGCGTGATGTGATTGCCGCTTTCACAGAGCCAACCGATTCTGCTTATCAGATCATATCCCGCCATCGTCCTGAATGGATCGTTGTTTGCCCTTCGGCTAATGAACTCAAACTCTATCAGCAGTTCTCGCCAGATGGATTCTGGGCTGAACTGTCAAGAGATGAAGGACCCGAATGGCTCCGGCCGGTTGCAATCGCCCCGGAAAGTGGCATGAAGGCTTGGCGAATAATCTACAAGGACACCGAGGGTCTACCCCCTTCGATTTCTTTGAAGTAAATGTTGCCATAACGGTTAGGCCTTTTAGCGCCATGTGATTTGCGCAATCCAATATCAGATTGGAGAAAGTGGTGTACCGAATATACATTTTTGGAGGTAATTCCAAAAATAACTTATCTGAACTATATACCGATCTAAATGAGGTCGAGAATCTATGTCGAGAGCACCGGGAAAATGGATTTATCGTGAGAGTTTATTGGCAGAGCCCGAATGAGAAAGGAGATATTGTCGAGAGATTAATTGAAGATATCCTGTAATTTCCGAAAATAGCTTGAGAGGTTTAGATAAGATTTCCTTTTATGTAAGAAACTGACTCACTGCAGGACTTCAATGATATTGGAAAATTAGAAGAAATAATTGCCTGATTCGAAAGCCTGGTCAAACATCTTAAGATTGTTGAGCAATACCAGCATGTTGTGATTCACGCCTCTTTGCGAAGAGATGGAGTGAATGGTGACATGGACTGGTATTGCCCGGCGCGAGCATAGCCGGGAGGGTCTGCGATATCCATCGGATATGACGGATGCCGAGTGGGCGCTGGCAGCACCATTTGTGCCAGCGGCAAGGCGTGGAGGTCGTCCCGGACAGCGGATATGCGCGAGGTCCTGAACGCGATGCTCTATGTTGCCGCAAGCGGATGTGCCTGGCGGCTTTTGCCCAAATGCTTTCCTCCGGTATCGACGGTGCGGCGCTACTTTTACGCCTGGCGCAATGCCGGTCTGTTCGAGGCCATCAACACCGTGCTGGTTATGAACTTGCGGGAAATCGAAGGGCGAGAAGCCTCGCCCAGCGCCGGGGTAATCGACAGCCAGTCGGTGAAGACCACGGAAAGTGGCGGAGTTTCAGGGTTTGACGCAGGCAAGAAGGTCAAAGGCCGCAAACGACACATCCTGACCGACACATGCGGCTTTCTGATCTTCATTCTCGTCCACCCCGCCGACATTCAGGATCGAGATGGTGCTGTCGATGTGCTGGCTGCCGTCCGGACGCGGTTTCCATGGTTACGCCATGTCTTCGCTGACGGCGGCTATGCAGGTGATAAACTGCGATCCGCGCTTGTCGGCATGGGCAAGTGGACTATCGACATCATCAAGCGTTCCGACAAAGCCAAGGGCTTCGAGGTGCTACCGCGCCGATGGGTTGTCGAGCGAACCTTCGCTTGGCTCGGTCGATGCCGTCGGCTCGCCAAAGATTGGGAAAGGTCCATCGCCTCGTCCACCGCATGGGCACTTATAGCTTCAATCCGCATGCTCACGCGCAGAACCGCAAGATACTGTCAAATTTGATGAACTTCTGAATCGGGCTTTTAACTTTCTGAAATTCGACTTTCTGAAATTCGACGAATTAGCATGCGGATGGAGGCTACGGTGGCCCAAGCCGCTGAGCTTTCGATGGACAGTTCCCCGTCCTTTGCTAGCCGACGGCATCGACCGAGCCATGCGGATGTGCGCTCAACGACCCATCGCCTTGGCCGCATTTCAAATGCCTTGTGCGTTGTCAAATCGCTTGACGATTTCGAGGGGCCAATCGCCGTCCCCCTGTAAGGCGTTGCGCAGCTTGTCGCCCGCACAGCCCCCATCGGCCAAGACATAGCGCATAACCCACCACGAGACATCCATCCATTCACAGTTAGAGCCTCGTCGGTTGTGATCTGATCCCCAAAGACTGGATCGCTTGGAGTTAAGGTTCTTCGCCGTAATCTCGCCTGACTCAGGCGCGCGTCACTCCTTGTCAGATCCAACTTGTCAGATCCAACGCCTCCTGGCGGGTCATGGATGCGTATTGCCAACAAGGGCGCGTCTGGCGTCTCCATGCAGATCGGGACCTGGCTTCTTGATGGCCGCACGAACAATTAATGGGTCTTATCAATGGCATGTAATGAGGAGGACAGTAAAGATGTAATCTTGGTGAAATGTTCGCGCATCATCTATTCAAATTTGCCTCTATTACTGGTATCTTGCAGCAGATCGAGCAAGACAGGACATTTGCCCTTTGAACCGACATTCTCCTCTCGCAAAGCTTGGCGGCATCCTTGCTGCAATTTTCAGGTAGCGCCATGGATCGGCCAGGCTGGCACTCTCTGCGGGTTCTGCTGGATAAACGTTTGATAAACTACGCAATTGCAATCGATGCCATCCAGCGCCTGCATCCCGACGATCTCGTCATCATCGACATGGAAATGTCCTCCGGCAACTTGCCTGTTGTGCGCGACAGGTCCGGAAACGGCCTAGGCGTGATCACAAACGCTGCCCGCCGCCATGTCGAAGGCGCAACCGGCATGATCCTTCCCGACAGGGCACTGTTTGAACGAACGCTCGAATTTGGCTTTCTGGTGAAAGTTTCCCTGGTCGGCATCCGGACGCAGTCCACCAGCATGTTCCCTGCCGCCCCTGGCTTGTGCGATCAGCTGGGCAGGACCAAATTTCGCAAAGGCTGACGCCGGCCTCGCGGGCAAATGGCGTGAAGCGCCAGCAAAGCCCGAACCGCCATCAACCGCTTGACGCCCGAGAACCTGGGAAGCGCGCAGCATGACCGGCCGATCATGTCGGTGACGCACGGCGCATTTCATGAAGCCTGCTCCTTCCGGCTGCAGCGTGACTGACAAAGCCCATGAGCCCCGGCAGGAATTGTTTCGCTCCCGGCATCGACCCCAGCACAACACCGCAAGCTGGGTCGCCATGGCTCGCCGATCGGCACGGATCGGGCAAGACCCTTGCCTGACGGACCAGGCCAGACCAGCTGCCGGGCCAGATTGCGAGATGGCGCAGGACTGCGCCGGGTCCCAGGTTGATACACGAAACCCTGCAGATCCGGGATCATACTGACTTGATTGGAGAAATTTCCAGCCTAGGCTCATTGCATGGCTGGACGAACGCCTGTTTCGAGTTGCCTGTCGCGCGCGACATTTGCAGCCCTTGCCGTGTTTGCCGGATCAGCGGCAGCCCATGGCGCACCCGCTGTCTCGGCATCCGGCCATGCCAGCGCAGAAGTCGTCGTTCCTGTCGAAATCCTGTATTCACTCGGCAAACCTGGAACGAACCAGCCAGCCCTGAATGCAGCATCCCAGTCGATCTGCCGGCCGCTGCGCGCGCCCTGCCCGATCCACTTCGACACGGTTGTCGTCATAATCGACGAAAAGGACACCAGGCGCCCCCGGTCCGGAGCGGCAGCTTCGCCACGGGTTCTTGTCTATTTCGAGTGAACGCCCGGTTGGGCAGGGAATATTCCGGGTCAACTTGCGGCAGCCTGACTTCCCTCCGGCACAGACAAGACACGCCAAACATCAACGATGATCGTCGTCGGCGTAACCCGTTTTCGCGTCATACCCATGACGGTAGCATGGGCTGCAGCTGCCCCGGCAGATTCCCGTCCGGCACCGGTTCACACCGGCCTGGCGGTCACCTTTGCCAAGGACCACTCGTAGGCGAGATTAAGGTAGGAAGATTTGCAAAGGCTGCCTGATCCGCCTTTCAAACAGGTCACTGGCAAGTCACCCTACCACCTCGCTCAAGCCAGGGTTCAGGCATAGCGTTTCAGCCATGACCGCAAACTGGACAGGTCCGCCGGGTGCTGTTTGCCACTGACGCTGGGAATGCGCTTGCGAAGATCGCGGGCGAGCAGCCTGTACGCGACCTTTTCGCAGCAATGGAAAATAAACCATTGGTATAACCTGAATTTGTTCCTTCTATGAAGGAGCAAGATCGATGTCAACGAATGGCTATGTGGTAACGCCAAAAGCGGTCGAAATTGAGGGATCGAATCGGCGTCGTCAGAATGGAATTACGAGCGAGAAGGTCAGGCTCGACGGCAACATCGCCCGGCGCAAGGTCAAAGCCAAGGAGTTCTTCTGGTGGGATACCGAACTGCCCGGCTCTGGCCTCAGGGCCTTCGCTGCGGGTTCGAAGAGCTGGTTCGTTCAGTTCCGCCAGCGCGGCAAGCAGAAGCGGGCCACACTCGGCCGCCCACCTGAATTAGGCGCGGAGGAGGGGCGCGTCTTGGCACGCGCGCAACTGGCCAAGGCTGCGCTCGACGGGCTGCCATCGGCGCCGAAGCCCAGAGGCAAGCGCAGTGACGCGCCATTGTTTCGCGACTATGCGCCGCGCTTCTGGGCCGACTATTCCCGGCACGGGAAACCATCGACCCGCAAGGGCAATCGCGCCCGCATCTTCAAGGACCTGACCGAGATGTTCGGCGACCAGCGGGTCGATGCGATCCGCAAGGCCGATGTCCTGCGCTGGCGCGACAGTTGGGCCAACCGTTCAGGTGCGTTCAACCGCACGATCCCGATCCTGTCCGTGATGATGGGCCATGCCGAGCAGCTCGGGATACGCCCGCGCGGCTCGAACCCGTGCAAGGGAACCCCGCGTTTCAAGCGCAAGCTGGTCGATCGCTTTCTCAGCGCCCGCGAGTTCAATCGCCTCGCAGCAAGTCCCCGTGCGTTCGAGGAGAGCAACCCGATTGCGGTCCAGGCGATCCGGTTGCTGATCTACACTGGCGCGCGACATGGCGAAGTCGTGGGCTTGCGCTGGGAATGGGTACAGCCGCCGCGCTTGATGCTGCCCGACAGCAAGACCGGAGCGAAAATCGTCTACCTCAATCGGCAGGCGCGGGCTGTGCTTAATGCGATGCCGACCAAAGCCGAGGCCGGCCTGGTGTTCCCTTCGCTACGTGGTGACAAGCCAATTGCGCTCAGCATTCCTTGGCTTGCAATCAGGCAGCATGCTGCCTTGCCCGATGTCCGGCTGCACGACCTGCGACACAGCTTCGCCTCAATCGCCATTGCCGATGGGATCTCGCTGGTCGTGACCGGGAAGCTGCTTGGTCATGCGCTGGCCGAAACCACCGAGCGGTATGCCCATCTTGCCGACGAAGCGATCGCCGATGTTGCCAAGCGCGTTTCGGGCTCGCTCGCCAAGTGCCTGGGGATCGCAGCATGACCCGCGTCTCTCTGGCTCGCATCATCGCGGATGATCTAGCGACCCTGCGCCGCTTCGATCCGGGCGCACGGCCCGGCGGGAGGCCACGCCGGGTGGTCTGGTCCGAGAAGCTGCCCGGCTTCGGCGTCAGATATTATGCGTCTGGGCGCAGCACCTACATTGTCCAGTCCCTGATGAACGGCATCATGGATCTCACCTGGAGCGAGGTGAAGGGAGGGCGGTTGCTTCTACATGACAGCAAGACCGGTCCCCGCACAGTCTGGCTCGGCGACGAGGCCCAGACGCTGCTCGCCTCATTAGAACGGCGCGGCGGGGCCGATCCGGTGCTCTGGAACAAGCTGACCCGTCGTCCGGTCCGGAGTATTGGTGAGTTCTGGAAAGGCGTGAAGGTCGAGGCCAATTTGCCCGGTGTCCGGATACATGACTTGCGCCATAGCTTTGCCAGCCATGCTGCGGCCCGCTCCGAGACCTTACCTATGATCGGCAAGCTCGTCGGCCACCCGCGGTTGCAGACGACATCGCGCTATGCGTCATCTCGATGACGGTTCCGTACTCGACGCAGCCTAACGGATTGGTGAGCTGATTGCCGATGCGATGGGCGAGGATCATTCATTGAACCATAATACTATGTGTGATATCGAAATGCCGATCCATGACCGGTAAGCCGCGAACCCGCATCTACAAGAACCGCTGGTTTGCGAAGTTCGCGAACCGGGAAGGGATCAGCGATGCAATGCTTGTCGCGGCCATCGATCAAGCCAGTCGCGGCCTGATCGACGCTGACCTCGGTGGCGGCCTGACAAACAGCGTGTCGCGCGCGAAGGCGGAGGCAAGTCCGGTGGCTACCGCACGCTGGTCTTTTTCCGCCAAGAGGAACGGGCCATATTCGCCTTCGGCTTTGCAAAGAGCGATAAAGCCAACCTCAGCGCGGCCGAGCTGAAGGTTTACAAGAAGGCCGCGAAGATCGTGCTCGCGCTGACCCAGGCGCAGATCGATACCGAAGTGCGTGAGGAAAGACTGTTCGAGGTGAATGACGATGCCCAGAACCTATAAGAGCGAGGCGCTCGCTGCCGTTCACGAAATGATGGAAGGGCTCCATGAAGCCGGAGCCATCGATAAGCGCACGCTGCGCGAGTTTGATGACACATGCCTTGTCCCGGCAACGCCGCTCCAGCCTGAGGAGATCAAGGCTATCCGCGAGGCGGAGCACGTCTCGCAGCCGGTCTTTGCGCGCTATCTCAATGTCTCGAAGAACCTTGTGTCCGATTGGGAGCGAGGGAAGAAGCGACCTGGCGGGCCGGCGCTGCGGTTGTTGTCGATCATTCAGCGCAAGGGCTTGGAGGCAGTCGCTTAGTCGGCTCTTGCGGACTGACCGGAACGGCAGGTTGCAATGTGGGAATTGCGGATAGCTGCCTTATATCGTCAGGCGGCTTGCTTCGATATTCCTTCTTCCTGACGAGCGAGTTTGTCCACGAGACGGTTGAACAGCGTGACGCCACGGTCATGGGTGGTGGGCATGATTTGGGCATCGGCGGTATCGTCGATCACGCGCTGTTGTGCCTCGATCATTTCCTTGTCTTCAGCGAAAGCCTGCGCGGCGATACCCATGAGCCTGTCGCGCACGTCAGCATCGCCTTGATCGTACCGCGGGCCCCAGGAGAAGAAGTAGCGCGCATTCTTGTCCCTCATCGGCGTTACCGCCTGACTGGTAAATGTCACGCCACTCACCGCCTTTGACAGGTCCGGCGGGCCATGTTCAAAAGCGCTTGCGGTTCCGAGCGGAAACACGCCACCCGTCATCAATAGGATGCCGGGGATCAGGAAGTCGTAAGTCATGAAGCTGTCCATCGGGACATCGCTTTTGCGTGAGGATGAACCAAGGGTGTTCTCGATCCACCGTTCATAGCGGATCCCCCGGTCCAGCGGCGTGATCCGGGCCTGCGTTTCGGCAAATTGCGGACCGGCACCGAAGCTGTTCGCATGAACGAAGGTGAGATGACTGAAATCAAGCAGATTGTCGTTGATGAGCCTTGCTTCGGCAGCATAATCCAGATGGCCGTGCCCGAGAATATAGTCCGGATGATCAAGGCCGACCGCGGACGGAATGAGGTTCTCATCGGCCTTGTCCTCATCGCCCATCCAGATCCAGGTCCAGCTGTGACGGTCGACTACGGGATAGCGCCGGACATGCGCTTTGGGCGGGATTGATTCTTGTCCTGGAATTTCCACGACCCGGCCTTCACGATTGAAAAGCAGTCCATGATACATGCACCGCAAGCCTTCCCCTCGCAGCGGCCGAGTGAAAGCGGCGCTAGACGGTGGATGCAGCGATCCTCAAGCGCGTTGAGCGTGCCGCTTGCCGACCGCCAGACCACGATCCTCTCACCGAGGATCGAGAGGGCAAGCGGGATTTCCTTTGCCAGTTCATGGGACCATCCGGCGACATACCAAGCGTTGCGAACATATGACATGGCGCGATCCTCCGGCTGCGATTTGCAGAACGCAATTTGACTTAACAGTGTTAAGGAGTCAATCTGCCATACCCATGGCTACTCGCTCTCATCAAACTCTCGACATCGATCGCCTGGTCTCAACGGCATTCGAGTTGCTGGACCAGGAGGGCATAGATGCACTTAGCATGCGTCGGCTCGCGGCAAGGTTGGGAGTGCAGGCTCCGGCGATTTACTGGCACGTCAAGGACAAGGCCCAATTGCAGGGGCTGATGGTCGAGAGAATCTATGCTGCTGCCTATCGCGAGGTCGCCGCAGTAGGGGAATGGCGGGAATGGCTGAGACTATTTGGTCGCGCGCTTCGGCGCAGCTTTGCGGCACACCGTGACGGTGCTCGGCTATGCGCTCTGGCACGACCGGCTGTGCAGGCCGATCCGGCCGAGCGCGCACAACGCATAGCCGCGCCCCTCACTGCGCTGGGGCTCAGTCACGAGCAGGCATTGTCAAACCAGGCATCGGTCATATCCTTTGCACTGGGGTGGGCGACATTTGAGGCGAACGGTCCGATGCACCACTATCTGAACCAAATACTTGACTTTGAACGCAGCTTTCATAGTGGCCTGGACGCGCTGGTCAATGGATTGTCTGAAGCTGCAGTGCGAAGCGCCACAGCCGAGTAAAGGGAACCAATGCCAGCTTTCGGGATCTGGTAGGCCGCGACACGGTGTCTGGATTGAGCGCGGCACTTTCCATCCCACCAGTATCGATCGTTCGGGCGGCAGGCGACCAACTCACGCCGTTCAGAGGCGGGTACCTTCAACGAACCAGGCTTGGCAGCCATGTCGTGTGTGAAGATCGGCGGCTGATTTTCGAAGAAGCGCCCGAAGCCTACAAGGATATCCGCGCAGTGATCACTGATCTTGAGCAGGCGTGGCTGGTGCGGGTGATCGCCCGCCTGCGGCCATTGCTTAGCTACAAGACGAGGGCGTCGTGATGGAGGTCATCCTGCATCTGACCTCAGGCGCCGGGCCGCTCGAATGTCGCTGGGTCGTGGCTGAGCTCACCCGGGCCTTTGCTCGCGAGGCCGCAAAGCAGGGGCTTGCCTGCGAGCTGCTCGATGGCGGCAATGAACTGCCCGTCTCGGTGCTACTGCGCATTTCCGGCGCACAGGCATCGGCCTTTGCAGCGCAGCGCACCGGCACTGTGCAGTGGATCGGCAAGAGCCATTTTCGCCCAGGGCACAAACGGCAGAACTGGTACGTGGGCGTATCGCTGGCCCCCGAGCCTGAGACGCTTGTCGATCTGAACGAGGCAGACATCGACTATCAGGCGATGCGCGAGCGGGCCGGGCGGCCAACACGTCAACAAGACCGACAGCGCCGTTCGCGCACTCCACCGGCCCAGCGGGCTGGTGGCCAACGCGCAGGAGCAGCGATCGCAGCACGCCAACCGCAAGCTTGCGCGGCTAAAGCTAGCGATCATGCTGGAGGAGCGGCGCGGGCAATCGAAGGACGAAGCCCGCCGCGTGCAGTGGCAAAGCCACCGCGAGCTGGAACCCGGTTCGCGTCTATGCTGGCCCCCGGTTTGAACTGCGCAAGCGGGAATCAGGCTAGATCGCGCCAGTCGATACCGAAGCGCGCCAGATACTTGCGCAGCCGGTCGGCGTCGTTGGTACTGGCGCGCTTTGCCCGCGATGCGGCGAACAACTTGCGGCCTGCATCCGAGAGCGAACGGCTGGCCCGGCAGGTTTCGACAACGAACGCCAGCTGGACGCGGTCAAAGGGGTCGAGCGTTTCCAGCGCATCGCCTGCCAGAAGCGTGCCGAGCTCGTCGGAGTGCTGGTCTGTCCCCGACCACAGCCGCTTCAGCCGGGCGATCTCAGTTGCCACAACCTCGCTATCGATCCTGCCCTTGGGGAAAAGGTCGCCATACGGGTGACACTGGAAGCCAGGTCACGGAAATTGCCTGGCCAGTGCGCTTCGCCGGACGTCGCGAAGGCGAGGTAGCGATCGCGCGCTTCCTTGTTGAAGGTCACTCGCTCACCCTCGCGCTCGGCGTGGCGATCGAGCTCATAGTCGAGGTTTGGCGCAATGTCCTCGCGGCGCTGGGCGAGGCCTGGCAGCGCGAAGGTCCACAGGTTGAGGCGCGCGTAGAGGTCTTCGCGGAATGTGCCGTCAGCGACGCACTTCGCAAGATCGCGGTTGGTTCCGGCGATCAGCTGGAAATCGCTCTCGGCCTCACGGTCTGCACCCACGGGAAGGAACCGCTTGTCCTCAATCGCGCGCAGGATCATCGCCTGCTCGTCGAGCCCCAGTTCGCCGATCTCGTCGAGGAACAGCATCCCGCCATCGGCGGTGCGCAGGAGGCCGGGCCGGTCTGCTGCCGCGCCGGTAAATGCGCCCTTCTTGTGCCCGAACAGTGCCGACATCGCGCTGTCGCCGCGCAAGGTGGCGCAGTTCACTTCGACGAATTGGCCGCTCACTTGCCGCTTGAGTTTCTTGAGTTCAAAGATGCGGCGGGCGAGCTGGCTCTTGCCCGCACCGGTCGGCCCCATCAGCAGTATCGGCGCACGGGTGCGGCTGGCAACCTGCTCGATCTCGTCGATCATAGTGTTGAACGCTGCATTGCGCGTTTCGATGCCGGACTTGAGGAACGAGGTGCTTTCCGCACTCTCGCTCGCAAAGCGCGTGGCAATGCTGTCGTAGCGCGACAGATCGAGGTCGATCACGCTCCAGGTTCCCGCCGCATCGGGCGCACCGCGCTTGGGCTGCGTCTGGAGCAGGCGTCCGGGCAGGTAATGCGCCTCGGTCAGCAGAAACAGGCAGATTTGCGCAACGTGGGTGCCGGTGGTGATGTGGATCAGGTAATCCTCGACATCCGGGTCGAGCGGTTGGGAACGCGCGAAATCGAGCAGCTTGCCGTAAACTTCTTCGAAGTCCCAGGCGTCGGCAAAGTCGATCGCATGCCGCTCGACCATCGTTTCGGGCGAGACCGAAGCGATGTCCTCGCTCACATACTCGGCCAGGCGGCTGTGCGCCGAGCCGTGGATCATCAGGAACCGATCGACCCGCAGGTCCTCGTGCATGCACAGGCCCACCGATGGCCGCCACTTCATCCAGCGTGACGGACCGAATTTTGAGGCATCGAGGGTCGAGCCGAGGAAGCTGATGACTGTGGTTGGCTTCATGCGCCAAATTTCTATCATCTTATCCTATGAGATACAAATTTTGAGCCCTGCCCAATTTCCTGAAACTCTAGGATGAGCAATTCATCCAGAAAATAGCAAGCTATATCAGATGGATATGAGGAATCTACAGGCCCGCCATCAAAACTGGCACGCCACCTGCAATTACTCTGGTGTCGGGTCGGTCGAACAGCCCGGCACAAGCGGAACCAAGAGGCGGCCGGAATGGGCCGGCCGCCTCCGAGGTCCGAAAGTTTCCAAGGAGTTGGACTATGGCCAACAAGAACCTTTTCGCATCGGCACTGTCGCGGTTCCTGCCGCGCGCCGACACGGTAAACCAGGCGGGTGGGTCCGCCTATGCCTATAGGCCCGAAGCCAAGCTGGCCCAGCTTGCCGCAACCGGCACGCTGTCCGACGGCTTCTACTCGAGCGCGGAGACCCAGCTCACCGATGTCGTGTTGGCGGCCAAGGACGTCGATCCGGAATGGGTCGCCAAGTGCGCCGTCTATGCCCGCCGGTCGGGTGCCATGAAGGATATGCCTGCCTTGCTGGCGGCCTACCTGACCATGGCCGATCCCGACCTGTCAGTGCGCGTGTTCAAGCGCGTTATCGATAACGGCCGTATGCTGCGCACTTTCGTGCAGATCATGCGTTCGGGTCAGGTCGGGCGTGCCTCGCTCGGCTCCCGCCCGAAACGGCTGGTCCGCGAATGGCTGGAACAGGCCTCGATGGCGCAGCTGATGCAGGCTGCGACCGGCAACGATCCGAGCCTGGCGGACATCGTCAAGATGGTCCACCCGGCTCCGGCCAATGCCGAGCGGCGCGCATTCTATGGCTGGCGGATCGGCAAGCCCTACGATGTCGCGGCGCTGCCCGCCGAGATCGCGGATTTCGAGGCTTGGAAGCGTGCGCCCTCGGGCGAACTGCCCCAGGTGCCGTTCGAATGGCTGACCGCTTTCCCGCTCTCGCCTGAGCAGTGGGGACAGCTTGCCACCCGCATTGGCTGGCAGGCGCTGCGGATGAACCTCAACACGCTGGCGCGCAATGGCGCGTTCGCGATTGAAGGGGTCACCGAAGCGGTCGCGGCTCGGCTTGCTGACCGGCAGACGATCGCCCGCGTTCGTCCGATGCCCTATCAGTTGATGGTGGCGCTCGGTCAGGTTGGCGACGGTGTGCCACTCGCGGTGCAGGCAGCGCTCGAAAGTGCGCTCGAAGCATCGCTGGCCGGTGTGCCGCCGCTCGAAGGCCAGGTTGTGGTCTGCCCCGACGTCTCGGGCTCGATGAGCTCGCCGGCGACGGGTTACCGCAAGGGGGCCAGCTCGAAGGTACGCTGCATCGACATCGCCGCGCTGGTCGCTGCTGCCGTGCTGCGCCAGAACCGCGATGCCCGGGTGATCCCGTTCGAGGTGGACGTGGTCAAGCTGAAGCTCGACCCCAACGCCCGTGTTGCCGTGAATGCGGCAAAGCTGGCCGCGGTCGGTGGCGGCGGGACCAATGTCTCGGCTCCGCTGGCGCGGCTCAACAAGGAGCGTGCGCGGGTCGATACGGTGGTGATCGTCTCGGACAACGAGTCTTGGGTCGATCCTTCGCGGCCCAAATGGTCTGGAGGGGGCGCCACGGCGACGATGAACGAGTGGAACAAGCTGAAGGCCCGCAACCCGGGTGCGAAGCTGATCTGCATCGACATCCAGCCCTATGGCTCCACGCAGGCCAAGGACCGGGCAGATATCATGAATGTCGGTGGCTTCACCGACGCGGTGTTCGACGCGATGGCGCGCTTTGCCTCCGGGCAGTCGCGCGACTGGATCGAGATCGTTCAGAATACGGAGGTATGAAGGAAAAGGGTCACGGCGAATGCCGGAAGGACTACATTGGATTTGTGTGTCGCGGGTTCGAGTCCCGCCTGCCTTTTGGGGCAGTAGCTCAGTCGGTTAGAGCAACAAACGCCGCAAGGCGGTCGTCTTTCCAATCCTGGTCGCCGTGACCCTTCGACAGAATTCAGGAATTGCCGTGGCGAATGCCGGTGGGACTACATGTCTCCAAACCGAAGGTCCGACGAGTAAAGCGCCCAGAACCGCTCGCGGTGACGGGAGATGCGGGTTCGAACCCCGCCGCAGACACGTAGCTTAAGGACCGCGTCTTGCCATCCCTTGTCGCGACGGCAAACCCAATTCACGGCGAATGCCGGATAAGGACTACATCCTTGCACGATGCAGGTCGCGGGTTCAAATCCCGCCGGGTCCACCAGGTGCGGGCCCGTAGCTCAGCGGATAGAGCGGCGCCCCTTGTGGGCAATGTCTTTCCCACACCTCGTCGCCGTGAAATCAATCAATGCTGGCGAATGCCGACGGGACTACATCGGTAAAGGCCGAAAGGCCGAGCGGTTCGATTCCGCCCCGGAGCAATCCGGCCAGGGTTGCAAAGGCATGTCTCGTCAAACCTCGTCGCCAGTACCTGCAATTCGTCGGCGAATGCCGGTGGGACTACAAGGGTAGAGCACCCGCCCTTGCGGCGGGAGGTCGGTGGTCCGAATCCACCCTCGGAGCAATCCGAAGTAGCTCAGTAAAATGTCTCGCCACACCTCGTCGCCGACACCATGATGAAACAGGGGAGGTCAGCGATGACCAGTACGACTTTTGAATTCCAGGCCGTCGAAGGCGGCGTGCCGATCAAGATGTGGACGCGCGGCGTTCCGGTTGACGACAAGGCGCGCGAACAGCTTTCACGCGCTGCGAAGATGCCCTTCATCTTCAAGCATGTCGCTGCGATGCCCGACGTCCATGTGGGGATCGGCGCTACCGTCGGCTCGGTAATCCCGACCAAGGGTGCGGTTATTCCGGCCGCCGTTGGCGTGGACATCGGCTGCGGCATGATGGCCGCGCGCACCTCGCTGATGGCGCACGATCTGCCCGACAACCTCGAAGGCATCCGCTCGGCGATCGAGCATGCGGTGCCGCATGGGCGTGATGTCGGGCGCGGCAAGCGCGACAAGGGTTCGTGGGGTTCTCCGCCCCCGGCGATTGTCGAGGCTTGGGCCATTCTGTTGCAGCGCTTCGAGCGGATCTGCGACAAGTTTCCGCGGCTGAAGAACACCAACAACCTGGTGCACCTCGGCACGCTGGGAACGGGCAACCACTTCATCGAGCTGTGCCTCGATCAGGAAGCCCGCGTCTGGATCATGCTCCATTCCGGTTCGCGCGGGGTGGGCAACGCGATCGGCTCGTTCTTCATCGAACTGGCGAAGCAGGACATGCGCAAGTGGCACATCAACCTGCCCGACGAGAACCTCGCCTACTTCCCGGAAGGGACCGACCATTTCGACGACTACGTCGAAGCGGTCGGCTGGGCGCAGGACTTCGCCGCGCTGAACCGCCGCATGATGATGACCAATGTCATCGCCGCGCTGCGGGGCCAGATCTCGAAGCCTTTCGATGCCGAGCTTGAAGCGGTGAACTGCCATCACAACTACGTGACGCGCGAGAACCACTTCGGCGAGAACGTGCTCGTTACCCGCAAGGGGGCGGTGCGCGCGGCCAAGGGCGTGCTGGGAATCATCCCGGGCTCGATGGGAGCGAAGAGCTTCATCGTGCGCGGGCTGGGCAACCCGGAGAGCTTTGACAGCTGCAGCCACGGCGCGGGACGGATCATGTCGCGCACCGAGGCCAAGAAGCTGGTGACGCTCGACGAGCACATCCGCGACACCGAAGGCGTTGAATGCCGCAAGGACGCGGGCGTGATCGATGAGACGCCCAAGGCCTACAAGCCGATCGAAAAGGTGATGGCCGCACAGGCCGATCTGGTGGAGATCGTCCATACCTTGAAGCAGGTGGTCTGCGTGAAGGGGTGATCCCCTTTGCGCAGACTGCTCGGAGGAACTTCAATGCGGGATTGGGTCAGTGAATGGGTCCAAGAGGGCAAGCTCTGGATTTGGCAGTACGCCAACACCAGACGAGGTTGGAATGGTTGGCACCTCGCTGCCGATCCTGAAGGTTGCAGGTCAATTCGCAATCTCTTGGACCGAATGAACGCTGGCAAAGAATGCCATAGAAGTCTGAAGTTGGAGCTTGTTTCGGAATCCCTGCTCAAAGGAATCGGATACGACAGGAAGTGCGCGCGTCAGTTCGACAAATTGAAGATTCATTTCTTGCCTGAAGCGGACGACCTGTCGCTTCATCCTGAAGACGACAAGCTTGTATTGACCGTAGGCAATCGACGGTTGCGGAAGCGGGCCTCTGCATTCGCTGACGTCGAAGTCGGGGGTGGAGATTTCGGAATAGCAGCGTCTGACGACAAGCGCGCCGAAACTTGGATGTTTTGGTGGCCACCACGGCAAGCGCGCTCTTGAGAAGATTGAGAATGAAATGATTACCATCGACGGATCGGAAGGCGAAGGCGGGGGCAGATGGTGCGCAATTCGTGCGCGCTGTCGCTCGTTACCGGCGAGCCTTTCCGGATCAGCAACATTCGCGGGCGTCGTCCGAAGCCTGGCCTCATGCGTCAGCATGTGACGGCGGTAGAAGCCGCTTGTGTAATCTCGGGAGCGGAATGCTCCGGCCTGACGGTCGGTGCGACCGAACTCGAATTCCGTCCCGGCCGAGTGACGCCGGGCGAATACCGGTGCGCCGTCGGCACGGCCGGTTCGACCGGGCTCGTGCTGCAAACGGTGTTGATGCCGCTTGTACTTGCCGACGGTCCCTCCCGGCTCGTTCTGGAAGGCGGAACTCACAACATGCTGGCGCCGCCGTTCGACTTCATCGAACGCACCTTCCTGCCCGTGATAAATCGGATGGGACCAAGCGTCTCCGCCCGCATCGTGCGGCACGGCTTCTACCCACGCGGAGGAGGAAGGATCGAGGTCGACATCACTCCGGCCCCGCTCGCGCCGATCGACTGCATCGAGCGCGGCGAACAGCTCGGTGTCGCCGGACAGACGGTTTTCACTGGCCTTCCGTTCGAGATCGCCGAGCGCATGCTGGCGCGCGCGCGGCGCGATCTTGGCGCTTGGCCTGACGATGCCTTTGCCGTGCGCGAACTTCCTGCCGATCAAGGGCCGGGCGTCATCCTGATGCTGGAGGCGCGCTATGCCAACGTTACCGAAGTCGTCAGCGGTTTCGGCCAGCTTGGTGTGCCTGCCGAACGCTTGGCCAGGACCTGCGCAGCCCGGATGAATGGCTACATTGAGGCGTCGGCTTTTGCCGGGCCGTACCTTGCTGACCAGCTTGTCCTACCGTTCGTGCTGGCGGGAGGCGGTTCTCTCACGACCGTGAAGCCGAGCCAGCACACGCTGACGGCAATCGACATCGCCAAGCGCTTCACGGGGCTGCGGATCGAGCTGACAAGGCAAGGCGGCGGTGAGCATTTGCTGACCGTGGGATAGGACGTAGAGGCGATCATACGCGCGCATCATTAACCTGCCCATCGCGCCTCTATTGGTCCAAGCCGCCATCCCCTTTCATGACTAATCCACGCCCCTGACCGAACCCGGGCAGGCCATGCGACGCGCGCTCATGCGGACCGTGTTGTCATGCTGCGCATGCCTGCCCGCACCACTCTTCGAGCGACGTTTCCCTCTCTCACGTTCGGTGCAGACCTGACCGTGCCCGGCCTTTTCGGGGCTCAGTCAAAGGGATGGTCCCTTGGACGGAAGAACAGCTTCGAAAGGTCAGCATCATGAAGAACACCGTCACTCTCGTCGGCTTCGTCGGCAACACTCCGGAAGTCCGCACCGCCCAGTCGGGAGCAGCCATCACCAACCTCTCACTCGCCACTACACGCAGCTTCAAGGATAGCGAAGGCAACCGCCAGACCGAGACCGAATGGCACCGGACCACCTGCTTCAACGGTGTCGGCAAATGCGTCGCCGAGCACGTCACCGAGGGTGCGATGGTCATGGTCACTGGCCGGATCCACCACTCGCGCTGGACCGACAGCGGAGGCCAGACCTGTTATGGCTGCGAGATCATAGCCGAGCAGGTCGACTTCCTCGCCAAGGCCAAGGAATCCAGCAGCGAAGAACCGAAGAAGCGGCGCTCGAAGTAGCGCCGCAGTCACCGGACAACTTGCTTCAAAAAGCCGCTCGCAAGCGCTCAAATGAGCGACCTCCGCAAGGCTGAGTTCGCGCGTCCAAAATGGCTATTTGCTTCCGTAGAGCGGAACATCGCTCAACTATACCAACTGCCCGGGGTTTCTCTCAGACGCCAGATAGGCTAGGTATCCTGCGGGATTGAGGCTCGTTTTTCCGGAGAACACGAGCAGCAATTTCTAGAACAATACGTGTCCACGTTGGGAACAGATTCAGGCACACCCTACCCGACGGGCTTCGCAAGGATCAGTGACCTCCTTGTATCCCGCCACGACAGCTTGTCCCGCCACCACAGCTGGAGTGCAAGTCGCGAACCAAGCAGTATCACGCTGCCTTTCGCAAGGCATAGGCCTCGCGACCGTCTTGGCGCGAAGCGATCTGAAATCCGGACACCAGTCGGCTCAGCTCGCACGCTTCACTTGCAAGGTTCTGTGCCGCGGCATTGGACTCCTCGGCCATGGCGGCATTTTGCTGCGTTACCTGGTCCATGGAACACACGGTCGCACCGATCTGCGAAACGGTAGCAGACTGCTGCGTGCAACCAGATGCAATCTCATCGACCTGGACACGAATGTCTGTCACCCGGTCAAGAATGCGCTTCAGTGCAACACCGGTGTCATTTACCAGAGCGACCCCTGCTGAGACCTGCAGGCTGGAATGATCGATGAGCTTGCGAATATCGGCAGCAGCATCGGAACTGCGCTGCGCCAGGGCGCGGACTTCGCTCGCGACGACCGCAAACCCGCGTCCAGCCTCACCGGCTCGGGCAGCTTCCACGCCGGCGTTGAGGGCAAGGAGGTTGGTCTGAAAGGCAATGCCGTCGATCAGCGAGACAATCTGGGTGATCTGTGTCGACGATGCTTCGATCGAGGCCATGGCCTCATTGGCCCGCGCGACAATCGAGGCACTTTCGCCAGCTACCTCCTGGGCCTGCCCAATCGATGCCCTCGCACGGTCCGATCCGTCGGCGGTAGTATTGATAAGACCAGCCAACTGCTTGATGGCAGCAAGCGTCTCCTCGACATGTGCAGCCTGCCGGACATTGCGCTGAGCCAGATCGTTGGATGCGGCGCCAATTTCCTGCGCTCCGGTCGAAACTCTCGCTGCAGCGCCAGAGACATCCCCAAAGGCACCTGCCAATGTTTCGCTGCTGCGGTTGTAGGCCGCGCGCAGATCATCGAGACTTCCGGCAAAAGGCGTTGCCAACCTGCAGGTAAGGTCACCTGCAGCAAGAGCATCGAGACCGCGCGATATCTCCCTCACGACCAGAGCCTGATCGCGTTCGATCTCGAGCCGGGCGAGCGCTGATGTGCGGAAGGCAATCGCCGCCTTCTGGATGGCACCGACCTCATCGTCGCGGTCGGCGTCGATCTCGCCGGTAAAGTCGCCCCCGGTCATGCGATCAAGCTGGCCGGCCAGTCGATCAAGCGGCCTTACCACCATGGTCGTCAACGCTCGAAGCGCCCACCACAGCATCGCGCCAAACAGGGCCGAAAGAGCGAGCACGAAAACTTGCGCAAGCGTTCCCAGGACTTCCGCATCTTCGTCTGCCGAATTCGCCATCGCCTCGATCTGGTCTGCGACCGTGTTCTGCTTGACCTCGAGTGCATGAAACGCTGCATCAAGGTCAGGCATTCGGCCGCCTGCGGATTGCGCATCGCTGGCAACAAGTTCGGCAATGCCGGTCGCCGTCCGGGTATAGACGTCGAGCTCTCGGCCGACCCCAGCGAGCGCTTCGGCGACATTGCCTGGAAGTGGAAGCTTCCGGTTTTCCGCTATCGCCTCGTGCATCCGCGCGCTGTAATCGCGCACTTCCTGAACTGCAGCGTCGCGGGTTGCAGCACTGGCGTGAGCATTGAGATACAGCACCCGATAGACAGAGCCGCGAATGCCATCGTGCAGCATGTCTGCCTGCATGTGATTGCGCATCGCTTCTGCAGCCAGCCTCCCTGCGTTGCCCGCCTCGACGAGACTGTGTTCGATGTAGACAGTGGCGCCTGCCTGCAGTGCAAAGGCTGCGGCAATGGCAATGCCCCCACGCCTGATGCGAGTACCTATCGACATGCCGCTCGTTCCTGCTTGCGTTGGTCTGGGTTTGCAGACTTGTCACCTAAGCCTTGGTCGTGAATGCGTCGCGCAAGCGCCGCGTACGGACGACCACGTAGGTCACAGGAACGAGCGCTGAGCTGACAGGGCGTATAGTATTCAGTGCAAGTGATTTTTCCGTTAATGCACAGTAACGATTTCCCATATCCGCCTAAAGTATGAAAAACACGATTTGATATTGAAGTGAGAGAAAAATTTACCTTCGCGGAAATTTGAATATTACTTCATAATCTTATTAATCTATTTAAAATAAATCCGATACTGCCTAAGCACAGTGCGCCATTGGTCATTCCTTTTTATCACAGGAATATTGTCATTGTGACCATGTCATCGCCGGTCCTTGTTGCATGACGTCATCGAGCAAGGCGATACCGCACGACCATTGCACAAGAAAGGCGACCCATGGCAAGCTGACCTGCACATTCAATGCACTGATCTTGCCCGATCGCTGCAACAACATGATATGATCCAGCCTGACATCAACCTGGAGCCCAGGCGAGCTGCCTGAAATGCTGCCACCAGGCAAATCTGTGGCCTACCGATCATCGCCGGGAAGAATGAAGAGCGGTCCCCCACTCCAACGACCCGCTCCGAATAACCCCATTCCTGCAGGTGTCCAGCGTGCCTCGCCGTCCCGGCGGGCAAAGCCTCCCCGTTGCCAGGCCATGGATCACAGCACAGGTGCAGCGTCCGGTATCGTTCCCTTGCGGGGAGCGGGAACCACGATGCCAGGTCTTGTGACTGTCAGTGGCCCCGGCTCGGCAGCGTAATCGTCAAACCCTGCAACAGGGTCGCCAGAGCCAATCTCAAAAGCGCCCCACGGATCCAATGGCTGACCATCTGATACCTCGGTGGAAGCCCCTGGCTGCCCAGGCGCCGCCTCTTCGCCTGACGGATCACTCCGCTCCGATGCAACCCCACCACCGAGACCGCCAGCGCGATCACCTGCAAACGGCCCTCCATTGCCGTCGAAGACAATGGCAACCGCCAGAAGCACCAGGGTGGCAAAGCCTGTCGAGAACTGCTTTTGCATGGAAATATCCGAAACTGCGGGTTTACGGTGTGCGCCAGGTCAGCACGATCGTACCGACAGCCCTTGCGTATTGGTAATTGCCTGGTTGGTCCGCTCGCGCACGTTGAAGGCACTTTCGTAGCGGATCGTACCGATGACGCCTTGTAGGCTTTCGAGGATGACCGGCCGGTAATCGTAGCTGACTTCGACAAACATCACGGCAGTTGCATTGGCTGCAGTGATGCGGTTGCCGGCAGGTCCCATCCCGGCCGCGAGCGATGCATCCGTGGCCCCGGCACCCTGGAGCCCATAGCGGGGAGCTACAGCAAGCCCGCCAAAGCAGCGTTGCCATGTGATGCGCTGCCCGGCCCTCGTGCCGGATCGACCATTGGGCTCAAGCGAGGACAGGACGACGCGCCCGCGATTCTCGAATTCGAGATCCTGCCCGACCAGGTTTGCTCCGGCAAAGACCTCGTAGATGTTGGATTCATCGATGCCGGTACGCACGCGGCCGGCATTGTCTGCCACCGTCAGGGCGATCTGGCTGATACGCATGTGCGTGAGCATGAGATTGGTCAGTTCGAGGCCGCCGAGCAGCATGAACAGCAAGATCGGCACGCCCAGTGCAAATTCGACCATTGCCACCCCGCAGGTGCACTGCACGACCTTGCGGAAGATTGCCTGGTACGCCATTTCGCATCGCCTCCTATCGGCAGATTGTCGGGGGAACCCGCTGGCGGGTGTAGGGCTGGTTGCGCAGGGCCGTCTCGCCAGCGATGCTGTACTCTGGCGAAACCGGCAGGAACTGGTGGACCGGAAGAAGACGGGGCATCCGTACCGTAACCCGGTAAAAGGCCACGTCATCGGCCCCGCCTACGCCAACACGCCCGGCATCGACATCGAACCGACCATTCTCGTTGAGATCGACAAAGCAGTCGCCGGCATCGTAGGCACCATTGCGATTGTAATCGGTGACGAGCTTTTCACTGCGGCCCACGCCTGAAAAGTCGTAATAGTTGCGGATCTCGACATCATAGGTCGCATCGCGCGCAACGATGTCGGAGCGGCGCTTGATCGCGCATTGCACCTTCTGCGTCAGCGTGCCGGATTCGCAATTGAATTCGGGCGCCTCGAGCGAGGCGGTGCGCGAGATATCGTTGAGCGCACCTTGCACGACCGAACGCAGATAGGCCTGATAGGCAAGGTCGAAGCTGCCAAGGAGCAGCATCACCATCGGCGTTATGACCAGGGCAAATTCGACCGCAGTTGCGCCCCTTGAACAGCGGCGCAAGTCTGGGAGCAATCTGCAAGGGGAGATGCGTGTCGCCATGGCCGGGCCTACTTGACCAGTCTCAGGGCGCCGATCTGGTTGCCGATCTGGCGAAACCTTGCAATGAGCGCTGCACCGTCGGTCGATGTCGAGGCCTGGTTGCTGTTGCTGGCACAGCCGGTCAGGTTGGCGTTGAGCGCGGTGTCGAACCCGATCACCCAGACCGAGACGTTGAGGTTCTTGGCGGCATTGCAGATCATCCGGAACCGCTGCTCATGGCGGGCAAGCTGGCTTGGACAGGTCCCGCTTCCGGTCACGCGCATGTCGTTCTGCTCAACCCCATAGGCCGTCAGGACATTGCAGTAGGCAGTCTGCAATCCGTCGGTCATGAAGATGATATGGCGGTTGCACGGCATAGCATTGTATTCATCGCACCCGTCGCCGAAGACGCCCGCAGTCGAGATGAAGCGCGCTCCCCAGATCATGCCGATGTCATGGTAGGTGCCGCCGATCGGCTGCAGGCCGTTGACATAGTTCTGCAGGGCGTCCCGGTCCCACGACTGCAGTCGGCGGGCCTCTGCCGGGCAGGCGTAGTATCCAAGGTTTGCAGCGTAGTTCAGGATCCACCCCGACGTGCTGGCATTGCCAGTGATCGTCTGCGATGCGCTTCCGGCACTGCGGGTATAGACGACGTCAGGCAGGGCGGGCCTCCAGCGGGTGGCATCGCTGTTTGGCACGAGGTTGACATCGAGATCCTGAGCCTCCGCCGGGATCGTCAGGCTCGTGCCGCCATCGATCGCAGTGGTCGTGTCGCGCTCCTCGATGCAGCCGTTCCACGACACCTGCGAGGTCGTCAGGCCGCTCACCTCGGAGGCAAGCTGCTGCAGGTTGAAACTGCTGCCCGCGCTCGGCACAGTCCCGCCTGCCGAGTTGGCAATCACAATCGATCCGTCGGGCCGGATATATTGCGACGTGTCGTAGGCAACTTGCCGATAGGTCCAGTTGGTAAAGCCGTAAGCCGTGTCGTAAGTCGTGGTCGCAACGGTGCGCCAGCGCCGGCAGCTGCGATTGCTGCCCGTCGTCACCGGCGCCCCGCTCCAGCCCCAGTCCTGGGTCGCGTCGTAGGCCGTGCTGGTCGACGTACCACCGTAGGAGGTCACCGTGGTCGCAACCGGTGCCGGCCCACCGCCATTCACGCGCGCCGATTGCACCCATGTCTGGCACTGGCTGGTCGAGCGTGTCCTCGTTGTCGGACTGTCCGCGCCTGCACCGCTGCTGCCATTGTAGTATTCCCACGAACCCGCACTGGTCGGGGCGTTGGCGATGTAACCTGGCGTGTTGTAGTTGGCCACGCGCGATGGATAGGTGGTCTGCGTTCGCAGCGAGTCCGGATTTGCCGCGTAGAGCAACCGGCCGACATTGACCGTGCTCGAATAGGGCACCAGTCCATATCGCAGCCGCAAGCCCTGACTTTCGAGCATCTGCTGGGTCGGGGCGAGTTCGTCATAGAGGGCCATCACCGCGCTGCGCAGGGCCGCAATCTTGGTCGAACCGTCAATCGGGTCGGCCATCGATCCGGTCACGTCGAGGACCAGGACGACGTCGGTGTTGACGAAGTTGAGCGATGCATCGCAAGTGACACTGAGCGGGATGGCCTCGAAGCCGAAGATGTTCATGATCACGGTGGGAAGCTGTGTGGCTGCCTCCACCCGGATGACGCCAGCCTCGGGCCGTGAAATCTCGGGCGTGAACGGCGCCGTGCTGAACGAGCCTTGCGGGAAATTGAAGCGGAAAAACTGTTGACCGGTCTCGCTCACCGACGTCGAGAAGGTGTCGTTCTGCATGACACGCCGGGCCGCCAGCGACGCTGCATCGCAGGCGCTTTGCAGCCGTGTCTTGGCCATCGTTGCACGACTGAGGTCGACGGCGCTGCCGACAAGGATCAGCAACGGGACCAGGGCAGCTGCGGTTATCATCAGGATATTGCCCGAGCGATCGCGCAGCAGGGCGCCAAGGCAGAACAGAAATCGGGCCATAGCACCACACGCTTCGCTGCGCGGACAAGGCCGCATCCAATGCGAAGGGAGCTAGCCATTCGTGGTGAATGGATGCTTGTCTCCAGATTACGGGAACTACGTAGTTAGGAGATTTTATATTAGATGAATTTATGAATAGGATTCAGATATCACAGAAAATATTCTATAATCAGCGATATGGATGATCTATCCTCAAGTTATAAAACCGTCATCCTGTAACCATAGATAGCGGGTTCTCCTCAAGCCACTGCCTGGGGGTAGGCGATGACCACGTGAGGAATCGAGAAGCACTTGCCTCGATCATGTCAGGCGCACGGCAAGTAGCGCAAACGCTGATCCAATGGAAAATCTTCCCTTGCACCCTGCCCTGCATTAGATTTTGCAGCGATGGGTGCCAGGACAAGCAATCACGATCTTTGGCACTACGTGCCGGTTGTGCTGGGTGGCGACCAGCCGTTCGATTTGAGGGCTGCTGTCCAGAACGCTTCGCGACTGCGCCAGGGCGATCGCGTCATCATCGGCCTTGCCTCGACACCTGCCGATGCATCGGTCGTACGTGACCGGGCCGGCAATCTCCTTGGACTCCTCTCTCGTGCGGCACGCGTGCAGGCCGAGAGTGCCACTGCAGCTCTGCCAGCAACCGCCCAGTTCGAGCGCACGCTCGAATTCGGCTTCATGATCAAGATACCCAAGCTCAGCAAGCCGCAGCAGTCGGTCAGCCTTGTCTCTCCTGGCTCCGACAGCACCAGAAGAGCTGGTGAGGGTGTTTCTGGCGACCGTAATGTCGAGCGAACCGACCAGTCCGCCCATCCCAGCCGAAAGGGCTCAACGGCCCTCTTGGCCGTTGAACCGTTGCGATAGACCGGCGCTGGCCGGCGCCGCCGCATCGCAGCGGTCCCAACCTGGCAGGAGATGCCCCGACCAGGCCGGAGATGGACGCGCACGAGCCGGCCGCAAATCGAACGCGCAAGCGCTCAGGCGCCGCTGCGGGACCAGCTTCCAGCCCCCAAGCTCGCTATCGCCTGGCCTGCCGTCCCCGAGCCTTCCAGGGGCAAGGGATCGCAGGGTTGAATGGTGCCCGTCGTCACCTGGATCAATGGCACAGGTGCTGCAGCTCGTAGAGCGAGAGGTGAACCAGACCTGCCTTCTGGCGTGCCGCTTCCCAGCTGCGGGTGATGGAGCGGAACGGTTTTCCTGTACGCGGATTGGCAATGACATAAGGGCAACCGTCGGTCCGCTCGATCTGGCGCAGAATCGACGCCACGCCAGGGCTGAACGACATCCGGTCGAGCGTTCCATCCGGGCGATAGATCGTCCAGGTCCGGCCGGCCAGGTCAATCTGCTCCCAGCGCGCCGTCAGCAGCTCCTCGACCCGCAACCTGGTTTCGACAAGCAGCGCCACAATCGTTCCAAGACACGGATTGTG
Organism: Novosphingobium sp. THN1; assembly: GCF_003454795.1. Classification (GTDB taxonomy): domain Bacteria; phylum Pseudomonadota; class Alphaproteobacteria; order Sphingomonadales; family Sphingomonadaceae; genus Novosphingobium. The sequence goes on from NZ_CP028348.1 coordinate 50,137, forward strand.
GCTTGCCGCTGCTGCTTCGCGCAGCCGGACAAGATCCTCGGATGTCAGCTTGGCGCTGCGCGCCTTGCCGCTCCACATGTGACGCGCAAGCAGCGGCGTTGCCGACCCCGGGAGATTCCAGCGCCTGGCAAGTTTGAACATGTAGGCCAGCAGCGCGCGAACCCGGCCGGCCATGACGGGGCCCTGCCCATCCATGCTTTCGAGCGACGCGAGCCAGCTGGCAGTATCGGCATAGGCCATCTCATCCAGGCGGAAGCGACCGAACTGCGGCAGGATATGATCGCGCAGGCAAGCCTCGTGAATTGCGCGTGTATGGGCCCTGTCACCAAGATGCGTGAGGTAATGGCGCGCCAGCTGCTCCATCGTCGGAGGTATGCTTCCGCTCGCTGGCGCGGTCGTGGCACGGCCTGCGACGCCTTGCCTTCCAGGAAGGTCATTGGCCGGGCCCGGCGCCACGAGCTCGATCCCGAGAAAGGCTGCAACCTTTTCGTATGAGGCAACGTCAGCCGGCAGGGGCACGGGACCTTGCGGCAGTTTCGGCACGCCTGCAGCGGCCAGTGCTTCGGGCGACGTCCGATGGCGCGTGCACAGCCCCCTTGCCCGTCGTCGACCAGCGGACGTGCAAACTCGATGCCGGCCCCGCGACGTGACGTGCGGCGGACAATCGCGCCTTCGAACTGACCATCGCCGAGATCGACAATGAGCTGATGCCCGACGGAGCAGCCCTCGAGGCCCTCGAGCAAAGCTCCAGTCTCGGAGAGATTGCGGATGACCACCGGCAGATAGTAGCCGGCCGCGATTGCCCCGGCGCGGCGCAACATCGACAGGCGGCGGCTGCGTTGTCGGGCAGGACCGCTTGGCGACAGCTTCCAGGTTCCGCTGGCGAGCTTGTCGCGCAGCAAGCCCGATTGGACCGGCTTGCTGTAGATATAGCCCTGGACATGGCTGACCCTGAGGTTGCGGATCAGTTCGAGCTGATCGAAGGCCTCGATGCCTTCGGCCGTGGTCTCCATGCCAAGCGCTTCGGCCAGTGCCACGATCGCGGCAACGATCGCGCCGTTGCGTGTTCCGGGCAAGGCAATTTCACGCACGAAGCTCTGGTCGATCTTGATCTTGTCGAACGGCGCGCTCTTCAGATAGCCGAGCGAGGAGTAGCCCGTACCGAAATCATCGAGCGCGAGCCTGACCCCGATTGCCTTGAGCGCTGCAAACATCTGCGCGGTCTGCGCGGTTTCGCCGAGAAAGACCCCCTCGGTTATCTCCAGTTCGAGCCTCTCGGGCGCAAGACCTGCCTGGGCCAGCGCCGATACGACCGTCTCGGGGAAACGTTCGTCGGCGAACTGGTGCGCCGATACGTTGACTGCAACCCTGATCTCGCCGGACCAGCTTGCCGCGTCATGGCACGCCGTGCGCAATACCCACTCGCCCAAGGGACGGATGAGATCGGCCTCCTCGGCAATTGGAATGAACAAGGCCGGAGAAACCGCACCGCGCTCGGGGTGATGCCAGCGCACCAGCGCCTCGACACCGGTCACGCAGTTGTTGAGCGCGTTGACAATCGGCTGGTAGCAGACCTGGAGCTCGCCTCGTGCCAGGGCATCGCGCAAGTCGCTTTCGAGGGCCTGGCGATCGAGGGCCGACTGGAGCAGGTCGGTCGAGAAGAAGGTGAACCGCCCCTTGCCCGCCGCCTTGGCGGCATAGAGCGCCAGGTCGACGTTGCGGATCAGTTCCTCGGCCTCGCAGCCGTCGACAGGGGCAATCGCAATGCCGCACGACGCCCCGATGATGCAGCGGCTGCCATTGACCGAATAGGGCTGCGACAAGGCCGCAATGATATTGGTGGCAAGGCGCCCGAGATCGCTGCGATCATCGCTGCCAGGCACCATGACCATGAACTCGTCACCACCAAGCCGGAAGATCAGGTCGCGTGTGCCGACCAGGCCGACCAGTCTTTCGCCGACCTGGCGCAGCAGGTCATCGCCGGCCGGGTGGCCAAGCGTATCGTTGACGTGCTTGAACCGGTCGAGATCGAGCAGCAGCACGGCACAGGGCCTGTGCGAGCGGCGGCTCGACAGGAGCTCGCGCTCGAGCGTCTGGTTCAGGTTGCGGCGATTGGGCAGGCCCGTCAGGCTGTCGAACAGCGCTAGTCGCTCGGCCTGCTCCGATGAGGCACGTTGCGCAGTGATATCGATGGCCGAACCGCTGTAGCCGACAAACCGCCCCGTCGCATCCTTCAAGGCTTCGGCAGCAAGCAGCCAGCGTCGGCCATACACCGAGCCGGCCCGCTGCACGGTCAACCCGCTGAAGCTGGTCTGGCGTGCCAGGATGAAGCCGAGGGTGCGGGCCGTCTCGTCGCCTTCGCTGACCCTTTCGAGGAGATCGCCAATCTGCAAGCCTGTCGCCGTGCTGTCCGATCCGGTCAGGACTTCGACGATCTCCGGCGAGATGTAGCTGATGGCGCCAGATGCGTCGGTCATCCAGAACCAGCTCTGGCCCGATTTTTCACAGGAACGCAGCAGCAGCTCGGCGTGATCGCGCTTTTGCAGCGACCTTGGCCATCCCGCCTCGCCTGCCACTGCCCGGTGCGAAAGACGCGCTCCGGCGTCCTGCTCCAGCTTCTGCACTGCTCCGTCTTGTGTCCTGAAAAGCCTGAAACCAACCACGTCCCGTTTCCCGCCGCCGGAGATCGCCGGCCAGACATGGTGGGTTAGGCAGGAAATGGTAAACTGCAGGCAAATAGGCCTAGAACGCTCGTGACCACTTTCTGCCAAATCCCTGTTATCGAACCCAAAAATACTTTGGCAACGAAAGCCCCTGCCGTCGCGCCAGGGAGAACTTCACCACTATCGTCAGTATGCAGAGCGCTATTCACAGGACTATTCTTGTCCTTTTATGCTGTATGCTCGAATCAGTCCGATATGGACTTTCTGCTTCATCAGCGCGACTTGCCGGGCGTCGCAAAACGCCTGACCCTGGCAGATATTCTCAGGCATGAAATCGACTTGCGGACCGGCCCGAACCTGCAACGGGTCGCAAGCAGGTCAACGCCGGGGCGATTGCAAGTTGGCAGGCTGCAGCGGTGGCTCTCGAGCAACCTTGCGGAAAGCACAGCGAGCGCACCTGCCACAGCGCTCGCAGCAGGCACGAGCAGCCCGCGAAACTCCTGCGTCTCGCAAGTGCTGGCCGTGCCGCCCGTTCCGGTCCGGCCCGGCGGCTTTCGCAACCCTGCACTCCCTCGCACGCCTTGCCGCCGTACCGCACTGCCATCCTGCCGCTTGCCCGCGCCGCGCTTGTCGCAACCGTGTAGGCACATGCCAGTGCCGAGGTCGGCTTGCCCGTCGAGCATCGATGCGCCCTCGGTGCCTCCCCTGCGATCTGGCACGTGCCGCGCATTGTGCCGCACCTTGTGTGGCATCTTGTGCGGCGCATTGCGCGCCTATACCGGGCAATGCCTGATGCAACGTGCGCGCTCGCCTGCCAGACCTGTCGGCGAGGATCGATCATGTCGTCTCGCCAGGTCGAATAGCGCGGCGTAGACCCCGGCCATGCCGGAGTGACGTTCGGACTGGATGCCGCCCACCCAAGCGCGCGAGCGAGCATGAAATTGTCTCAGGTCCCGGGCGCCTGAACAACCTGGCATCGACAGTGCGTACCACCGACCATGCCCGTAAGTGCACTTAGTGCCCCGGAAACGTGCCTTAAGCATGTTCGCCCTAGCCCCGGCCTGCGACAAGAGTGAACCCTGCCTGCCACTTTGGGTTGCAGTGCTTCGGGTCACCAGGGTGGGGTGTTGCAATGGGAAATGAATCGGTTGGCGGCTTGCGCCTCCTGCGCCTCTTTGGTGGCGGGCAGGAGCGTGAGCGAGGTACGCCAGATGTCAACAGCCAGGCTGACGAGCCGTCGGCACGGCCTTCACTCACAGCGTACGGCGTAGCCCAGAAGATGTTGCTCGATGAGATATCGACATTTCTGCTGGACAACGCTCTTGCAGTAACAGCCAGTAACCTGCTGGCTGCCCATAGTGCGTTCTCGGGCATCGACGTCGGACTGGCGCGAAAAATTCTCGAGAAGCAAGCCTCCGGCACAAGCATCACGCAAGAGTGGCTTGATCTGAACAAGACACCCGATGGCATGCAGGAGGGTGTCAAGAAGATCATCGGCAGCCTTGAGGATTCGCTCGAGACTTTCGCCTCCACGACCAGGACTGCGCGAGACGCTGTTACGACCTACAACTCCGAGATTAAGAAGCAGGTCTCGCGCGCGACGTCCCTTGATGCTGACAGTGCACTGTCAGCCCTGGGAATTCTGGCAAGGGAAATGGTGTCGAGGACCGAGATTTTCGCGGCAGAAATGAAGCGCAGCGAAGACGAGGCGCAAGCGCTTCGCCGGGAACTCGACAAAGCCCGGCATGACGCCGAGATCGATCACCTTACCGGTCTGCCAAACCGGCGCGCATTTGAGGCGGCTCTTGATCGTCATTACCGCGAAGCTCGCCAGGAGGCAGACCACTTGTGCGTCGCATTCTGCGACATCGATCATTTCAAGCGCGTCAACGACACCCATGGGCACGACACCGGGGACAGGGTCATCAAGGCGATCGGTGAGGCTCTTGCCCGGATCTCTGACGACACTTGTCATGTCGCACGGCATGGCGGCGAGGAATTTGTCATGCTGTTCCGGGGCAAGACCACCCAGGAGGCCTGGGAGAAGCTCGACGCTGTCAGAGAGAATTTCGGTAGTCGCCAGTTCGTCAACCGCGCCAATGACAATCCCATTGGCCAGATCACGTTTTCAGGCGGGATTGCGGATGTCTTTGCGCACAAGAACCCCAGAGACGCCCTGAAAGCAGCCGACGAAGCGCTTTACGAGGCCAAATCCGGTGGCCGAAACCAGATTGTCCTGTCGTCCCCGGTCAATACGAGGTCCCATCGCGGTTGACGGCCGGGTATTGTCGGCGGAGGAGTTTCCTCAAGCCGGTATCTGCCCCTTCATTGCCCTCACCACGAAAGATCCAGACCGGGCTAGGCAGCGTGGACCGATGCCGCGCGGTCACGGCCGGAGTCAAAAACCGTCAGTTCAAGAAGGCGAGGTGAAGGAATCTGTCGATTCTTCGAGCCGAGCCGACGCCCAAGCGGCGGTTCTTGCCCGGTCCCACCGGGCTTGATCTGAAAAGGGCCCCGGCAAGGCGCGAGGACGAAGGAATAGTGGGCCTGTTCGGAGGCCGAGCAACGCAGCTAGGGCCCTTTTCAGGGCAAGCGTGATCTGTGCGGCATCCGTCCGCACTGCCTGATCGCCAAAGCCGCCCGAGGACATCATTGCCTCTGTCAGGCGATAGGCGGACTGGCGCAAACCTGCCGATCTGCCGTGCGTGCGAAGGCAAGCCCAGCGCGGGGGCACTGGCAAGCCTGCACCTTCACTCCCGCCGCGAGCGAGCAAATGGTCAAGACGCCCTGGCGACCCCGACGCCCGATCGGTCTCTTGGAGCCTGCCCGAGGGCAGGTTCGTGCCTGCGAAGTCGTACACGCCATTATCGACAGGCACCGCCCAAGCATCGGCGCGGGTTGCGGGTCCCTGGCCACGAGGCTGCATTGCTGGATGATGTGCCGCATATTGTGCCGCGCCCAGTGCCGCACCTTATGCAGTATATTGTCGCCCGGGTGCTCGAGCACTGGGCCTGACCTGCCGGTATAGACTTCATCGCCTGCCTGCAGACCGCCTTAGCGCTTCGTCCGCCTGCACCAGCCTGTTGGCCAGGTTTATCTACGCACGCAGGCTCCTGCCGGACCGTCGGACGGCGACCTGAACACAGCAGCGCAGCCGCTTTGCAAGCGCCCTCCCGGAGTGTTGGAAAATCTTACAGATGGCGAGGCACTTCGGTCTGATTAACCATGACAACCTTCCGATAACTGCCACTGGCACAAGTTTTGCTAATCATCGATTAACCAATAACTGCACAGGCTAACGTCATCATGTTGCGAAAGCTCATTCTCTCGACCAGCATTGCCGGGCTCGCGTCTGTCGCAACGCCTGCCCACGCAACCTGGTGGCTCAAGCACACGCATTACTGCAATTGCGGCCATAACGGTGGCTCATCCCTTTGTGGCGGGACCACTTCGGGTGGCACCACCTCGACCTCGGGAGGAACAACCACGACGTCAGGTGGGACGACCACGACGTCCGGTGGCACCACCTCGACATCAGGTGGGACGACGACCTCGAGCGGAGGAACGCAGGTCCCCGAGCCCGGCATGCTGGGGATTCTGGGGCTGGGGTTTGTTGGCCTGGGCTATGCGCGCGCGCGTCGCCGGGTCAGCCGGTCGTAATTCCATCGAGATAGCCGTTGCCAGGCGCAGCGGCTTCAGGAGTTTCCGATGGGTTCGGCGTAGCAGGCTGTTAAGCATTGCTCTTGTAGATGATCCCTGCGGCATCGCTCCTATCCATGTCGCAAGCGTTTCATGTCCCGGCTGGCCTCTACGCCCGGCTGCCCGGGACATGTTTCCCGCCCCAGGCTTGCTCAGTGCAGCCTTTGCGCCGGGCATTCTTCTCTGGTTGCGACAGGCCTCCTCACAGCAAATCGCGCAAGATCGACGCGGAATGATATTTGAGGTCACTGCCGATCGAAATCACTTGCACGCTATGGGCGACCGGGGGCGTCACCGACAGACTTGCAAGCTCTTGCTTTGCCTTGTTTTTCTCGCTGCAGGCCGAAACCGGGTGTGATCAGATCGCTGTCCTGCAGTTTCGAGTGCGCAAGACCTCACCGGCATCACCCTAGGTCCGCCGCCTTCGCGGGAAAGCCAGCCTTGAGCGAAACGCAAGCGGCACCCGGGTTGCCTCGATCCAGTTTGCTGCTCGTCACCGGCCAAGGTCCAGGCTATCGTGATCTTGCCAGAGAGCAGATCGCCACATGCAAACGAGAGTGCCTGATGAGGGAACCCTTTGCACAAGGCCGGGTGGGCTGGAGGGCGCAGCCAGCATTACCAGCCCTGCCGCTCAGCCCCGGCGCGCTTGGAGATCGATTGCCCACACTGACAGATGGCGCCACGCAGCAGGAGTCAACACCGCAGCAAAATTGGCGATTGCGCCGCAAGTGCTTGGCTTCGAACACTTGCGGCGCGCAGGTTTAGAAAAAGCCCAGCCTGTCAGCGTTTCGCATCTGCATGCTGCAGGCAAGACGCCAAGCCGATCAGCAAGATTCCATCACTGCAGGCATGCACATCATATGGATCGCTCCGGCCTTTGAGCAGGTTTGTCCCCCGCACGGCGCGGGTCTGGTGACCGGGGACAGGACATTGCTTGGGTGATTGGAATTCGCGCTCGAGGGGTCGCGCTGACGCCGAGCAAGGTGGCCAGGACCTCGTCACCCGAAGCCTGGGAACCCGGTGGAGCGAAGAGGGGATGAGGTTTCAGGGGAGGCGGTGGTGGGCGCGAGGCTCTGATCCGCGGCAGGCACACATCCTCCACGCCTGTGCGGGGTAAGGCGCAATCTTGCGCCCTTGCCTTCACGCCTCGGAAGCGACAGGGTAGACCAAGGATGCGACGCGATATCGATCACCTCCCTCCGGCCAAGCAGCGCGAACTGCAGCGCGTGGTCCAGCTGATCTTCGAGGAATTCGAGGATGTTACGGCCTGTGCCAACGCTGCGCGCCGCAAGGCAGGGCGCATTCTCAAGGTCATTCTCTACGGTTCTTACGCGCGCGGCGGCTGGGTCGACGAGCCGCATACCGCCAAGGGCTACAAATCCGATTTCGACTTGCTGATCATCGTCAATCACAAGGACCTGACCGACCGGGTCAAGTTCTGGTCGCGGCTCGATGAGCGCCTGATGCGCGAGTATGGCATCACTGGCACGCTCAAGACGCCGGTCAATTTCATTGTGCATACGCTGGGCGAAGTGAACGATGGACTGGCACATGGCCGCTACTTCTTCATGGATGTCGCGCGCGATGGCATCGCGCTCTATGAATCTGATGATACCGAGCTGCACAAGCCAAGGCCCAAGACCCCGGAGCAGGCGCTGGCAATGGCGCGGGAGTACTTTGAGGAGTGGTATCCGAGTGCGCTCAAGCGGTTCGATATCGCGAAATTTGACATCGAAAAAGGGTATCTCAATGATGCCGCATTTGACCTGCACCAAGCAACTGAACGTTTGTATCACTGCGTTCTGCTTACCGTCACCTTCTATACACCGCATGTGCACAATCTGGGATTTCTCCGCACGCAAGCAGAGCGGCTTCATCGCCACCTCGTCAACATCTGGCCAAGTGATCGTAGAACGGATCGCGCCATGTTCGAAAAGCTCAAGGAAGCCTATGTAAAGGCGCGCTATTCAAAGCATTATCGCATAACGACCGAAGAGTTGACTTCGCTTAGCGCAGTGATCGAAGAACTAGGCCGGGTAGTGCAAGAAGTGTGCACCGAACGCATAGCGATGCTTGCGGATGCTCAAAGCAAACAGACCTCGCGTGCTTAACACGACCGCCCAATGACGGCCGAAAGCTCGCGAGGTTGGACGGTCAAGTGCTTCTTGAACTACCGCAGTGCTTCCCCACCCAGTTCAATCATCCTTTGGCCAACAGACGCTTCATCGTCGCCCGCACATCGTCGGCCATGTCTGGACGCTCCAACGCCAAAGCCAGCGTGGCCTCGACGAAGCCGGTCTTACTGCCACAGTCGAAACGGCGTCCGTCAAACTTGACGGCGTGGAAGGGCTGCTGGCCGATCATCCGCGCCATCGCGTCGGTCAACTGGATTTCACCGCCCGCGCCTTTCTCCTGACTTTCGAGCGTGCGCATCACTTCCGGCTGGAGAATGTAGCGGCCAGAGATGATCAGGTTCGAAGGCGCATCCTCGCGCTTCGGCTTCTCGACCAGGCCGGTCACTTCGGTGAGGGAATCCGAAACCCGATTGCCTGGCGCAATCACGCCATAGCTGGACACTTCCTCCTGCGGGACTTCGAGCACGGAGATGAGATTGCCGCCCACTTCGTTGTAGGCATCGACCATCTGCTTCATGCAGCCACCCTTGCCGCCGGGGTCGCCGACCATCATTTCGTCAGGGAGGAAGATCGCAAAGGGCTCGTTGCCGACGACGGCGCGAGCGCACCAGATGGCGTGGCCCAGACCCATAGGCACCTGCTGGCGCACGGTAACGAGATTGCCCGGCAGGATGCGCGTGGGCTCAAGCACCTCGAGCGCCTTGCCGCGATCCGACATGGTGTGCTCAAGTTCGTAGGCGGTGTCGAAGTGTTCGACGATCGCGGTCTTTCCGCGGCCAGTCACGAAGATGAGCTGTTCGATCCCGGCCTCGCGCGCTTCATCCACCGCGTACTGGATCAATGGGCGGTCGATCACTGGCAGCATTTCCTTGGGGATCGCCTTGGTGGCGGGCAGAAAGCGGGTGCCAAGACCTGCTACCGGAAAAACGGCCTTGCGGATCGGCTTTCGCGAAGTGTCGGAACTCATTTGTCAGTCAATATCCATGCTTTGTTGCATCCTCATGATGCACTGCACAATTGCTTGCGCTGAATGTCAAGCAAGACATTTCAAATACTCCGTTAGGGCCGGATCTGTCATTACAGGCCGCTGGCGGTGTTGCTCCCTTGAGGGTTCCATGGATCTGTCCGCACTGGCAGGGCCAGAGCTTGGTTGAGTAGCCTCAAGTTTTCTTGACGCCTTCCGCTTTCAAGATCTGCTGCTATTCGAACTCGACGGGTGACAGCATCCCGTTCCTGACCTGCTTGCGCACCGGGTTGTAGAACATCTCGATGTAATCGAACACGTCCTGCCGGGCTTCCTCGCGTGTTTTGTAGGTCCGACGCGGGATGCGCTCGCGCTTGAGCGACGAGAAGAAGCTCTCGGCGGCGGCGTTGTCATGGCAGTTGCCGCGTCGGGTCATCAAGTGCTCAAGATTGTGAGCCCGGATGAACGCGGCCCAGTCCAGGCTGGTGAACTGGGCGGATTCAACCGGTCGTCGCAACACTGGCTTCACATGGCTGCGCGGTGACATCGTCGGCCTGCTGTGCGCGCCGTGGCAGCGGACGTCGTGGTGACGCCAGTCAGCTCCAACACCGTGCTGGAATTGAGCGGCGCGGCGCCAAAGGTGGTGCGCACGCGCATCGGATCGCCTTACGTGATCCGCGCGATGATGGACGCGGCCGACGCGGATGCGAGCGCGCGGGTCTGCGGTTACGAGGCCAATGGCGGGCTCCTGCTCGGCAGCGCGGTCGACGATCTGGCGCCGCTGCCAACGCGCGATGCCCTGCTGCCGATCATTGCGGTGGTGATGAATGCCAGGGAACGCCCTCTGGCCGAAGTCGTCGCCGAACTGCCGCCGCGCTTCACCTTCTCCGATCGCGTCGCCGATTTCCCGCAAGAAAACAGCGCCGCCCTGATTGCCTTCCTCAGCCACGGCGAGGAAGACGAGCAGCTTGCCCGCATCGCTCGCCTGTTCGGCGAGATTGCCGGCTTCCCCACCGGCATCGACACGACCGATGGCTATCGCATGAGTTTTGCCGATGGTGCGATCATCCACTTCCGTCCCTCGGGCAATGCGCCGGAATTGCGCTGCTACAGCGAGGCTGAGGCCGAGGAGAAGGCGCACGACCTGAATGCCCGGGCGCTGCAACTGGCGCTCTCCCTGCCCGTGCTCGACAAAGGTCAGCATTGAGCGGCGTGCATTACTCAAGCTTATGTGATTCGAAGCTCGTCTTCCCTAACAGGAATTTATGGTTTTTGCTCTGCAAGTCCGCGGCAGGACTACGCTGTCGCGCGGGGACACAGATGCAGTCATAGGCCAATTAATCCTTTGTTTTAAATGGTATTCTCAAGAGAGTGGCGTAAGCTTTTTCGATAGGAAGGCAGCACTTCGGCGTCTTGCGATGGATAACCACTCATTAACCGATACGTACTAATCCTTAGGTGGAAGGGCACGGGGATCGGCCCTCAGCGGAAGAGAACATGGCTCTCGACGCCCGACACGGGTCCCGAACAGAGGGTTAACGAAATGAAGTCCATTGCAATCCTTGCAGCTGTTGCTGCTTTCGCTTCCACGCCCGCCTTCGCTGCAGGCAACACCCAGACACAACAGGGTACCGCAACTGCTACCGTAATTGCGCCAATTACCCTCCAACACACCAACGGCGCCGCAATCGGCTTTGGCAAGTTCACGACCGGCACCGGCGGCACCGTCGTCGTCAGCCCGACCGGCGTTGGCAGCCCGACCGGCGATGTCACCTTCGTCTCAGGCAACACCAATACTGCGGACGCCTTTACCGTGGGCGGCGAGGCCAACCGGACATTCGCTATCACCACCACCGGCGGCAGCGTCTCGAACGGCAGCGTTTCGATGAGCTTTTCCACCACTCCGTCAGCCGCGACCGGTACGCTCAACAACAGTGGCACCGCAGCATTCTCGGTCGGTGGCACTTTGACTGTTCCCGGAACAGCCACGGCCGGAAACTACGTAGGCTCCTACGACGCCACGGTCACCTACAACTGATCACTTCCCTGCGTGAGGACGCGATCCTCCCAAGCGTCCTCACGCCAATCAGATCACTCAGGACGACGAGGCCAGCCATGCCAGGACAAAAGATCTTGAGGCTTCGTGACATCGTCGTACCTGCTGCGATGGTTCTGGTGATTGCAACACCTGCCAGTGCCCAGAGTGCAGCCAACCAGTCGGGCTCGGGCAAAGCAGAAGTCGTGGCACCACTCTCCATCCAGCCGGTTCTCGACCTGCGTTTTGGGCGGTTCTATCGGCCCGTATCCAACGGCAACCTCACGGTTTCGCCATCCGGTGCCGTGACCGGCACCGGGAGCATGGCGAGCGAAGTCTCGACCCCGCAAGCCACAGGCGGTCGTGGCCCCGGCACCTTTCTCGTCAGGGGAGATCCGTCGCGCGTCTTCCGCATTTCGCTCCCCAATCGCATCAACATTACCAACGGCGCCGCCACGATGCGAGTGAGCAACTTCACCAGCAACGTTCCTTCACGCGGCGTAGCGCTAAGTTCGGCCGGGCAGTTCAACATCACCGTTGGCGCGCGCCTCCAGGTTGCCGGCAATCAGGCAGTTGGAGCCTACAGCGGTCGCTTCCCGGTCACGGTTACTTACGATTGACGCTTCCAAGGCAGCATTGCGTTATACGCTAAAACCCTTAGATTCTCGCTGCACGATGCTTTGACGGGGAATGGGGGCAAATCTTGGCCGGTTTTTTGAGGTTGGGTGTCCTTGCAGCGCTCCTGGCTGCGCCGCACGGGCCGATTGTCATTGCTCAGGAAGCACCGCAGCCGCAAGCCACCCCGCCGGCAGGATCCGTCGCCGGTCTTGGCGACATCAATCTCTATCCCAAACGGCTCGTCCTGACAGACCGTGATCGATTGGGAACGATCGGCCTCTACAATCGTAGCCCTGCGACCGGCGAATACGAGATCACGATCTCCGATAAGCTGATGCTGCCAAGCGGCAGCATCGTCGACATGAGTGACGATGCTGCCCGCAATCCCCCATCCGGATTCCGTCCGGCAAGCACTTTGTTGCGGTATTCGCCAAAGTCAGTGCAATTGCCGGGCAACGAGTCACAGACAGTCAGGATCGTGCCGAGGCTGCCGGCCGATCTCCCGCCCGGTGAGTATCGCGCCCATTTCACGGTTTCAGCCGTACCGCCAATCACCGAAGCGGATTCGATCAGCGCTGCTGTCAACGGCAATGCACAGGCCGGCATCGGCGTACAGATCCTGCCTCGCTTCGGAATTTCGATACCCGTCATCCTGCGCATTGGCGCAACGACACTCGATGCGGGGATCAGCGAGGCTCGCCTTGTCCGTTCGGCCGAAGGCTCTTGGGAGTTCGAGGTGACCCTGACGCGCACCGGTACCCGGTCGGCTTTTGGCGATGTCATGATTACGGCAACAGGCTTTGCGAGCCCTGTCGCCCAGCTTCGAGGCGTCGGCCTGTATACCGAGATCAATTCGCGAACGGTCCGCATTCCCATGGACCCCAAGGTTGAGCGAGAAAAACTGCGTCCTGGCATGATGGTGACCATCACGTACCTCGACGATGACGTCGCTCCCGGTGCCGTGCTCGCCCGCAAGGAGATACGCCTGCCGTGAGCCGGGGGTGGCTGCCAAAGGCGGCGCTTCTGACCGGCACGGGCACAGCAATTGCCACTGCGGGACTGATGCTTGGTCGCGACGACAGGGCACCCGATGCCCCGCCCGGGGACGCCGAAATCAAGAACGAGCCCGAACGCATTGAGATGCCTGCAGTGCAATTTGCCCCTGCCGCATCCGATGGCCTTGGCGCGCGCTTGGACAACCCGCTTTCCAGGACGAACGGGCAGCAGGTCACTGAAGTGCACGGCGCCGTTCGTTCCGGATCGAGGCGAGCAATAGCGGTCTCGCAGCTGGATTTGCCGGTCACTCTTGATCGGCCGCGAGACAGGCAACAGCCGACGGCGCAGAACGGCCTGGCGCGCGTCTCGAGGACATCGACCGATCCGGCCCTGACTGACACCGCCTGCGCCGCGTCATGCCCTGCGCAGGCCTTGCCGGAGCAGGCTGATCGGGATCCTGCAATCTCTCCGATCTGGGCGCGTCCCGGTCAAACCTCGACTATCTTTGAGGTTCATGAACGCGAGCCGGCGACCGGGTCTAACGGATCTGATCCAACACCAATTATCGTGCTTCCTGTACCGGCCTTCGGCGCTGTTTCTGACCCTGCTCTTGAAACACGCCCCCCACTCCCCTTGCCAGCTACAGGGTCTGGACCGAAGGCCGAGCCCGCTCTGGTATTAGTTGGTGAAGCTGCTCTTGCCGGGCCAAACGCGAGTTCTGTTGATAGTCTGCCGCAGACATCCCCTGTATCCCCGCTGTCTGTCGTTGGACCGGACCCGGAACCAGCAGCAACAGCGCATGGGCCCGCACCCGTGCCCGCAAATCACATCGTCAGCACCGATGCGGCCGACGAGCAGACCACCTTGCCGAACCGTCATCAGGATGGGGGCGAAGTGCCCTGCCCATCCTGCGAGGAAGGCACACCGTCCTTACTTGCAGGCGCCCGCCAGGTTTCGGCACTATCACTCCGCGCAGAAGAGGATTCCCAACAGCGCCAGTCGTCATCCGCAATCGACAGTCATTTCGAAAGAGGCCATCAGGCGTCTTATCCCATCGCTGCGGGATCGATGCCGCAGGCACCTGCCGCTGCTCTGGCTCCGGCACCGAGCCCAGAAAGGACGCTGCCAACTCCCTTGTTCGGCCAAGGAGAACACCCTCCTGTCCCTGCCGCTCTGAACCGTCCTGTGCCCGCCCGAAGCACTCGCACGCAGGCTGCGACACTTGCAACAACACCGCGACCCGGCACAACGACGGCAAATGCCGCCGATTCAGCCTCAGGGACGGGTTTGGGGGCAGGATTGCTCGCCGCCGACACGCCCATGTTCACAGATGACGACGAACTGGTCATTTCCCTGCGAACAGCTTCCGGCGAAATCGAGGAAACCATCACCGCGTTCGGCACGCGCCAAGGTGTCTTTCTACCCTTGGGAGAACTGTCGCGGATACTTGATCTCGCGATCAGGATTTCGGACGAAGGACATTACGCCAGCGGCTGGATCATCGAGCCTGCACGAAGCGTATCGCTCAACCTTCGCGCCCGCGAAGGCATCATAGCCGGCAAGGCGACACAATTGTCGCCGGCGCTCTTCGCCTCCTATCAGGGCGATATCTTCGTGCGTTCCGATGCGCTCGCGAGCATCCTGCCAGTCGAGGTGAAAGTCGACCTGCGCGATCAGGCGGTCATCATCACTCTCCTCGAAAAGTTCCCGTTTCAGGCGCGGCTCGAGCGCGAAGCCGAGCGTCAGCGCCTCGCCAGTCGGCAAGGTGCCAGCCAGAAAGAGAATGCGCCCCTCGAACCCACTCCCTGGGCAGCATATTCTATGCCTGTCAGCGACGTGGAAATGCGCGCGGTGACCGACGACACGTTCGGGTCACGCCTTGAACTTGAAATGCGTGCCGCAGCAGATCTCGCCTTCGTGACAGCGCGAGGCTATCTTGAAGCCAGCAGCCGCGATGGCCTGACAGGCGTCCGCATGGAATTTGGCCGCCGGGATCCGGCAGCAACGCTCCTTGGCCCTTTGCACGCCACACAGTTCGCTATCGGCGATATCGCGACGGTTTCGCAGGCGATTGGCCTCAGGTCCGTGGCCGGTCGAGGTCTCTTTGTCAGCAACGCTCCGCTGGATGAAAGCTCCGTATTCGACAGGATCGATCTTCGAGGGCCCCTTCCCGATGGCTACGAAGTCGAACTCTACCGCAACAATGTTCTGATTGGCGCATCGCAAACCGCGGTCAATGGTCAGTACGAGTTTCTGCAAATCCCGCTCGACTTCGGAGCGAATGTGCTGCGCCTCGTGTTCTATGGCCCGCAAGGTCAAACCCGGGAGGAAGTACGTCGCTTCAACGTGGGCAATGGCCGGCTTGCCACCGGCGATTTCGTCTATGATCTTGGCGTGGTCCAAAAGGATCGGCCCCTGATCGCGGTCCGCCCTCCCCTCTATCTTGCAACCCCCAGCGAAGGCCAGTGGCGGGCTTCCGGCAACATCGCCTACGGCATGTCTTCCCGTGTGACGCTCGCCGGCGGAATGGCGCTTGCCTGGAACAAGCTGGGCGAGCTGCCCGGAATCGCAGGCAACATCGGCATTCGCAGCGAAATCGCAGGCCTGCCCTGGCGGCTCGACGCCGCGCTCCAGCAAGGCGGCGCGCGCGCACTGCGCGGTGCCGTCGCTGCGCGAATGGGCGCAATCGGCGTGTCCATGGCGCACGGCGAGTATCGCGGGGGCTTCATCGACGAGGTACAGGCATTCGAAGCTGTCCCCTTGCGCCGGGCAAGCTCGCTCGATGTCAACGGCGCATTGCCCTTCGGATCGACCGGCCTTCCCTTCATCGCTCGCCTGTCCCGGCTGGCCTTCGCCGATGGCAGATCGATCGAAACGGCAAGCCTGCGTACATCGCTGCGAATTGGCACCGCTCTGCTCAGCCCCGCGCTGGAATACAATGCGTCGGCTGCGGGCCTCGCGACCAGCTCTCGCCTGGCTGCGAGTTTCGACCTGGCCCTCTTTGCCGGATCGCGCACCCGGATCAGGGCGTCGACCACGGTTGATCTTCTCGGTTCGCCGACATTGTCCCAAATCTCGGGGCAGATTGATCGAACCCTGTCGGCAAGACAGGCCGTCCGCATCTTTGCCTCGCATTCGTTCCCTGCGCGTCAAAGCCAGATCGGCGGTTCGTTCAGCCATCGTTTCGACAACGCCAGTCTGGCGCTCGATGCTTCGGCCAGTTTCCCGACGCACGCTCACTACATCGGCTTGCGCCTCTCGACAGGCTTCCTGCAGAACCCCTTCTCCCGGCGCATCCAACTGGCGATGCCGGGAGTTTCCAGTGGCGGTCTACTTGCCGTTCGCACCTACCGCGACGAAAATGCCAATGGCATCCAGGATGCAGGAGACGCACCTATCGCCAACGTTGCCGTCATTGCTTCAGGCAAGGCCTATGAAACCGATGACGATGGTATTGCGCTCGTGCCCTCGCTTGGCGACGGCCAGAAGGCAAGCTACGGCATTGACGAGGCTACGCTGCCTGACATTACCCTGGCACCAGGCCGCAAAGGCAGCGCCTTTGTCGCGCGAGCGGGCCGGATTCACAGCGTCGGTCTTGGTATCGTGTCCTTGTCCGATATCGAGGGTCAGGCGGTCTATTCAGGGGCCGCCACGCTCAAGGGTGTATCGGGCTTGCAGATGGTTCTGACCGACCTCGACGGCAATGCTCGCGGCAGGGCGCGCTCGCGCGCTGGGGGCAGCTTTCTGTTCGAGCGGGTTCCACCCGGTCGCTACCGCATCGAAATCGCCGCCGATCAGGCAGAGCGCCTTGGCATCGGCCTCGCTACCCCTGTCGTAATCGAGCTGTCCGGAAAAGCGGACATCGTTCGTGCGAACCTGCTGGTGAAGGATACACAGTCCTTGCCCGGTCAATGATTCCCGGCAAGTCGCAGTCAATTCCCTGGCGCTTGGCTGATCGCTTGCTCCCCATAACTGCAGCTTGCCACGCGCGCGCAACGCTTCATCTCTCCACGCCACTTGCAATGTTGCATTGCAAAATGCAGAGCCTAGACCCCTAGCCGCTGCCGGTTTTGCGTGAAAGTCAGGAAATTCTTGTCGACATGCCACGTTCGACGTTGATACCAATTCTGGCAGCCACATTCTGGCTGTGTGTCGTCGTCACGCTCTTTTTCGCCTTGTCTCCTCGAGGCGACATCGCCCTTGTGAACGACAAGACCCTCCACATGCTGGCGTTTGCATCCCTGACGTGCCTTGCCTGCGCGACATTTCCTTTTGCGTCGATGATCCGAGTCTTTTTCTGGCTCTGTCTCTTTGGTGGAGCCATCGAACTGGCTCAGATGATCCCGGAAGTGCACCGTGATGCGGAACTCGCCGACTGGCTAGCCGATACCTTGGCGATCGCAGGTGTGCTTTGCGCAATCAAGCTGACCGGCTTTCGCGCCTGGCAGGCAAGGTCTGCTCTTGCTGCTTCGGCTCGCGGCTCGGCTTGATATGGCTCGGGCCAACATGGATCTGGCAACATTCTGGCGGTCCCTGGCCGGTCCGCTCTCCATTCGAACGATTGCGGCCGCGGCCCTCCTGACTCTTGGTTGCGTCGTTTCCCTGCCATCCTTGGCCGAAGCGCCAGCTCCCTGGCCAATCCGGACGCGCGAGCGGATCGCGCTGGTCAATGAGCTGGATTTCCGATTGCGCAGTGCAGTTCTGCCCTCGGCCTGCAGCAAACAAGCTCCGGTACTCGGTGCCGAGTTCGATGCCATCAGCAATTACGCGGCAAACGACCGGACCGCCATTGCGCAATTGCTGGGCCTGCATGAGCATCCCCAGGCCGTTGCCGTAGCTGCAGGCAGCCCCGCCGCTATTGCCGGCCTGGCGGTCGGTGACGACGTCCTGAGCATCAATGGCAAAGAGCCAGCGCAACTGCCAGCGGTCGGCGGCCTCACCTTGTCCGATCTCGTCCACGACAGCATTGTCGAACAGCTCTCTAGCGGACCGGTCAAACTGCTCATCAAGCGTGGCGGTACACTCAAGGAACTCGTCATCTCGCCTCGTCTGCTTTGCCCGGGCCATGCCAACCTCTCGACAGCCCGTAACGTGACTTCGCATGAAGGTGGCAATGAAATTCTCGTGACAGCCGGCATGGTCGACTTCACGCGCAGCACCGATGAGCTGGCACTGGTCATGGGGCACGAGTTCGCTCACGTGTTCCTCGGGCATGACAAGGCCAAGTCGCTCGGCATTCGCAGGCAAATGGAACGCGACGCCGATATGCTCGGTGCCGCCATTGCCCGCTGCGCAGGTTATGACGTGGCCAAGTCACTGTCCTTCTGGGACCGGTTCGGTGCGCGCGACAAGTTCGCCTTTCTCAAACTGCCAACGCACGACAAGGCAAGCACGAGAAAGCAGCGCCTGCTTGCCTATGTGCACGAAACACAAGCGCAATGTCCCTTGGCGGCGCTATGATTAATTTCCGCAATCATCCCCGTTGTGCAGGCTGTGTCCTGCACAAGACGGAGCGGAGTCCAGCCATCTCCGCTCGTTGGCGCCGCTACCGGCATCACGCCGTGATCGCCTGATGCGCCTGAAGTGTGAGCAAGCGCACTGCTCCAATCCGGGACGACCCTTAACAAAAGTACAACGAATCACTTGCGACCTTCGCGGGTGCAGCATAGTGTCCAAAATGAAACAAACGATAGAATGGCTTTCCGGTCAGGTCGCGCCGCTGGTCTGGAGCACTCAGGGATGAATCAGCACACGGGCATTGCGATAGATAGCCTCGCATCGACAACACGCGGCAGGCGCCCGGTCTCCAAGCACAAGCAGCGAGTGTTTCTCGCTGCCACGCTGTTGCTGACCGACCTCGTTGCGATTTTCCTCGGTCTTGCCCTGGCAAGCATGATCCGGTTCGGCCATGTATGGACTGGCCTCGATAGCCGCAATATCCTGGCCATTGCACCATTTTACGTGATCAGCGCTGTGGCCGTACGAGCGCTGAGTGGCGAGGCGCTGATCAGGCTCGCCGAGACGCTGAAGCGAGGCATGCTGGCACTGGGCGCTACGGCATCCATGCTTCTCTATCTTCTCTTTGCCACCCAGGACGGCGACCAGGTCTCGAGAGCTCTCCTCACCCTGACATTTGCTTGTGCAGCTGCCATGCTTTTGGTCCTCCGACCGCTGCACGTCTATTTTGCTCGGCATCACCTCGGCGGTGAACTCTATTCGGTTCTGGTCCTCAACGATGGCGTGTTTCCTGTATCGCTGGGGCGCCACATATCGATAAACGTCAGTGGTCGTTTCGATGCCGCCAATCCAAGCGCAGAGGACTACGATCGCCTTGCCGGCCTGCTGGTGTGTTGCGATCGGGTTGTCGTGCGTTGTACCCCTGACAAGCGAGACCTTTGGGCCCACGTTCTGCAGGGCATGAATGTGCACGCCGAAATCATCGCCCCGGAAATCACGCAAACTCGGGCTATCGCCGTCAGTTCGTTCGCGGGCCGTCCGACCTTCCTTGTGGCAAAAGGACCGCTCAATTTGCGGGACCGCATGCTCAAGCGCGGCTTCGATATCATTGTCGCGGCGAGCGCCTTGCTGTTCTTGGCGCCTGTGATGCTGCTCGTCGCTGTTGCCATCCGTTTGGAAAGCCCGGGGCCAGCGCTTTTCCGGCAGAAGCGCATCGGACGGCAAAATCGTCTGTTTGACATCTTCAAGTTCAGGTCAATGCGCGTCGAGACCTGCGACCTCGGCGGCCGCCGCTCTGCAACGCGCGATGATGATCGCATTACGCGTGTCGGACGCTTCATCCGGCGCACGAGCATCGACGAACTGCCACAGCTGCTGAATGTTCTCAAAGGCGACATGTCGATTGTCGGGCCCCGCCCTCATGCCGTGCATTCAACCGCAAAATCCAAGCTCTTCTGGGAGGTCGACGAGCGATATTGGTATCGCCACGCGTGCAAGCCTGGCATTACCGGTCTTGCGCAAATCAGGGGATATCGCGGAGCGACACATGAAGAGAGCGATCTGACTGACAGGCTTGAAGCGGATTTGGAGTATGTTGGGAAATGGTCGTTCTGGAATGATGTGGCGATTATCGTGAAGACGGTGATGGTCGTTGTTCATCCGAATGCGTATTGAATTATTGTAGATCGTGTGCACCCATATTTGCTTTATCTAGTACTTCTGTTGTTGCCGCCTGTTGTGCAAAGGTCTTCGGCTCGGAAAGGGAAATGATCGAGTACGGTCTTCTGTTAGGCCTTTAAATGCGGCATTTCAGAAACAGGGTGGTGTCAACCTGAAGCGCAACACGTCTCGGCAGCAACCTGAGCCTCTGCCACCAGTCTGGCAAAGACCTCGTTGGGTGTTTCAAAGTCGAGCACCTTGCGCGGCCGGTTGTTCAGCCGCTCGGCGATTTCATTGAGCTGGTCCTGGCTGAAGCCGGACAGGTCGGTTCCCTTGGGCAGATATTGCCGGATCAGACCGTTGGCGTTCTCGTTGCTGGGGCGCTGCCAGGGACTGTAGGGATCGCAGAACCACACTTTTATACCGGTGTTGCGGGTGAGATCGGCGTGGCGGGCAATTTCGGTGCCGCGATCGTAGGTCAGGCTTGTTGAGTAGCGCTGAGAATTGACCCATGCTTTCCTCGCCCCCGGCTGACAGTCGGGAGGCATCGGAGTGATCGACATGGCTCGGCTTTGGCCCCTTCCCCCGGAAGGGGCGTCGCCTGCGCTACTCAGTGTGATCCGCCGCTGGCACTTTCGGCAAGACATACCCATTCGCGAAATCAAGCGGCGAACGGGATTATCGCGCAACACGATCCGCAAGTATCTTCGCGCCGACGCGGTGGAGCCGGTCTTCAGGGTTCCTGATAGACCGAGCAAGCTGCCCCCTTTGCTGAGAAGTTGACAGGGTGGCTGCGGTTGGAGGCTGGTCGCCCGTGAAAAGCGCTGAAAGCCGCAGAAATGCGTCGGTTTTGGCGGATTTGAGGTAATCGTATTTGCAAGGTTTCGGGCAGGATCGCGCCAAAAGCTTGCGATTTTGCGCGCCCGTGCACGTAGGGGCTTCCTCAGCAAACCGGGCTGTGATTCATTGTGGTGGTCGACACGATGAGGTTTGCCGATGCCGCCGAAGAACCCTGCCCCGCGCAGTGACGAGTTGTTCCGCGGCCAGCTTGACAACATGATCGATATGGGGCACGCGCTGGTGAAGCTGGCTAAATTGATCGACTGGTCGCGCTTCGATGAAGCGTTCGGTCGGTTCTATCATGAGAAGGGGCGCCCCGGCCTGTCGACGCGATTGATGGCGGGCTTGCATCTGCTCAAGCACATGGAAGGTCTGTCCGACGAGGTCGTATGTGCCCGCTGGGTAGAGAACCCGTATTTCCAATACTTCTGCGGCGAACAGTACTTCCGCCACATGCTGCCGCTCGATCGCTCGTCGATGACCCGCTGGCGCGGGCGGATCGGTGCTGACAAGCTCGAACTGCTGCTGGCCGAGACGCTGCGGATTGCAATGGAAACCCAGGCCCAAGTTGAACAGTTGCGTTGGAACAAAGGTGGGTCAAATCGCGTAAGTGATTGATATTGTGTTGGGTGATTTTCGGCCGAGAATGGGGTGTAGTAACAACATCGTCATGTTCGTCGTCGAAAGAGTCGCCCGCGGCCACCGCTACCTCTACCTCGTCGAAAGCGTGCGCGAGGGTAAGGTCGTCCGCCAGCGCACTATCAAGGCGCTTGGCCGCAAGGATGTACTCGCCGCCAGTGGCGAACTCGACAGACTGGCATCCTCGATTGCGCGGCATGCCGAGCGCAGTGTGATCCTGTCGGACATCGATGCGGGCAAGATTACAGCCCAGCGCATCGGCGGTGTCAATGGACACCCAGTTTTACGAGCTAAGGCGACACCCAGTGTTACGAGGTGTCGCGCTGCATGAGAGGCATGATTTCAGGGGTGGGGAGCATGCTCCCCACCCCTGAAATTTCGTCGACGAAGATTGGAGATCAGGCCTTGAAGGCGTCCTCGAGGTCGCGCAGGCGGCAGCTACGACCTTTGATATTGAGGACGTGGGCGCGGTGGAGAAGCCGGTCGAGGATAGCGGCGGCGAGGACTTCGTCGCCAGCGAGCAGCTCGGTCCAGTCGCGGATGCTTTTGTTGGTGGTAATCATCATCGCGCCGCGTCCGTAACGATAGCTGACGAGACGGAAGAACAGGCTGGCTTCCTCACGGTTGAGCGGATCGTAGCCCATCTCGTCGATCAGCAGGGGCGCACTCGACATGTACTTGCGCATCTTGATGCGCGGCGGTGGCAACTGGGCATCGTGGCGCAGCGCGGCCATGAGCTCGTCGAAGCGGTAGTACTGGACCGAGAAGCCGAGTTGGACCGCACGGATGCCCAGCGCAGCGAGCAGGTGCGACTTGCCCACGCCAGGCGGCCCCTGCAGCAGGACCACCTCGGCGTTGCGTATCCAGGTGCCAGTGGCGAGTGTGTCGATGCGTGAGCGCTCGATTGCGGGCTGGAAGGCAAAATCGAAGTTCTCCAGCGTCTGCCCCGACGGCAGCTTCGAGTTCTTGAGTATGACCCGCACACGCCGCTCCTCGCGGCCAGCAAGTTCGGTGGTGAGGAGCCGGTCGAGGAAGACGTGCGCACTTATCTCGTCACGCACCGCCTCGCCAAACATGTCATCGAGAGCATCTGCGGCATGGCCACAAGCAAGCTGACACAGCTTCTCGCGGGTGGCATCGATATCGAGCCTTATCCGGGGCGTGTTCATCGAGCCACCTCCGCGAGGGTAACTGCTCAGGAGGTTGGCACTGAGGCCGATCAAGCGACGGCGAAGCGTCCGTCGACGAGATCGCGGATTGCGCTGAGTGCGGACTGGCCAGAGAGGCGTGCGGTGCCGGTGACGGAACGGTATCCGGCATGGATCTGAGCGCCCCAGTCTGACCTGAAGCCGTTGGTGACCTTACGGAAGACGACCGAGGGGCGGATTTCGCGCTCGGAGATGTTGTTCGTGGCCGGCACGTCACGGTTTTTGAGGAAGACGAAGAACTTCCCCCGCCATGCCTTGATTTGCTTGAGCAGAACGCGCCCGGCGGGATGAGCGACAGGTCTGGCAACCAGACGATCGAGGATATTGTCGGCTTTGGCAGCATAGGCGGCCAAGGTGCTGTCCTTGAGCTGGTCTCGTCGTCGCCCGACCTTGATCGCCCAGCGCAGATGGTCGCGGATGCTTGGCGCAAAGGCAGTGTCGCCGCTGTCGATGGCGTACTGAACATCGCGCAGGACATGGGCAAGGCAAACCTGATGCTCGCGTCCCAACTCCTGCTGACCCGAATAGCGGTCGGAGACCCAGACATCGGGCCGATGCTGTCCCAGTACGTCTTCGGCAACGCTGCGGGCCCGGCGCGAGGCAATCTTGTGCAGGACAGCGTCGCTGGACAGGAACACCCACTGCCACTGCATCACGCCGTTGGTCCGGGTTGTCGTCTCGTCCGAAGCAATGATGCGCGCCTTGAGCAATTTGGCGCGGATCGCAGTCGTGGCCGCATCCATGCTGGTGCGCAGGCGGCGGAACATGTTGGCGATGGCACCTTCGGAGATTGTCAGCCCGAACAGTTCGCCAGCAATCCGGGAAAGGCGCTCGAAACCCACGTGATGGCTATGATGCAGATAGGCCATCAGCGCACGGATGCCTGGGCCGAAGGGCGAACCGGGAGCCATGCCCACAGGCGCCTGCGCCTTGTAGCGTCGGCCACAGCACCGGCAGCGCCCACCCCACAACTCCACCCGGGTGACGACGGGACGGCTCGGTGGCAGGTCGACATGATCGTAGCGCTGCCGGCACTGCTGTACCTGGCTGGTCACATCCGTGCCGCAATGGCCGCACTCGCTGGCCATGACACGTTCGGTCTTGTCGGGTGTCTCGGCCAGTGGGCGGTGTTTGCCCTCGCGCGCAGGTCGCTTGCCTGCCTTCGGCTTGCGCCCCTTGCCACCCTTCTTGCCGAAATCGTCCTTCGAGGGCGGGATGTGCGAGTTCGAGGATGTCTTGCGCGGCTTGCCGACCAGACCCTCAAGTTCCGTAATCCGCGCCGCCATCCGTTCGATCATCTCGTGCTGGGCCAGAAGAAGCTCGTTCTTCTCAGCTTCGCTCAGCACATGAAGCGGGGGTGGGCCATCAGCAGGGTGAATCAAACTCCGAGTCACCGCGCAACCATTTTCTGCCAACCTCCTGAGCAGTTACGCGCGAGGCGCGCATAGAGGTCGAGAGAACGGTGCTGGACACCAGCGCTTGCAATCTCCTGCAGTTTGCGGCCCATCCGGCCCAGCGGCAGCGGCGCAATTACCCGGGGCCTGCTCGGACCCTCGAAATGGGCGGGGTCAATGACGACCAGCGCCTCGGTTCCGCGCGGATGGTCGGCGACAACTTCGCAGTTCTTCAGGAACAGTACCCTGCCAGAGACCCCACGTACCTCGACGTCCTGTCGGATGAAGCGGAAGGGCACACTGTATTGGCAGCCTTCAAGACTCGCCATGCAGTCATCGCCACCTGGCGACGCACAGCAACGTCGAACGGCTCGGGCAGCGTCTCGGGAGCCGGGTCAGCAGGAAACGTTCCTGTTCCCAAGCCTGCATGACCTTTGTGCCGGTCGCCGGGCAGCGCAATTGGCCTGAGCGTTCGGTCATTCGCTCATCCGTCCAGGCCTGTAGATCGGCAAGGTTGCCGAAGACACCGCTGTAAGGATGTCAGGCGAAGTGAGAAACTGCCCCCCCCCCCTGTTGCCTCATCGAAGATTGTTACCGACATTTGCGAGTGCGATATGCGCCATGTCTTCGCCCGCCGAGGCTTGCCCGTGCTGCGGCTCGCACGAGCTGAGCCATCTGCCCGCGGCAATCACCGAGACGCTTGAGCGCGTTCCGGCCCGTCACAAGGTGATCCAAACCGTGCGCGAGAAGGTCTCCTGTCGCCGCTGTGAGAAGATCAGCCAGCCACCGGCGCCTTTCCATGTAACCCCCGCGGAATGTTCGGGCCGCACTTCCTGGCAAACCTCGCCTTCCAGAAGTACGGCCTTCACCAGCCCCTCAATAGCCAAAGCGACAGGCTCGAGGCCGAAGGCGTCCCCTTGAACCTTTCAACCCTGGCGGACCAGATCGGCGCAATCTGCGTGGCTGTAAGGCCCCTGTTCTTGCTGCTGGAAGCCCACGGGCTTGCCGCAGATCGCCTACATGCTGACGACACCACCGTCCCGCTTTTGGCTAAGCTCAAGACCAGCGTGGCGCGAATATGGGACTATGTGCGCGATGATCGACCGTTCGGGGGCACGGCGCCACCGGTGGCGCTATGTTACTACTCCAGTGACCGTAGAGGTGAGGATCCGCGAGCACACTTGGCGGGCTATACCGGGATTCTCCAGGTCGACAGGTATGCCGGCTTCAACGCCCTGTTCGAGGACGGCCGCTCGGACAAACTCATGACCCGCGCCAACTGCTGGGTCCACGCACGCCGGGAGTTCTTCAAGCTCGTCGACATCAGGCAGCAACTCAAACGCAGGAAAAAGGGCGCCGCGCCGCTGGTCTCGCCGCTGGCAAGCGAGGCGCTCGAGATCATCGATCGGCTCTTTGCTATCGAGCGCGACATCAACGGCAAGCCCGCCGCTGAGCGTCTTGCCGTTCGCCAGGAACGGTCAGCTCCAATCGTTGCCGAACTCGAGACATGGATGCGCGAAAGGTGCAGCAAGCTCTCTCGCCACGATGCGGTGGCCAAGGCCATCGCCTATCTACAAAACGACTGGGACGGCTTCACCACATTCCTCGCCGACGGCCGCATATGTCTCTCGAACAACGCAGCAGAGCGCCAGCTGCGCGTAACTGCTCAGGAGGTTGGCAGAAAATGGTTGCGCGGTGACTCGGAGTTTGATTCACCCTGCTGATGGCCCCACCCCCGCTTCATGTGCTGAGCGAAGCTGAGAAGAACGAGCTTCTTCTGGCCCAGCACGAGATGATCGAACGAATGGCGGCGCGGATTACGGAACTTGAGGGCCTGGTCGGCAAGCCGCGCAAGACATCCTCGAACTCGCACATCCCGCCCTCGAAGGACGATTTTGGCAAAAAGGGTGGCAAGGGGCGCAAGCCGAAGACAGGCAAGCGGCCTGCGCGCGAGGGCAAACACCGCCCACTGGCCGAGACACCCGACACGACCGAACGAGTCATGGCCAGCGAGTGCGGCCATTGCGGCACGGATGTGACCGGCCAGGTACAGCAGTGCCGGCAGCGCTACGATCATGTCGACCTGCCACCGAGCCGTCCCGTCGTCACCCGGGTGGAGTTGTGGGGTGGGCGCTGCCGGTGCTGTGGCCGACGCTACAAGGCGCAGGCGCCTGTGGGCATGGCTCCCGGTTCGCCCTTCGGCCCCGGCATCCGTGCGCTGATGGCCTATCTGCATCATAGCCATCACGTGGGTTTCGAGCGCCTTTCCCGGATTGCTGGCGAACTGTTTGGGCTGACAATCTCTGAAGGTGCCATCGCCAACATGTTCCGCCGCCTGCGCACCAGCATGGATGCGGCCACGACTGCGATCCGCGCCAAATTGCTCAAGGCGCGCATCATTGCTTCGGACGAGACGACAACCCGGACCAACGGCGTGATGCAGTGGCAGTGGGTGTTCCTGTCCAGCGACGCTGTCCTGCACAAGATTGCCTCGCGCCGGGCCCGCAGCGTTGCCGAAGACGTACTGGGACAGCATCGGCCCGATGTCTGGGTCTCCGACCGCTATTCGGGTCAGCAGGAGTTGGGACGCGAGCATCAGGTTTGCCTTGCCCATGTCCTGCGCGATGTTCAGTACGCCATCGACAGCGGCGACACTGCCTTTGCGCCAAGCATCCGCGACCATCTGCGCTGGGCGATCAAGGTCGGGCGACGACGAGACCAGCTCAAGGACAGCACCTTGGCCGCCTATGCTGCCAAAGCCGACAATATCCTCGATCGTCTGGTTGCCAGACCTGTCGCTCATCCCGCCGGGCGCGTTCTGCTCAAGCAAATCAAGGCATGGCGGGGGAAGTTCTTCGTCTTCCTCAAAAACCGTGACGTGCCGGCCACGAACAACATCTCCGAGCGTGAAATCCGCCCCTCGGTCGTCTTCCGCAAGGTCACCAACGGCTTCAGGTCAGACTGGGGCGCTCAGATCCATGCCGGATACCGTTCCGTCACGGGCACCGCACGCCTCTCTGGCCAGTCCGCACTCAGCGCAATCCGCGATCTCGTCGACGGACGCTTCGCCGTCGCTTGATCGGCCTCAGTGCCAACCTCCTGAGCAGTTACAGCTGCGCAGCGTTGCTCGCGGAAGAAAAGCCTGGTTGTTCGTCGGCTCAGATCGCGGTGGCCAGCGCGCCGCGATGATGTTCAGCCTCTTTGGCACCGCACGCCTCAACGACGTCGATCCGCTCGCCTGGTTCACCGACGTCCTCGCCAAGATCGCCGACATACCCAGAACCGTCTTCACGAACTCCTCCCCTGGAACTGGAAGGTCGCTCAGCAACAGCTCGCACAGGAAATCGCCGCCTGAAATCCGGCGCCTCCGCGCCGCTCAGCGGATGCGTACCTTCATCCTCGTGCACGCCGCCGACATTCAGGACCGCGATGGGGCCATCGACGTACTTGCTTCTGTTCGCACGCGGTTCCCCTGGTTGCGCCATGTGTTCGCTGACGGCGGCTATGCAGGCGACAAACTGCGATCTGCGCTCGTCGGCATGGGCAAGTGGACAATCGACATTCATCAAGCGATCGGACAAAGCCAAGAGCTTCGAGGTGCTACCACGCCGATGGGTTGTCGAGCGGACCTTCGCCTGGCTGGGCCGCTGCCGAAGGCTCGTCAAGGACTGGGAAAAGTCCATCGCCTCGTCCACGGCATGGGCTCTAATAGCTTCAATCCGAATGCTTACGCGCAGAACCGCAAGATATTGCTGGAATTGAGAAACTTCTGAATCAGGCACTCAATTCCATCGGTTATTGCCCCCGTTCATACACAGATATTCAAAAACTCGGTGATCGAGCGCGGAAAGCTACTGATTTTTTCAGGACATTTGCTTCCCAACGAGCCCGAAAAGCTGCATACCAGAGCGTGCCGCCCAAAAGACATGTGTGCGTCAAAGTAAAATAGTTGATTGGGATGGGTTGCATCACTGATCCAAAAACAAAAGCCCCAGTCATCGTGATATCCAATGATGATGGATGGATACGCGCCCTGCCGATTCTTATAAACCATTTGATCAGAGCCACCGTCATCAAGCAGGCTATTATGGCGCCGACAATCCCAAACTGGTACAGTGACGCGAATAGACCATGGTCGGTCAGAATATAGCTCTTGACCACGACCTCTGACAGAATGTTCGGTTTTGCGGGGTTGCTGGTCATAACGCCGATCCCAACACCGGACGTGTCAAGAAATTTCGAAATGAAATATGAACCGGATTCAAACCGAATGTCGACATTATTGCTTTCAAAGTAATTGCTAAGACTTCCGGCCGACAGGATAGCTTCAATGAAGCGGCTTAGGACTGCTACGGCAACAGGTATGCCCACAATCGCAACCATCAAGCCCGCCGTTATCTTACGCCCACCGCCCACTCTCGCAAATATGAAATAGAGCGCGAAAGACACGACGATCGTGCTGAACGCAATCCGGCTCTCAAACGAAAATGCGATCGGATAGCCTATTACCAGAAGAGCTATGACCAGGAGCACCTTGCCAGCAAGACCGGTCTTCCCGAAAGTGAGGCGGCCAACAACCAGCAGGAACGCCAGAACACACGCATCCTTCAGGATCGTAAGCCTCTCGGCGTTTCCGAACTCGCCAAAAGCAGACATTCGTCTGAATGTCTCAAATTGTGGTATAGGGTATATTTTATCCAATATCACCAATGCAGAAACGATAAACGCCGCGATAATAATCCCCAAAACGATGTCAGAATAATTAGAGTCAATAGATCGAAAAAGTATAACACAAGTTATCGGCATCACAGAATATAATGAAAGTACCCAGTTATCTGAACTATAATGGAATATAAAAACGTTGGAAATAAATGAAATTATAATGAACCAGGCATAAAGCGCTATCGGAAGCCAAAATCGTGGCGTGGATAAGGAAGGAAGCTTCTTCATTGACGACAGACAGACAGGTATTGACAGAATGATGAGCAGGCTGGACAGCATGCGCCCCTGCGAAAAGTCCCGCGCGCCGAGCAGAACCGAAAACACCCCTTCATCAAGGATGAACACGCAGGCCACGATCAACGCACGATAGCTTGGCTCCAGACGGAATACATCAACCTTGCGCTCACGTGGAAATGGCGCCCTAGTTAAGATTCGGGGCTGAATGTCTTCCATCTGTGTTATCATCCTGAATGATGCCCACTACCGCCGGGCAAGCCGGTCCGCCAGCCTGAGCGCCAGCGCCACCGCCGTCAACGTTGGATTGGCCTGCCCTGAAGTCGGGAGTACGGCGGTGGTGGCTAGGTGCAAGTTCGGGCAATCGAAGGTTGTGCAATTGCGGTCGACCACGCCGTCGCGGCGGGAAAAGCCCATCCGCGTAGTGCCGATCTGGTGCGTCCCGTGGCGAGCCTGCGATAGGATCGAGGCGACGCGCTCCGGTTCGGGGAGATGGTAGCGCAGTTGCGCAAGCCCTGCCTCGCGTAGCCAGTTCTCCAGCAAGACGTGCTGCCGCAACGTCAATTCGGCATCCTGCGAGAGAAAGCGCAGGTCTATCTTCAGCTTAGGAAGGTCGAGCCGATCGGTATCCGCCGTCAGCGTGAGCCGGCTATCGGGGTTGGGCAGCTGCTCGCTGTGATAGGACAAGCCATAGCGCCCACCTGAGTTGCGGACGAAAATGCCGGGTAGCCGAGTCTTCCTGTCAAACCGCTTGGCAAGGAACTCCACTCCGAACACCGCCGCCGCCGGAGCGCCGCGCAAGAGATTGAGTAAGTGCGCCCAGACCGATGAATCGTCGGGGGTCAGGTTCATCTGCCGTATCTTCTCGGCAACAAGCAGCCGGGCCACCGGCCCCACCTTCATGATCAGGTAGATCATCGAAAGGATGGCGCTGTGATGATCGGCATGTCCGATCTTCGGCACCACCGGCCAGAACGCGCAGTTCAACAGACGCGCGGCACGCTGCGTCTCCGCGCTGGCAACGATCCGCCGCCGGACATAGGAGCCATGTGAATCGACGCGGAAATCGAAGGCCCGGGCAAAATCCGGTCGGGCGAAATGGATTTCCGCGATCTCGCCCACGACATGCCCCTGATAATAGCGCCCGAGCGGACCGTCCGAGCCGCCGAAGCGTTCGGGTGCAGAGCGCTGCGCCGCCAGCAGCAGCCGCGTCGTCTCGATCCCCCCAGCCGCCAGCACGAGTTGACGTACCGGCACCGTCGCCGGCGCGCCGTCCTTGCTTCCGCGCACCTCCACCGCCTCGACCAGACCGTTTTCGGCGAAGCGCAAGCCGGTTACAGTCATGCCTGTGCACACGACAAGCCTGGGGTCGTTACGGATCGCCTCGCGATGGATCACCTGTGCGCGCTGCTCGTTGGCCCAGCGCTCAAGCACATCCGCGCGAAAGCCCGCCTCGGCCGCGGCGAACGCCCTATCCACCTGATCGCTGCCTAGACTCTCCACATATACCGGTGCCCCCGATGCGGTCGCGCGCACCGCGTCGGGCAGATAGGATGCCATTTCGGTATAGGTGATCGGCCAACGCACGCCGATCCAATCGCGATCCTCGAAATCGATCGGATCGAACGGCAGCGTCCGCGCACCCCACAAGTTGGAAGTACCGCCAAGCTGGCGCGAGGTGACGATCGCCATGTCGTCATGCGCCGCCGGGTCGATCTCAGCATTGCCCAAGGACTGGATCAGGGGGTTGCTCGCTTTTTCGCCCGATTCGAACAGCAGAACCCGCACACCTTGCGCCGCGAGGCGGGTAGCCAAGGAAAGCCCAACAGGGCCTGATCCTACGACGCAGACATCGCTGTTTTCCGAGGTAGAACCGTCCCAGTCGTCAACCATCATCGATTATGCAACGCCCACCCAACTAAACTCACCTTGAGGGCATTCGCCCCATTTCGATTAACCGTCAAGCACCGTCGTTCGAGACTTGTCGCACTGCAGCATAATCTTTGCCATGCGCACAGGACGCGGCTAATGGTGGTAGATACGCATGGCCGTAGGCCTGCCTGGAGAAGCTTACGGTGATTTTCCCCAAAATCCGACAGCTAGCTACAAACGGTTATCTGGGATCCGCAGTGTTTGGAGCCGGGACTCGGATCATCAGTCTGGGCGCGCAGATGCTGGCCCTATTTGTCATGGCATGGCTGATGCCAAAAAGCGACTTTGGCGACCTGATGACGGTTTTTGCGATCTATCGCGTCCTTTCCTACGGGATCGGCACGGGATGCGCCGCCACGATTCTCTACCACGTTTCGCGTCGACCCGACGACGCGACTGAAATCCGGGTCCACCGCACTTTTGCTGTCATCGGCCTAGTGCTGGGTGCATTGGCGGTTGCAGCCTTGGTACTGGTCGCCCCGCTCATCGCGAGCGGGATTGGCAAACCGCGCATCGCCTTCTGGACGCTGCACTTGGCACCTTTTGGCCTGCTTTCAACGTTGGTGACCTTAGCGGGGGGGCATACGACGGTCGTGACGCAATTAACCGCTCAATTTTCGTGGTGGAGTTGCTACCCAATGTTGTGCGCGTGGCCTTGCTGGGCCTACTGCTCGCAGTGGGCGGTCCTGCCGTATTGGTCGCCTACGTGCTGGCGATTTCGCATTTCGTGGCCTGGGTGGCGGCCTTGCACCGCTTGCTGAATGCACAAGTCCATGGCTTCTATCGCATCACCCGCTGGGACGTGGGCTTCACCGGTCGATATATCTTGCACTCGTTACTATCCTTGCAGTTGCAGGGGATAGACATGATCGTGGTCGGTTGGCTGTTCACCTCGAACGTAGCTGCCGACTATGCTGTTGCCGGTCGGATTGCTGCACTGTTTCCGTTTTTCCAGCAGATCACGCTTAAGAAGTTTGCCCCGCGCTGCGGCCAACTGCTGGCTGCGCAGGACTATGCGACGCTCGAGCGGGAAGCCGGGTGTTGCCGATCATCGTCGGTTGGCGCGGTGGCCGGCCTTACTGGGTTATTGCTAATGATCGCGCCGGTGGCCTTGCGTGGTGCTGGCGATTTCGCGTCTGCGGTCGCGATGATGGTCGCGCTTGGTGCCGCGCCTTATGTCCGCTCATTCTTCGCCGGCGGCGAGGCAATCTTGCGGATGGCCGGCCAAGCGGGCTTCAACCTTAGCGTCATGACGGCATCTTTTGCCTTCGTGGTGATGACTCCGTTGCTAACGCACCAATGGTTCGGTATCTTCTCGCTGCCGTTGGGGATGGTTTTTTCGTCCCTGCTTCTCAATCCGCTGATCGTGCTTCGGGTACGCCGCCTGCTAGGCATCCAGCTCTTGCTGCCGCAGGATTGGGCGATGCTTATCGGCGGCCTTACCGTTTTTGCCCTGTCATCGCATTATGCTTCCCAAGACCTGTGGCGCGTGCTTGTAATTGGCGCATCCGTTGTCGCCCTTGGCGCGCTGGGCCTTTTTCTGCATACGCTCCCGAGCAATGGCCTGCGCCTCGGCCGGACTCGCACCTGACAAAACCGTCGAAGAGGATTCCAATGTTGCCCGCACCGTCCTTTGCCATTCGCACCAAGGCCGCACTTCGCCCATATTGGCGCCATATCCGCGACTTGTCGCAACTGGCACGTTTCTGCGCTTATGACTTCAATCGCTTCAGGCGTCTGTCTGGCACATTCCCCTTGCGCATGACGCCGGGTGCGGAAGCGGCACGGATTACAAAGTACTACCACATGATTGAAAAGGGATTAGCACTTCCCGCGCCACGGCCAGGATTCGGGCACTACGCGATCGGAGAGTTGTGTGCACTGCTCGACAAAGCGATAAACGAGGGGCGGTCCGGAGAGCACGTTGAACGCGCGCTTGATTCGCTGCTTGCGTACCGCGCGTTCAATAGCCGTCACGGTGGCGCAACCCCTGGCTGCTTAGATCATACCTTAGCCAACGCACAGGCCCGAAAAATCGCCTGCATTCCTGACGCGATAAAACAAGCGACACGGGCAGAAATCCTGGAAGCAACGGCCTTCGACGCCGAGCGATTTTTCTGGACTCGGTATTCCGTGCGCCAATTCGGCAATGCGCCCGTAGCCTACGCCGATATCGAGGCAGCAGTCCGCATTGCGCAGTCCTCTCCATCCGTGTGCAACCGCCAATCAGCGCGGGTCCATATCATTACCGACCCCTCTCAGTGCGCCGCGTTACTGCGGTTTCAGAACGGCAATCGCGGCTTTGGCGAGACGATGGGGGCCTTGGCAATCATCACCGCAGACCTCAGTCACTTTGTCGAACCTACTGAACGCTACCAGCCCTGGATTGATGGCGGGCTGTTCGCCATGACATTCGCACTTGGGCTGCATGCACGCGGGCTGGGTTCCTGTTTCCTCAACTGGTCGGCCTCGATTGACAGCGACCGCGGATTGCGCGCGGCCATGCGCCTGCCTGACGAAGAAACGGTTATCGCCTTCTTGGCAATTGGCACTTTGCGAGACGCCTTCACCGTCGCCCGCTCGCCACGCAAAGCTCTGTCAGATGTTATGGATACCAAAAATTTTAACAGGGGTTTTAAATGAAATTTCTTTTTGTTGGACATGATGATTTCGGCAACCGCGGATGCGAAGCCCTAATCCGTTCTATCAGTGGGATTTTGGTGGAGAAAGACCCGCAAACGCAACTGTTTTGCCCTTCCAAGAACGAGATACTGGATTCGAAGCAATGGCCAGAAGCCGCACAATCCAACGTAAGCTTCGTCGCGCCTAGTCAGTTTCCTGGCACGGTAAAGTGGTGGGGTCGCCTGACGCGGCGGATCCCCCCGCTCGCAAACTCTGGCCCAGGCCGCGCTACACCCCGGACCAGCAGACGTTAGCCATTTTGAACAAGTCCGATGCGATCATCGTGACTGGCGGGGATATTCTCGGCATCGAATATGGCCTTGAATCGCTTTATCACTGGATGGGCTTGATCGATTATGCCATCGATCATGGCACGCCTGCGCACCTTTGGGCTGCATCTGTCGGCCCGTTCAGTGCGGACAGGAAAGTCGAAGCACAAATTCAGGCACATCTGAGCCGCTACGCTTCAATAGCCGTTCGAGAAACGAGTTCCCGAGACTATCTTGAGGCCTTGAGCCTCAAAAATGTAACGCTCGTCGCCGACCCAGCGTTCACCATGAAGCCTCAAGCCCACGACCATGCCCACGAATTGTTCGCCGCCGCCGAACAAGGCGTACTTGGCTTCAATGTCAGCCCCTTGGTTCGTAATTTCCTTCCAGATGCCGACACTAAGCGGCATTTCGATGCTGAACTCGTAGCATTCATCCGATATGTTATTGATAAAACAAACATTTCATTACTTCTCATCCCCCATGTTGATCCATTCGACGGATCAGCTTGGAATAGCGACAGCGCCTATATGCACGGCTTGCTGAAGGCAGCTGGAGGGGCGAGCTCGCGCCTTGCCATATTGCCTTCGACGCTCAATGCCGCCCAGCTGAAGCATGCCTTGGGCCGCTGTCGTTTTTTCATAGGAGCTCGCACCCACGCAACGATCGGTGCACTTTCGCTTGGCGTGCCGACCATGTCCATTGCCTACTCCGTCAAGGCGCGCGGCATCAACCGCGACCTGTTCGGTCACGAGGACTGCGTGGTGCCAACACGTCAGGTTACTGAGAGGACCCTTCAGGGCGCTCTTGACTATCTCTTGAAAAACGAAACCGCCATGCGGCAACTGCTGGCCGAGCGCATCCCGGTCTGGCGCGAGAAAGCGCGCACCAATGCCGACTTGCTATTTGCCTGATTCCATTCAATCATTCCGGAGCCCCAGCCCGGAATGATTGAAACCCAATCGTCCCTCAAACCGTCACAGACGCCTTCTTCGCATCAAACTTGCGGATCAATTCAACGGTGTTCACTATATTGGCCCCGCTCGATGCACCAAACAGGATCGATTCAACGTATGGCTCGTTGACGACCCATTCGATCGCCTCGCTCGGACGAATAGCGCCGGAACCCAGCACCGACATGGCAATAACGCGCGCCGGATATTTGGTGGTAGCTTCGCGATAACCTTCGATGCCGCCCGACATGCGAAAAGCAATCTTGTTGACGTTGGCGCATACGATCGGGTTATCGATCCCTGCTTGCTTCAGCATCGGTAGCAGCATCGGCAAGTTCATCGTGATGAACCCCGCCTCGGCATTGTAGCGCTTTTTGCAGTGCTCGGAGAAGATGCGAAAAGCATCGACGATCCCCAGTCCTTGGATCAGATCGGTCACAACGTTTTGCAGGAAGATAACCGGCGTATCGAGGCCGCGGAACATTTTCATCTCGGCATCGACGAGCAAGGTCATCATGCCTTCGACATCGCGGCTCAGCAGGGCCTTGCCGCCTCGCAGCATTGTATCGACCAAGCCTTCGGATGGCAGGAATTTGCGCATCGCGTCGAAGTAGCCAAGCTCGGTCACTGCGTTCGCGTATTTGTGGGCATAGGGCATGCCCGGGTAGAACGTGAAGCCTTTCCAGGCATCCGGGTTCGCACGGACGCGATCGGCGATCTGCTCGATGGTGTCGTGCGTAGTGCACATGAAGCCGCCGGCACCGGCCTTGAGCGCGGCCTGCAAGACCTCGACGATATTGTCAAGGTCCTGAAAGCGCATCGCCTGTTGGCGCGCCTTTTCCTCGGACATGTGGTTGATGCCGAAAAACTGGTTATCGCCAAAAAGAATCCGTTCCATTCACTCGGTCCTTCGAGGATCAGGCTCACACGCCATCAAGAAAATTGCGAACCCCGGCAAGCAGGTCGGGGGACGCTTGGTTTGAAATTGCATCGCCCATGGCAAGCGGTACCTGCAGCAGGGCACCCATCTCGCGATGCAGATCTTCCACTGTGTCGACCACTCTGAGTCCGGGCAGATGCCCGAAGCGCTCAGCGGTGTGGATCTGGTGATCGGTCGTGTGCTCGCCCCACTCCCGGTGGCGCGGCAGCATCAGCATCTGCTTGCGGTCCTCCAAGGCCTGCAGAATGGAACCCATCCCGACATGAGCCACGAACAAGTCGCATTCACGCAGGCGGCGACGGTACTCGGTCATCGCTACCATCCGGGCAAACGGCGCGTATCGAGGTTCGTACTCGGTTTCACCGATCTGCAGGAAGACCTCTTGGGCGGGATTGTCACGCGCCCACTCGTCAACGGCGCGCACCAGACGCTCGAATGGCAACATGGATCCAACCGAAGCGAAGATCAAAGTACTGCGCCCCAGCAATCTATGCCTTCTGCCTGCGCCACTTCAGGCCATTGCGCGACAGCCTTGCTTGCAAGCTTGCGAGCAATCTTGCCTGATGAAGACAATTCCTCGGCTTGAGCAATGCTGTCGATCCACAGCGTCTTGGTGCCCATCAGCCGGGCGATTAGCAAAAACGCGAGCATCGGGGCCGAACCGGTCGTCACGATCGCATGTGGCCGCTCTTTCAGCATAATGGGCAGGGCCTTGGCCAGAACCTTGGGAAAAGCCAATTTGTCAAATCGTGAGGCATCCGGGACGGTGTAATACCGAGCCCCGGGGATGGCGGAGGTGTAGTTCTCGAACATTGACACATAGGCGACGTCCCACCCCTCGAACGCCGGGCGCAACCGCAACAATTCGATCCAGTGGCCGCCGCCTGAGGCGAGGGCAAGAAGGCGTTTCTTGCGTGCCAAGCTTAGCGACCCAGCATGCGACCGACCAGGCCGGCCTTGCGCGGGGTTCCTTCGGTTACGCCGAAGCTGCCGATGGCACCACCGTCTTGCGCTGAACCACGGATCATTTCGATCGAGGCATCGGTCACGGCAGCGCTCGCAAAAGAATTTTCTGCAGCACCCTTGCCAGCAAGAATTGCGTCGCGGAATGCTTCCATTTGCGCACTGTATTCCTCACCGCGCAAATAGTAGCTAACCGGCGGCGTGAGCTCAGTAATGTACTTGGTTGACCACCCGGTGCGGTAGCCATCAGGGATCGGTGCGGTGCCGGTCAGGAACACCTGGATTTCCTGCCGGTCGGCATAGATGCGCCCGCCGGTGCCCCACACGGTTATCCGCGTGGTCATCTTGCGGACTGACGGGTCGGACCAGTTGACTGAGATCTGCCCGGTTATGCCATCCTCAAAGCCGAGCGAGGCGTAGACTTCGTCATCGACTTCCGCCGAAAAACCGCTCTTGAGCAGGGCACCGCTGGCAACCTTAGTTTCGCCGAAATACCAATTGAGCAGGTTCAGCGGGTGCGCAGCGTAATCGTAAAGGCAGCCACCGCCGCCGCCAGCCTTGCCACGCCAAGTGGGCTTAGCGCGCTTGAGCACAACCGGCCCATAGGCCTCAGCTTGGACATGTGTCACTTTACCGATAGCACCAGCTTCAATCAGCTTCTTCACTTCGCCGAAAGTGCCGATGAAGCGATTGTGATACCCCACTTGAGTCACCAACCCCTTGGCATCCGCGGCCGCCGCGATCTCGCGCGAAACACTTGAAGCGAGAGTGAGGGGTTTTTCGCAAAAAACATGCAGCCCATGTTCTACCGCCTTGCGCGACATCCAGTCGTGCGTCGTGGTGGGCGTGGCAATGATCACAGCTTGCAGACCGGGTAGCGCAATCAGCTTGTCGAAGTCCTCCTCAAACGGAATCTTGGTGTATTTGCTGAGCACACCACCAACGATACCGGAGGTGTCGCACATCGCAACGACATTGAACTGATCGAGCGCATTCGCGATCGCTAGGTGGGACAGGCCCATCTTGCCGAGCCCGACTAGAGCGACATTCACGGCCATCAAAACCCCCTATGCTGCACTGCAGCTACGCTTGAGCTTTTCACCGAGGTAATGTCAATATCCAAGTTGGATCTATTTTCGACTTTCGAGTTTCCTGATACAGCCCGCAATCCTGATAATCCGATCCAAGCTTCATGCCACAGCAATTCGCTTCTACTGAATCCGCTGTTGCAGCTCAATGCGATCCGAACAGATCGCGCGTGAACACTTTGTCCTTCACGTTCTTGATCTCGGCAGTCATGCGATTGGCGATGATGACGTGACATGCATCCCTGAAGGTCTCCAGATCGCGCTCCACCTCCGATCCGCTTCATGATAGGGGGCTTTTGCGTGATCCCTTGGATCGAGGACTGGCGGAAATTGTCCGATCCGACCTTCATCAGCAGCCGGAACACGCCAACCTTGCTGGGTTTCCTGGCGATGATCTGGTCAGCGAGGAAGTCCTTGCGGGTGCGGTTGGCGTCGGCGATCGCCCGGATCAGGTTCTGGGGCACTTCCGAATAATTCGCCAGCAGTTGCTTGGTGCCTTTGGGTAGGCAGTAGCAGCCGAGGCTGGGCTTGTTGTAGTGCCGGCAGATGCAGAGAGTATACGCCGCGTAGCCTATGAGCGGCTGCCACCCGTAAAGATCACGGATCTGCTGTTGGAAATAGATGGCTGGACCGGATTTTCCGAGTGCTTCACCTTGGCCTGCCGCCCTTCTGAGCGGCCCATCGCCTATCATGGTCTGGATCACGAAGGAAGAATGGAATGGCTCGAAAGCACAAGCCCGAGGAGATCATCGGCAAGCTGGATGAGGCGGAGATCGTGCTGGCGCAGGAAGGGACGGTGGTCGATGCCTGCCGCCGGATCGGCGTCACCGAACAGAGCTATTTCCGCTGGCGCGAGGAATATGGCGGTCTGAAGATGGATCAAGCGCGGTGGATGAAGGATCTCGAGCGCGAGAACGCCAGGCTACAACAGGCGGTGTCGGACCTGACGCTCGGCGAGCTGATCCTGCAGGAGGCCGTCAGGGGAAACTACTGAGCCCCGCGCACCGACGGTACTGCGTCGATCACATCAAGGCAATGATGGTAGTATTTGAGCGGCGGGTCTGCTGCGTACCCGGGCAGTATAGATCGACGCAGCGCAAGGCGCCCCGCGGGGCGGACAACCAAGCAGCTCTCACCGAGGACATCGTTGCGCTCGCCCGGTAATATGGCCGTTATGGCTATCGCCGGGTGACGGCCCTGCTGCGCGATGCTGTCTGGCACGTAAACAGGAAGCGGGTCGAGCGCATTTGGCGGCGTGAGGGGCTCAAGGTGCCCCAGAAGCAGCCGAAGCGCTCACGGCTCTGGCTCAATGACGGGTAATGCATCCGGCTGCGGCCCAAGTATCCGGGGCACGTGTGGTCCTTCGACTTCGTCGAGGGTCGGACCTACGATGGCCGCAAGTTCCGTATCCTGATGATCATCGACGAAGCCAGCCGAGAGTGCCTGGCCCTGCCGGTGGCACGGTGGCTCAGGAGCGAGGACGTACTGGCGGCGCTGGCCGAGCTGTTGGTCATGCGCGGCCCGCCGGCACACATACGCTCGGACAACTTCCAAGGTCGGAAGGGCGAGGCCCGCAACGCGCTCGCCCGTGCACTCTTCTCCAACCAGCTCGGCAACCTGCTCAACCGCCGGTTCGAAAATCAGGCCTATCGCGCCTCGTGCCTGAACCTATTCGTTGCAGCCATCATCCTGTGGAACACCCCCGCTTCTCCAACAGGCGGTCGGGGCGTTCTCGATTCCCTAACACATTTCCCGCGACATCGTCCCCTTTGGGGTGGGAACATATCTCGCTCACCGGCGACTATCGCTGGATCGTTGAAAGCCGTCCCGATACCGGCCAGCTTCGCCCGCTCCGCATACCGCCTTCGCTCTTGGCTGCGTGACAACATAGCACCTTACGCCAAAGGTTCTCTCTTGGCGTACGTAAAACGCACGTTCCTGTAGTCACCCTATATTGCCGCCGCACCTCGGACAGCTACGATAACAATCCTTCCTAGCCTCGCCGCCGGCCTCGATGTTAGTGCGGCTCTGCGTGCCATGAAGCCGCTCAAGCGCATCGGCGAGGCGGGCATAAGAGCGGGCCGAATGGTTGGCGCCGGTGACGCTGAACAGGTCGTGCGCGGTGAATACGAAGTCCTACGAGACCGCCGGGCCCTGATCTATCTTGGCCGCGATCAGCGCGGCAATGTAGAGCATGATCTCCTTGTCAAAGATCGTCGCCACCCCGCGCGCGCTTGGCCGTACCTCAATCGACATATCGCCGGTGGCATAGGCCAGCGGCTTCATCCAGGCGTTCTTGCTGAGCGCGAAGAACGGAAACGCCATGAGCGAGCGCTCCCCCGGATCTCGCCGGCGAGCGGACTGTCGAGCTGGAACAGCTCGTCCTGGACTGGTGACTGGCCACAAGTGCTCTATCGCATGCGGAGCGAGGCGGGAAGGGGGCGACGGCGGGAGAATTTCTACTCGAAAGCACAAATGGAGCGGGGAGCCTTCGGTTCTCACGGCTGTTCCGAGCGCCCATCCGTCACCCGAAGACACCAAGCCTTTTGCGGTAAATATCTAAAAGGTTGGCGCGAAACGCAGCCAGCGAGAACACCCGCTCATAAGTTTCGCGGCCACGGTCGCAGATCTCCTGGCGCAACGCGCTGCTCCCGATCAGCCGAGCCAGTGCCGCCGCCAACTGCGTCCGCTCGCCAGGCGCCACGATCAGCGCATCGCGTTCGGCCTCGACGAACTGCGGGATGGCACCAACTGAAGTGGCGATGACTGGCGTGCCCGCCCCAAGCGCCTCAAGAATAACCAGCGGTAGCCCCTCATGATAGGATGGCAGCACCATCACATCGGCATCCGAAAGCAGTCTTTGCGCCCCTTCCTGATTGACCCAGCCCAGAAAATCGACGCGATCCTCTAACCCGGCATTTTTCACCGCTTCGCGGTAGCGCAGCAAGTCCCCGCCGCCGGCGAAGTTCAGGTGCCAGCGCGGCAGCTCCGCGGGCAGAGCCGCCAGCGCCGCGATCAGGTCTGACACCCCCTTGCGTTCGAGAAGGTTGCCCAGAAACAGCAACTGGACGGTGGCGCGCGGGGCACGATGGTCGCGGCCATGGTACGGCGGCACCGGCACCCCGTTCGCCAAGACATCGACGCGATTCGGCTTGACGCCCAGATCATTGACGAGCCATTCACGCCAGTTATCACCCAGCACAATGTTGGTGCTGGCGAGACGGAACGGCAGCCCGATCAGCCACTGCACGAATGCGCTGCTTTTACGCCATCCGGCCTCGAGTTCGACGGCATGGAGATGAACGACCACGGTTGCACCGGAAGTGCGCGCAAGCAGCGTCACCACGCCCTTGCGCAGCGCGCTGGCCTTGTCTCCCAAATTGATGTGCACCAGCCCCAAACGCCCGGTGAGCCGCGCGTCCCAGATGGTTCCGACCGCCTTGGCCGTCAACCACAGCGATGCCGCGAAACCGCGGTTGTCGCGGGTGACCAGCGGGCGGAATTCCAACGGGCTTGTCCCATCGTCGTCGAAGCTGAGGATGTAGTCCTTGACTCGCCCCATACCGCCGCCGGCTTGGCCTGAAGGTGCTACGACGAAGGCCAGCGGGCGGGTTGTGGAAGCGCGCGCCTTACCCAGCACGCGGTCCGCCAGCGCGCCGAGCGGGCGCTCGACCAAGTGGTAGACGACGATCCCAGCCAGAGCGCAGGCGATCACGGCGAATACGGCAAAGCCCACCCATCCGACCGGCCCGCCGGGCACAAACCGGCGCCAAATCTGCCCCAGCGCCGACAACATTATATAGTGCGAAAGGTAGATCGAATAAGAGGCATCGCCCAGCTTTCGGGCAACACGCTCCAACCCTCCCTTGAGATAGAGTGGTACATAAAGTGCGCCAAGCACGATCAGTAGGGCAGGCACGCCGACCGCAACCCCTTGGGTCAGCAGCTGCCGGGTGACAGGCGACAGTACGAGGCCCGCAGCACCGACGGCAATAATTAGCCACCATGCCCGGGACGTACGCCCGTCCGTGCGCAAGAACAACTCTCCCAGCACCATGCCATAGCCGAACTCGAGGATCAGCGAACGAGTGTAGAAAGCTGCCACTCCGCTCACCGGCACGAACAATGGCACCGTGGTCAGGCAGACCAACGCCGCGCCGACCAGCGTCACCACCAAACCGCGCCGAGCCCCGGCGATCGCCAACGCGATGGCGAAGATCAGGTAGAAAAACATTTCATAGTTGAGTGTCCACCCCGGAACCAGCATCGGCCAATACTGGTGCTGGACCGGGTGCAGCCACGGGACGAACAGGAACGAGGCGATGACGTGCCCAAGATCGAACCGGCTCGACTGGGCCACTGCAGGTATTAGCAGCAGCATGGCCATCATTACCAGGCTGAGGGTCCAATACAAGGGCACGATCCTCGTAATGCGATCGCGTAGAAAGCCGATGCCGCCCCTGCCCGGATGGCGGGCGGTGGAATAGACCATCACGAAGCCGCTGATGACGAAGAAAATGTCGACCCCGGAGGAAAGCGTTTCTGGCCCGTTGACGGGAAAGCCCATTCTCTGGATCTGCGGAAACACATGATAGGCCACAACCAGCATGGCTGCGACCCCACGCAGGTATTGGATAGAATCGAGCGTCCGTCGTCCCCGTACCTGCGCGGCGCTCAGAACTTCGGGCGGCGTCTCCACGACGGTCGGTGCATTCATAGCTTCGTGATCACCCTTGACATGTCACACCCCGATAGCATCATGCTGCGCTGCAGAAAAGTTAGCGATTAGGTAGAATAACTCGGCATTCTACGGGTATGGTCGGACGCGCCATCCCCTACCGTTAGGAGCATAAATGCGTCAAATTAAACTACCCGGAACAACTCTGAAAAGCTCAGTGCTGGGCATGGGCTGCGCATCGCTGGGTTCCCGCTACGGTGCAGGCGCGGGATTGCGGGCGCTGGAAGCTGCCTTTGACAGTGGTATTACCTGGTTCGACGTGGCGCCCGCTTACGGGGCTGGCGAAGCCGAGCCCATTCTCGGCAGGTTCCTGCAGGGCCGGCGCGAACAAGTTCAGGTGTGCACCAAGGTTGGTCTTGCCGCACCCCAACGCGGCCTCGTCAGAAAGCTACTGCTACCGGTGGCGCGGCCAGTCGTTGCTAGGATGAAGGGCTTGCGCGGCAAGATCCGGCAAAGCGGCGCAACCACGAATATCAGCCTCCCGTTGACGGCAGAGCTAATTGAAACGTCCATCGCCCGCTCGCTGGCGCGGCTGCGCACGGACCGAGTCGAGGTCTATGCCTTGCACGACCCGAACCCCGACGACCTCGCCCGAGACGACGTGCTTCGCGCGCTGGAACGGGTCGTTGCCCGCGGCCAGGCACGCCATGTCGCTGTGGCCGGCGAACTCGACGCGGCGCTCCGGGGGCGGCGAGCGGTGCCTTCACCGCGATCCAGACCGCCGACGATCCACACACCGATCCGCTGGCCCGGGTCCGCACCGCCGCAAACCGTCCGATCACTACCATCAGCCATTCGGTGCTTTGCACGGGCGGGACAAGGGCTCAACTGACCTCAAAAATCGC
This sequence comes from Novosphingobium sp. THN1, assembly GCF_003454795.1. Classification (GTDB taxonomy): domain Bacteria; phylum Pseudomonadota; class Alphaproteobacteria; order Sphingomonadales; family Sphingomonadaceae; genus Novosphingobium. The sequence goes on from NZ_CP028348.1 coordinate 93,810, forward strand.
ACAGGCACCGGACGACCGCGTATGGGCCGATGCAGCCGGCTTCGAGGGCGACCCAACCAAAGTTGCCGCACAACTACTGCTGGCACGTGCCCTTTACGCTAATGGCAATGGCCCGGTACTCGCCTCCATGTTCGGAGCTGGCCATTTGCAGGATGCTGTTGCCGTGACAGCTCTTAGCTTCTCCGCTTGCGAGAAGGCGCACAGCCTGGTCAAGTATCTTCTTGAGGTGTGAACTCATGGGTTGTTCCATGCCGTCACCCTTCATGCGCCAAAGCCTTAGAGTCGGATCTGTAATTGCAGAGCTGTGGCGGTGTGATCCCTTGAGGGTTTCATGGATCTGTCCGCACTGGCCGAACACAAGTTCGGTCGTGCTGTATCGGGTCTCACAAGAACGAACGTTGCATTGATTCGAAGCGGGCTATGTCGCCCATCGGACTACTTCGCAGATCGTTCGTCCCTGCGTTCCCTCGCGGGACACCGCCCTCGAATCAGCTTTGGTGCCTCACCGCTGGCAAACTGCTTTTACCTCATGTCATGCTTGGAACAAGGTGCCATCGCGCAGCATGGCGTGCATGATGACCGCGAGCCGGCGGGCAAGCGCAACGCGGGCCTTCTTGAAGCCACGGCGCTTAGCGATCTTCATAGCCCATGTTTTCAGGGCGAACGTTTGTTGGCACCGGAACAGGATCGAGTTGGCTGCCTCGAAGAGAAGCTTGCGCACCGTAGCGTCGCCCTGCTTGGTGATCCTGCCAGTCCAATCGATCTCGCCGGATTGATGGCGTCGAGGTACCAACCCGAAGTAAGCTCCGGCATCCCGGGATTGGCGGAAGCGCCCCGCATCATCGAGCGCAGCAGCGAAGGCCGCCGATGTCTGCACGCCAACACCCGGTATGCTCATCAGGATTTCACAGGCTTGCGACTGGCTGGCGATGACGCGCAGCCTTTGGTCCATCTCCTTGCCCAGGGCCAGGGCAGTAGCCGAACGTGGCACAAATGCCTCGGATCGTGTTGTCGAGCCCCACGCGGGCTTTCACAAGGTGGCTACGCGCGGTGATCACGCTTCGCACTCCGTGCGCCGCCGAAGATTTGACGTGCACCTCCTTGTAAAAGCCCGTGCGCGCCAGCTGCGCCAGCCCTGCTGCGTCGTGTGGATCGGTCTTGTTCGCTTTCATCGTCTTCAGGCTCTGATGAGCTTGGCGGGCATCAATGCATACGACTGGAACACTGAGTTCGCGAAGGCCAAGGCAGATCGCGGGTTACATTCGTCCCGATTCGATCACGGCCCGCTCGGTCGATCCATATCGCTTCAGCATCCCGGCGATCGCCTCGGGGGAACTCTCGACTTTCTTCGAGACCAGCTTCCGACCATTTTCGTCAACGATGCAGACCTGCGTGCTTTCCATCGACAGGTCCAATCCGGCATAATGCTTAATGGCTGCTTCCTTCCTTCAGGATTCGACAACCAGAAGTGTGCACCTCAACCGAGGTCCGAGAGAAGCAGCCGCAATTACACGATGATTCGCAACTAGTTCGTTGAGAGACAATGCCTTGCGGCACGCCGGATAAAGGCTTGTACCGAGGCTGCGAACAGCCAAGCCGTGGCGGATGCGATGGTTTGCTCGAAGTCCTTAGCAAGTCGGCGATTTCGGTTGAGCCAGGCGATTGTCCTTTCGACAACCCACCGACAGGGCGAGACTTCGAAGCCCTTGACCAAGTGGGAGCGTTTGATGATCGCGATTATCCAGCTACCCAAAGGCTTCACAGCATCTTTCAGTTTCTGGCCAGCATATCCGCCATCAGCGAATACGTGCCTTAGCCAGGGAAACAGCTTGATTACGCCACCCAAAACGATTGGAGCTCCGTCGCGATCCTGAATGTCAGCGGTATGGACAACGGTGTGAACCAGATTGCCTTCGGTGTCGGTGAGGATGTGTCGCTTGCGCCCTTTGATCTTCTTCCCGGCATCGTAGCCCCGAGGGCCGCCACTTGAGCTGCGCTGAACTACGGTTCCGTCGTTTTGACGCTCTGGCTATCAATTACACCGGCGCTGGGCGTGGCCTCGCGACCCTGCGCTTCGCGGACCAGCATGAGAAGCCCATGGTTCAGGGCCTGCCACAATCCCGTATCGCGCCAGAGGTAAAACCAACGGCGCACCGTTGAGACCGCAGGAAAGCAAGGCGGCAGCATTCGCCTTGGCAGCCCACCCCGGAGCAGATAGAAGATGGCCTCCGCAATCCGGCGCATCTCCCACTTCCTGGGTCGGCCCGTTCTTGCTGGTGGAGAAAGAAGGGGCTCAAAAATGGCCCATTCGGCATCGGTAAAATCAGTTGGCAAAGCCAACCCGCTTCGCGCATGGAGAGCGCGAGTGGTATCGGTCCACATAGTTGTATCCAAGGTAGTTCTTGGCGAAACCCCTGAATCAATGACGGGGCAAGCCGTCAAGCTAACCCGCTGATACCACTCAACTTAGTTTCAGATCGGGTGACATGACCCCCAGCTTTCCACCATCTGGGATTAGAGCCGGGCCGCTTTTGATCCGACACCATTCTCTGGACCACCCGGGGTTAGAGTCTCCCGGCCAGGGTCACGGTGACGGGCTGGGTGCGTCACCGGGATTCATCATCGTGATCGGGGGCTTGTTGCCGATGGAACCGTGCGGCCGATCCTCGTTATAGTATCTGCGCCACTCCTCCAACTTTTCGCGGGCATCTGCAAGCGTCAGGAACCAGTGGGTGTTCAAACACTCTGCCCGGAAGCGTCCGTTGAACGCCTCGATGTACGCGTTGTCAGTGGGCTTGCCCGGCCGGGAGAAGTCGAGCGTCACGCCCCTGGTGTAGGCCCACAGATCCAGGTCCCGGCTGATGAACTCGGAGCCTTGGTCGACCCGGATCGTCTTTGGATAGCCGACCACGGCGCAGGTCGCCTCGAGGGTCTGGACGACATCCTCGCCGCGGTAGCTGAACCGAGGATCGAGCACCGGTGAGAACCGCGAGAACGTGTCCACGACCGTCAGTACGCGGATCTTACGGCCCGTCGCCAACTGGTCATGGACGAAGTCCATGGCCCAAACATCATTGACGCGGGAGGCCGCGCAGCGGTCTTCCCTCAGCTTAGCCTTCACCCTGCGCTTGGGCGTCTTGTTGCGCAGCTGCAGCCCCAACTCGTTGTAAATCCTGTGTGCTCGCTTCATGTTGATCTCCCAGCCTTCACGGCGAAAAAGAACGTGGACGCGGCGGTAGCCGTAGCGGACGCGCGTCTCGCAGATCTCTCGGATGCGGGCTTCGATGCCGGCCTGCTCGCGGCGGCGGGATTTGTAGTGGTAGGTCGAGGTGTCCATCTCCAGAACCCGGCAGGCCCGGCGGATCGACACACCCCAATCACTTCGAACCCCGTTCACCAGCTCGCGTTTACGAGCAGGCCTCACAGTTTTCGGCGGATGACGTCCTGCAGCATTTCCTTGTCGAGCGACAGGTCCGCCACAAGCTTGCGCAGCTTTGCGTTCTCATCCTCGAGCTGCTTCAGTCGGCGCATGTCCGGCGGAAGCATGCCATCGTACTTCTTCTTCCAGTTGAAGTAGGTCGCCTGGCTGATCCCGACCTTGCGGCAGATGTCCGCCACGGGAACACCGTCCGCTCCCTGCTTCAGAATGAATGCCTTCTGGGCGTCAGAAAACCTTGATGCCTTCATCATCCTTCGCTCCTCCCAGCCAGGGAGATTACGGCGAAAAACTCTAACTCCAAGCGATCCAGTTTTCCGGGATCAGATCAAGGGGCTATAGGGCGGAAGGAAGCGCATAGTTGCGCCGGCCGCTTCGATCTTTTCGCGCACCGCCGCTCGCTTGTGGCTCGACAGGTTGTCCATGACGACGATGTCGCCGGGGCGCAGTTCGGGAACGAGCACCTGGGTGACATAGGCTTCGAACCAGTCGCCGTTGATCGGTCCGTCCAGCACCATTGGTGCGACCATGCCGGCCATGCGCAAGCCCGCGACCAGTGTAGTGGTCTTGCGATGACCGTGCGGGAAGCCCATCCGCAGCCGCTCGCCTTTCGGGCAGCGGCCATGGCTGCGGGTCATGTTGGTGGCGGTCCACGTTTCGTCTATGAACACGAGCCGCTCGGGTTCGAGGTCGAGTTGGCCGTCGAACCACTCCCGCTGCTGCTTCAGGATGTCGGGCCGGTCCTGCTCGATGGCATGGCCAGTCTTTATGGGATGGCCCGCCCCTTTTCCCCGGCATCGGATATGATGCTGGTGCTTGAAGAGGAAAGGAGCGGACCGATGTCTATTGTGATCCTTGGCGTTGATTTGGGCAAGAATGCCTGCAGTGTGGTGGGCGTGGATGCGGCGGGAGCTGTCGTCGTACGCAGGTCGATGCGCCGCCAGACGCTGGTCGACTACGTTGCCAAGCTTCCTGTGTGCGTGGTCGCGATGGAGGCATGTTGCGGTGCCCATTATCTGGGGCGCCTGTTCGCCGCGCACGGACATGAGATCCGGCTGATGTCGCCGGAGTACGTACGGCCGTATGTCAAAGCACAGAAGAACGATGACCGCGACGCCGAGGGGATCGCCGAGGCCGCCTCGCGTCCAACGATGCGCTTCGTCGAACTCAAGACCCAGGAGCAGTTGGACATCCAGACGCTCCACCGGGTTCGCTCGCGCCTGGTGGCTGAGCGCAGGAGCCTGACCAACCAGTTGCGGGCGATCCTGCTGGAGCGCGGGACCATTTTCCCGGTTGGGCGGCGCAAGCTGGAACTCGGCATCGATGCCCTGCTGGCCGATGAGGATACGACCTTGTCACCGCGCCTGCGCCAGTTGGTTGCCGAATTGCGCGAACTCGATACCAGGGTGGAAGCGCTGAACGGCGAGTTTGTCGAGCTGGCGCGCAATGACGCGGCTGCCCGGCGGCTCACATCCATCCCCGGCGTCGGGGTGCTGAACGCAACTGCCCTGATTGCAGCCGTGGGCGATGCCAGCAGCTTTGCCAAAGCCCGAGACCTGGGTGCCTGGCTCGGTCTGGTGCCCCGTCAGCATACTACCGGCGGCAAGCCGCGGCTGCTCGGCATCTCCAAGCGAGGCAACACCTACTTGCGCACCTTGCTCATCCACGGTGCCCGAGCAGCATTGCCGTCGCTGGCGCGAAGCGAGACCCCGTTGGGGCGCTGGTTGACAGGAATGATCGAGCGAGGAGTCCACCGCAATGCTATCGTCGTCGCGCTGGCCAACAAGCTGGCGCGGATCGCATGGGCGTCCTTGCGCAAGGACGCGACGTTCGAACGCGTCTACCCAGTCGCGGCATAATCGGATCGGCCGCACGCATCTTCGTGCATAGGCCAACGATGTTTGCAGGAAGGATCGTGAAGATGGCCCGACAGTCGATCGGCGTCTGGAAAGCCCGGCCAAAAAAATGGCACTCGTTGCCGGCGTCTTTATTGTGGCTCCAGACGTGCGGATGTCCATCTTGGCCATGGGGTCACCCATGAGACCGCATACGTTGACGCAGACTGATCAGAACACTTCAAAATCCCCCTTGCAGACGGGGCGGGCCATACGTTTTTTGCGCGTCATGCCCCGACGCATGAAGAAGCGATGCAACCCGGCGACCGAGACGATCAGGCCGATCTCGGCCAGGCCAGCGCGCAATTCCTCAAGGGAGATGTCCTTGCGCGCCTCCCAGATGGCGAGGATGTCTGCCGCACGCTCTTCCACCCGTCGTGAGCGCATGTCGCCGCCCTGCGGCTTGGGAGCATAGTCACCGGTCTCGCGCCGCTGCGCCTCCCACCGGATCGCCGTCGATGGCGCGACACCAAACCGGGTTGCCGCAGCACGGCAACTCATCCCGCTATCAACCGCCGCCAGAAGTCGGGAACGCAAATCCATCGAAAGAGCTTGGGCCATCCATGCCGGCCTCCTTCACCAGCATGGATTCTGAATCAGAAATCATGTCCCGCGGGAATCCCCCGCCGATTCAAAGCGGTCGAAAACCGCTCTAGTGAAATGCGCGTCCGCGATTTTGCGAAACGCCTGTCCAGAACTTCTGAAATACGCACCTGAGAGAAGACCGCGCTCGGTTATTTTCTCATTCAAGCCCAAAACCCGCTTGCGCAACGGACGGCAACCACAGAAGTGCTAACGTATTAGTGTCATGTATTCCGCACCGATTCGCCTCCAATTGAGATAGGTATCCAAGGAGCGTTTACTCGCACTTGCCTTGTCTCGTAATTCTTCCAGCGGCATTGCTGCGAAATCAATGATTGCATCAGCAACGGATCTGGGGTTACTGGTTGCTGGATAACTATCGGGTCAAGTCCTTGCTCGACCAGCTCGGCAAGACCACCTGTGGCGGTGCACAGCAGCAGCCGCTCCGAACACGCAGCCAGCACCGCAACACCCGATTGCGAGTTGAAATCCTCGTAAGGCAGGATCACTGCATCGCATTCGGCGATCAGCTGATTGAGACGCGGTTCCGGGATGAACTCGATTTCCGTATGAATATAACCATCGGTCCCGGGGAGACATGCCGCGCACTCATCCCAGTAGCCAATATCCTCCTTGTGCGGGGCCCCGGCTATCGTGAGACTTACTCGTGCGCCGGATGCAACGGCAAGCTTCACCGCTTCGATCGTTTCGAGAATACGCTTGTTGCGCCGCAGCATGCCGAAGACCAAAATCTTACGATCTCCTGGCGGTAGTGTGGTGGCAGTAGCGTAGGCACCATGCGGAATGACGGTGGCTTGTCCGCGCCGTCCGAATTCCTCTTTTATTTGGTCTTTCGCACTTCTAGTCAGCGTTACAAGTTCATGAGGTAGCAGGTAGCTGGCTCGCAGCAGCATCAACTCCAACCATCGCATCGTCGGGGAGGATGCCCAGGCATGGGGCTTGGCATCATGCACGACGTAGATCAGCCGCCCGCCGATCAATCGAATCCAAACCATCTGGAGGGCCAGAATAATAAGCCAATCGTAAAAAGAGATAACATATGTGCGAGCATGGCGGCGTGCACGCGCGAAGGCAATAAATGTCGAAACGATCCGTCCCGCCGTCCGCAGCAGGCGCACTAGCTTGCTGCCCTTGCCATAGGACCCCCGCGGCAGTTCTATCCGCCGCGTGGCGGCGACAAGCTGCTCACGCTCTTCGGGTTCGGCCCTCGGTGCGATAAGCAGGATGTCGCCACCTGCCGCCGACATCCCGGCCGCCATTTCCAGCACAAACCATGAAGCACCGCCACGATAGGCGGATGTGTATACTATTGCGCGCTTACCTGTTTGCTCGCCCGCCGCGCCATCCACCATCAAAGCCTCTTGTATTGCGCCGCAACCATGGCGCAGGTAGCAATACTTAAGATTGCGGTCCAGTAGGACCGCAATCTCAGAGCCCGATCCGAAACTAAGTTGAGTGGTATCAGTGGGTTAGCTTGACGACCCGCCCAGTCGTTGATTCAGGGGTTTCGCCAAAATCTACCTGGGATACAACGATGTGGACCGATACCACTCGCGCTCTCCATGCGCGAAGCATGCTAGCTTTACCAACAGATTTAACCGATGCCGAATGGGCTTTCTTCGAGCCACTTCTTCCTCCACCAGCAAAGACAGGTCGACCACGGAAGTGGGAGATGCGCCGGATTGTTGAGGCTATCTTCTATCTGCTCCGGGGTGGGCTGCCATGGCGAATGCTGCCACCTTGCTTTCCACCGGTTCTCAACGGTGCGACGCTGGTTCTACATATGGCGCGATACTGGGCTATGGCAGGCCTTGAACCATGGCCTTCTTATGCTGGTCCGTGAAGCAAAGGGGCGTGAAGCCTCGCCCAGCGCCGGTGTGATCGACAGCCAGAGCGTCAAAACCACTGAAAGTGGCGGACCTCGGGCTACGATGCTGGAAAGAAGATCAAAGGACGCAAGCGTCACATCCTAACCGACACCGAGGGCAATCTGGTTCACGCCGTCGTCCATACCGCTGACATTCAGGATCGCGATGGAGCTCCGATGGTCTTGGGCGGCGTCATCAAGCGGTTTCCCTGGCTGCGGCACGTGTTCGCTGATGGCGGATATGCTGGCCAGAAACTGAAGGATGCCCTGAAGCCTTTGGGTAGCTGGATGATCGCAATCATCAAACGCTCCGACACGGTCAAGGGCTTCGAAGTCTTGCCCCGCCGGTGGGTTGTCGAAAGGACAATCGCCTGGCTCAACCGAAATCGCCGACCTGCCAAGGACTTCGAGCAGACCATCGCATCTGCCACCGCTTGGCTCTTCGCGGCCTCGGTACAAGCCTTCATCCGGCGTGCCGCAAGACACTGTCATTCAACGAATTAGTTTCGAATCATCGTGTAATTGCGGCTGCTTCCCTCGGAGCTCGGTTGGGGCGCACACTTCTGGTTGTCGAATCCTGAAGGAAGGAAGCAGCCATGAAGCACTATGCCGGATTGGACTTGTCGATGGAATCCACGCAGGTCTGCATCGTTGATGACAATGGTCGGAAGGTCGTGTCGGAGAAAGTGGAAAACTCTCCGGAGGCGATCGCCATGATGCTGGAGCGATACGGTCCAATCGAGCGGGCGGTGATCGAAACGGGCCGCATGTCGCCGGCGATCTGCCTTGGCCTGCGTGAACTGGGTGTCCCGGTAGTGTGCATTGATGCCCGCCAGGCCCACCAGAGCCTCAAGGCAATGAAGGCGAACAAGACCGACCCTCACGATGCCGCCGGCCTCGCGCAGTTGGCACGCACCGGCTTCTACAAGGAGGTGCATGTCAAATCTCCGGCAGCGCATGGCGTTCGCAGCGTCATCACCGCACGCAGCCATCTGGTGGAAGCGCGTGTCCGGCTCGACAACACGATCCGTGGTCTCTGCGCGACGTTCGGCTATCGGCCCGGCGCAGGTCAAGGAAGGCCTTCCTCGAACGGATCATGCAGGCCGCCCACATCCCGGGCCTTGGCGACGCCATCGCATCCTTGCTGTCTGTGCGCGCAGAACTGGTCGGGCAAATCAAGGAAATGGACCGCCGCCTGCGTATCATCGCCAGCCAGTCACAGGCTTGCGAAATCCTGATGACTATACCGGGCGTGGGCGTGCAGACATCTGCTGCCTTCGCCGCTGCAGTGGATGAAGCGGGGCGTTTCCGACAATCGCGCAATGCCGGCGCCTACTTCGGCCTTGTGCCCCGACGTCATCAGTCGGGCGAGCTAGATTGGACAGGCAGGATCACCAAACAGGGCGACAGCACGGTGCGCAAGCTGCTCTACGAAGCCGCCAACTCGATCCTGACTAGGAGCTGAGAGACCTTCGCTCTGAAGACATGGGCCATGAAGATCGCCAAGCGCCGGGGCCTTAAGAGGGCTCGCGTCGCCCTGGCTCGCCGCCTTGCGGTCATCATGCATGCCATGCTGCGCGACGGCACTTTGTTCCAAGCTTGAGTTGGGGTAGAACCTGCTTGCCAGCGGTGAAGCGTCAAAGCTGATCCGAGGGCGGTGTCCCGAGAGGGAACGCAGGGACGAACGATCTGCGAAGGTAGTCAGATGGGCAGCAAAGCCCGCTTCGAGTCAATGCAACGTTCGCCTCTGTGAGACCCGATACAGCACGACCAAGCTCCGGCTCGGTCAGTGCGGACAGATCCATGAAACCCTCAAGGGATCACACCGCCCAGCTCTGCAATTACAGATCCGACTCTAAGACATTCTGCAACCCGTGCCGCTGTCGCATTATACTGTCGCCACCATTCCTGAATTGCGCAAAAACCGTGGTGGGTCGAGACAAAGGGAAGCCAATATGGGAAACTCGCAGCGCCGACATCGCATTATCTCGCGCCTGTGCCGTATTCTGCTTTTGCCGAGCGCTATCTTGATAGCATCTCCCAGGCTCCCGGCTCCTTTCGAGGAGGGCGAGTGGATTGCGCTTACCGATCCCTCACTTGAAATAAAGGCCGACAGCCCGCTCGATTTCTCTTCCATCACCCCTGCCCTGCCAAATGCGCGGATGAAGATCGACGGCGAGAAACTGACATTCGGCGGTAAGGACCTACCCATCAATTGCGCCACGCTGGGGCCGGGATTTTCTAATACCGCAGGAAGCGGTTTCCCCGACCATGACGTGGCCACGCGTTACGCCGAGCAATTACGCCGTCATGGCTACAACATGGTGCGCTTCCACTTCGTCGACGCACTGTTGATGCGGGGGAGCAACCAGGACCTCGTGTTCAATCCGCAAGAATTGGATCGGTTTCAGTTCTTCGCTGCCCAGTTGCGTGCCCGCGGTATCCATTGGTTGATGGACATCCAGAGTTCGCAAAATGCCGCGCTCGGCAACGTTTTTCCGCATCGCTGGGCTGAAAATCGTGGAATGCTGCAGCGGATCTTCTTCGAACCGACCGCCCTAGCGCACTGGCAGGATTTGGCGCGCCTACTGCTGACTACGCGCAACCCCTATACCGGCATGTCGTTCGCCCAGGACCCTCACACCGCAGGCCTGATCCTGGTCAACGAACCCGACCTAGATTTCTACATGGAACTGGTAAATCGGTTCAAGGATGGACCTTTGCCACCGCTCTACAAGGATGCTTTCACTAAGTCGAAGGGCTTGGCACACCTCCCAGTGCAGCTTCCCCGATCAACCCGAGAAGACAGCAGGGAAATGGAAGATTTCCAGCGCTTCCTAGTCCGGCGCCAAGCCGAGACACTAGGCACCATGGCAAATACCATCCGCCAACTCGGCTACGACGGTCCCTACACAACCTTCAATTCCTGGAAACGCTACAACGTGACACCGGTCAAGCGCCTCCTGCCGATGATCGACAGCCATTCCTACGAGCACGAGCAGGTTGCTCTGGGCGTCGGACCCGGAACGAGAATGCGCAACCATTCCTCGTTCACCGATCTTGCCAAGTATCTCGGCCTTGCCGCATCGACACGCCAGTTCGGCAAGCCGTTCATCATGACCGAGCACGATCAGGAGTTCTGGAACCAGCGCCGCTTCGAATCCGGCCTATTCGCACCAGCCCTGGCCTCGATCCAGGGCTGGAACTTGATTTGCCGCCATGCCGATGGCCCGATCGATCTGGCTTATGACGGACAAGGCGTGCGCAAGGAAGCTATCAATCCGGGCGGCGTCGGTCTCGATCCCGTCGCACGTGCCGGCGAAACGCTGACAGCCCTACTTTGGTCAAGACGCGAGATCGCCCCTGCTCCGTCGCGATTGCGACTGTTGCTGGACGATGATGAAGCTCTGCTCAACGGTGGACGTCGGCAGGCCCCCCACGATATCACGGCGCTTGCATGGGTGGCCCGGCTTGGACTGGCAAATGCAGACGGCGGCGGGACGCACCCGGTCGACATCAACCAATCGCTCGCGCCCGACCCAGCTTCCGATCGCGCCGCCCCGGACACATCGGCGCGGACGACATCACTCCTTTCGGCGCTTCGCCGCACAGGCGGGATACCCTCCACCAACCGCACCAACCCTGCGCAGGGATTATGGCAATCGCCCCAGGGCCAGGTACTTCTTCATTCGTTGGACAACGAACTAACCGTCTCGACGCGGTTCACGGCAGCAAGGGTCGGAGATGCGCTGAACAGCCCTGTTGTCGTGGGTCCTATTCAACTGATGCGGTCCGATGCTCCGGCATTGATCGCATTCAGCTCGCTTGATGCGAGGCCATTAGCACGGAGTGCGCGCATCCTTGTTATCCTGGCCGCCGATGCGCGTAATACCGGCATGGCAATTACCTCCAACGGCACCGCTATAAGTTTGGGCCGCTTGCCGATCGAACTCAAGCGAGTTCGCCTCGACGCCGTTTTGAAAACGGATCCGAGATATCGCTGGATGCTGTCACCACTGACCCTGAACGGGAAGATCATATCTTCTGCAGCCCTCAAACAACAGAGCGGCACTGTCAAAATTTCACTGGACACAGCGGCGAACAAAAAATTCCCGACGACCTTCTTCCTGCTTTATAGGCGCTGATCAGTGGAGCCTTTTTTGATTTTTCCATTAAGGACGGCCAAAAGCGGAATCTCGAAAGACTTATGGATCATAGCTGCGGTGACGTGACCCCCTGATTTTCCTCCACGAGCGATTAGAGTCTGGCCTTGAAGGAAGGACAGACGATGAAGCGTGCAAGGTTTTTCGGACGAGCAGATCATTGGCGTGCTGAAGGAGGCAGAGGCGGGCGCAAAGACCGCTGATTTGGCTAGGCGGCATGGGGTGTCGGAAGCGACGATCTACAACTGGAAGGCCAAGTATGGCGGGCTGGAGGTATCCGAGGCCCGGCGGCTGCGTGATCTCGAGAGCGAGAACGCCAAGCTCAAGCGGCTTCTGGCCGATGCAATGCTGGACCAGGCTGCGTTGAAGGATCTTCTGGCAAAAAAGTTCTGACGCCCGCCGCGAAGCGGGAAGCTGTCGCTCATCTCCAGGCGTGCCACGGGATGAGCGAACGGCGGGCGTGCCGTGTCATCGATGCTGATCGCAAGAGCGTGCGCTACCGTTCCACACGGGACGATGGTGCGCTGCGTGAGAAGCTGCGCGATCTGGCCAACCAGCGGCGCCGGTTCGGCTATCGCCGTTTGCACATCCTGCTGCGCCGGGAGGGCGTGATGATCAACCGGAAGAAAACCCAACGTCTGTATCGCGAGGAAGGGCTGGCGGTCAGGCGGCGACGCAGCCGCAAGCGTGCTGTCGGGACCAGGGCACCTGCTCCGGTGCTGGCGCTGGCGAACCAGCGCTGGAGCCTGGACTTTGTTCACGACCAGATGGCCTCTGGCAGGCGGTTCCGCGTGCTGAACGTGGTCGATGACGTGACCCGGGAGTGCCTAGCGGCGGTGCCGGACACGTCCATCTCCGGGCACCGTGTCGTGCGCGAGCTGACCCAGCTGATCGCCCAGCGTGGCAAGCCCGGAATGATCGTCAGCGACAATGGCACCGAGCTCGTAACTGCTCAGGAGGTTGGCACTGAGGCCGATCAAGCGACGGCGAAGCGTCCGTCGACGAGATCGCGGATTGCGCTGAGTGCGGACTGGCCAGAGAGGCGTGCGGTGCCGGTGACGGAACGGTATCCGGCATGGATCTGAGCGCCCCAGTCTGACCTGAAGCCGTTGGTGACCTTACGGAAGACGACCGAGGGGCGGATTTCGCGCTCGGAGATGTTGTTCGTGGCCGGCACGTCACGGTTTTTGAGGAAGACGAAGAACTTCCCCCGCCATGCCTTGATTTGCTTGAGCAGAACGCGCCCGGCGGGATGAGCGACAGGTCTGGCAACCAGACGATCGAGGATATTGTCGGCTTTGGCAGCATAGGCGGCCAAGGTGCTGTCCTTGAGCTGGTCTCGTCGTCGCCCGACCTTGATCGCCCAGCGCAGATGGTCGCGGATGCTTGGCGCAAAGGCAGTGTCGCCGCTGTCGATGGCGTACTGAACATCGCGCAGGACATGGGCAAGGCAAACCTGATGCTCGCGTCCCAACTCCTGCTGACCCGAATAGCGGTCGGAGACCCAGACATCGGGCCGATGCTGTCCCAGTACGTCTTCGGCAACGCTGCGGGCCCGGCGCGAGGCAATCTTGTGCAGGACAGCGTCGCTGGACAGGAACACCCACTGCCACTGCATCACGCCGTTGGTCCGGGTTGTCGTCTCGTCCGAAGCAATGATGCGCGCCTTGAGCAATTTGGCGCGGATCGCAGTCGTGGCCGCATCCATGCTGGTGCGCAGGCGGCGGAACATGTTGGCGATGGCACCTTCAGAGATTGTCAGCCCAAACAGTTCGCCAGCAATCCGGGAAAGGCGCTCGAAACCCACGTGATGGCTATGATGCAGATAGGCCATCAGCGCACGGATGCCGGGGCCGAAGGGCGAACCGGGAGCCATGCCCACAGGCGCCTGCGCCTTGTAGCGTCGGCCACAGCACCGGCAGCGCCCACCCCACAACTCCACCCGGGTGACGACGGGACGGCTCGGTGGCAGGTCGACATGATCGTAGCGCTGCCGGCACTGCTGTACCTGGCCGGTCACATCCGTGCCGCAATGGCCGCACTCGCTGGCCATGACTCGTTCGGTCGTGTCGGGTGTCTCGGCCAGTGGGCGGTGTTTGCCCTCGCGCGCAGGCCGCTTGCCTGTCTTCGGCTTGCGCCCCTTGCCACCCTTTTTGCCAAAATCGTCCTTCGAGGGCGGGATGTGCGAGTTCGAGGATGTCTTGCGCGGCTTGCCGACCAGGCCCTCAAGTTCCGTAATCCGCGCCGCCATTCGTTCGATCATCTCGTGCTGGGCCAGAAGAAGCTCGTTCTTCTCAGCTTCGCTCAGCACATGAAGCGGGGGTGGGGCCATCAGCAGGGTGAATCAAACTCCGAGTCACCGCGCAACCATTTTCTGCCAACCTCCTGAGCAGTTACCCGTAATCCGCGCCGCCATTCGTTCGATCATCTCGTGCTGGGCCAGAAGAAGCTCGTTCTTCTCAGCTTCGCTCAGCACATGAAGCGGGGGTGGGGCCATCAGCAGGGTGAATCAAACTCCGAGTCACCGCGCAACCATTTTCTGCCAACCTCCTGAGCAGTTACCCGAGCTCACCAGCAACGCCGTTCTCGCATGGTGCGGAGAGCTCGGCGTGGAGTGGCATTACATTGCTCCGGGCAGGCCGATGCAGAACGGCTACGTCGAGAGCTTCAACGGCCGCATGCGCGATGAGCTGCTGAACGAGACCTTGTTCATGAGCCTTGCCCATGCACGGCTCGAGATCGCTGCCTGGGTCGAGGATTACAACCGGGAGAGGCCGCACTCGTCACTTGGCTACGCAACCCCGGCGGCGTTCGCCGCCAAACTGGATAAGCAATGGCCCGCTTCGCTACGCCCTACGGGCTCCGCTACGCAGCCCATTGCTTCAACTGCGCCGATGCGCAAAACAACCGCCCGGCTCTAATCCCAGCTGGCGGAAAGCTGGGGTCACGTCAGTCACGTCATGACAACCCAAAGTCAGAGCATGGCTGGACAGGCATCCCCGCTGGACCTTCCATTTTGTGCCGACGTCCTGCTCATGGCTCAATGCCGTCGAGGGCTTCTTTGCAAAGCTGACCCGCAGGCGTCTGAAAAATGGCGTCTTTCATTCCGTCGTCGATCTGCAGGCCGCCATCAATCGCTTCATCAGCGAACATAATGGCGACCCCAAACCGTTCGTATGGAAAGCCGACCCTGACAAAATTATCGCCGCCGTCAGGCGCGGGCACCAAACGTTGGAATCAATCCACTAGTTTGCTTGGAAGCCATGTTCATCGACATGTAACTGAAAGCGGCCTTGCGGAAGCGAGAGCTTCACGCGGTAAAACTTACAAGGTGACGTGTAAAGAGCACCGGATACCGGTCCGCTTGACGCGGTCAAAAATTTTGACCCTATACATTCAAATGATAATGGCATTATTGATCGATGTGGAACATTAAGATCTGATAGCCTAAAAAGGGCTCGAAACTTTGTACGATGGTCGTGCTTCGATAGAATCTTGCTAGCAATGACGCGCTGCACTGGATCCACATTCTCAACTTCCACTACGATCTTCCCTACACTCGCCCCAATGCGAACGCTAACACCTGGTTCGGGAGCCAATTGCCATTCGAACGGCCCTCGCCGAGAATCTCCAAAATGCTGATCAATAGTAATGGCACCTGAAGCCGGCGTCAGATAGCCTTGGCAACGAGAATGGATCAGGTCAGCCGCCATGTTAACACGATCTTCTGAAACAAGCTTCCGAGCAGTCTGCCCTAGCTGAATGCAATCAGATTCACGATTATAAGGCGGCGTCTGTGCGAGTAAACTTGCTCTCTCATTCTCTGCCCCATTGTCTTTAAGCCAATCAGCAAACCTGAACCAAGCAATTCCGTTTTGGGCAAATGCTGGTGCAATCTTTGAAGCGTAGGTCCCAGCATTTGCTGTAACAAAAACACTAGGGTCCAAGGCGTCCAATTTGTTCAGATTGGAAAGAGCGACCAACCTGGGTGCAACAACGTTCCAGTTGTTTGCAAGAGCCGCGCTCTTGATCACGATTGCCTGTACGGCTACGTTCCGCCACCCAAAAGACGCAGCCTGCGCAAGTGCCTGTGAAGACATCTCTGGTTTCGACACTGCACTGCTTAGAGCCAGCGAAGTCAATGCTTCGACAGACAAAGGTTGTTTCAGCACCGCTGCGCGAGCAATGGTTATGGCTTCATTATCTTTGCCGTTTTCCAACGCTTGACGGCTTGATGCAGGCAAGGTCTTAAATCTGACTAGTTGGGGCAGAGATACATCGCTCAACCCCAAATTTCCCATCATTGTGTCCGCCGTCAGCACTACTACCATCCCAGACAGCAGGCAAAATGCTGCAATCCGCGCCGACATCCGAAGGTGCGAGGTATTAAGCAAACCTCAAGCCTCGTCCTGTCCATAGCTATAGTAGTTGTATCCGTAATAGCCATACTTGGAGTTGGCAGCTTTTGGATCGAACTTTGTAAGCACCGCCCCGATGATACGCGCGTTAACAAGGCTTAAGCGGCGCAGCGCGGACTTTACGGCGCCCCTGTGACCTTGCGACGAGTCCACCACCATCAATACGGCTTCGACATGGGCAGCGATCGATGCCGTGTCCGACAGACCCAGCATTGGCGGGCAGTCGACTATGACCACTTCCGCAAGGCCACGAGCCTCCTGAATTAACGCATTCAAGCGCCCACTTCCAAGCAAGATTGAGGCTTCTGGCGGCCTTGGTCCAGCCAGAACGAATGACAATCCGGCCTCTTCGCCATCCTGTTGCACGACGTCAGCGAGCTGAGTATTTCCACTGAGCACATCGGAAAGTCCGCTCTGCAGCTTTATCTTTTTGATCCGGTGCAATGTGGGACGCCTCATGTCTGCGTCGATCAGCAGTACTCTGCGGCCAAGACGGGCAAGATCAATCGCAATGGCATTGGCGGTCGTCGACTTGCCCTCAGAGGCTTGTGAACTTGTAATTGCGATAGACGAGGGAATGCCATCGGCCGTTGCATAGGTGAGATTGGTCACCAACGAGACGTAAGCTTCACTTATCGGCAGCTTGGGATCGGTTCTGACCTGATCCAAGGCAGCACCTTCGGCGTCACTTCCAACATGGGGTATCAGTCCAAGCATCGGCACGCCAAGCTTACCTTCTACGTCTAATGGTGAACGGATCGTATCGTCAAAGTGATCTTTCAAAAACACGAATGCCGCTGCAGTACCCATACCCAACAGCAGGGCAATGGCGATGTTCTTCGGAAAACTCGGCGATGTCGGCTCAGAGGGAACCTCAGCCACGTCTACAACCGATACGTTATTTGCTGACGCCCCAGCCGTGGCGGTCAACTGGTTGTAACGCTCAAGCAGCGCATCGTACGACGAGCGGTTGGTCTCTGCGACACGCTTGAGCACATTGTACTGTACCCCCGATCCTGTTCGGTGAGCGCAGCGCCTTTAAGCGCTGCCACTTCGCCCTGCAGTGTCTTCTCCTTTTCAAGTGCAGCGCGAAAATCGAGATAGACTGAACGCTTGATGCCATTGCCCAGCGCCTGGATCTGCTCTTCGACACGAGCCGATTGGGTCTTCAGCGCGAGCACCGACGGATAGTCATCCAAGTATCGCGCTCGAGCTGCTGCCAGCTCTGCGTCGATCTCCGCCTTCTGTTTGATCATCGCCTGCATTGCCGGATTGGCGAGAGCTTGTGGCGTTGTCAGCACAGGCACATTGGCAATCGCTTGCCAGCGATCCTCTGCCGCAGCACGCTCCGCGGCCGCCTGGTTGGCCGCTGAGTTAGCTTGAACGAGGCTTTCGTTAGTGACCGACAAAGTGGTTTCGCGGTCCGCGTTGGCGCCCTGTCCTGCCACGCGGATCAGGCCCGCTGCACGCGAATACCCGTTCAGTTCACGCTCGGATGCCTCAAGCTTTGTCCGCGCTTCCTGCAACTGCTGCGCCAGAAAGTCGCGAGCATAGGACGAGCTCTCGAACTTGCGGTTCAGGTTGCCTTCTATATAGCGCTGCGCCACCGAGTTCGCGATCTTTGCCGAAAGCGCGGGATTAGCTGACCGGAAGCCAATCGATATAACTCGGCTCTCCCTGGGAAGAGTGATCGTCAGGTTCTTCTGTAACAGCTCGATTGCCTGCTCCAGTCGGTAATCATCCAGCGCCTTTTTGCCGACAAGGTCAGATGGCAGGTCAGAACTTTCCGGCAGCCTGTTCTTCACAGCTTCGAAAAAGGAAGGATCTGTCGCAAGCTTTTCAGCTTGAACAACACGAGTGGCCAGAGAACGGCTGTTAAGAACGTCCACTTGCGTCTGCAGGAACCGGTCAGCATCTTGGTAGGATGCGGCTGGAGTGAGTTCACTGCCTTCGAGGATTTGATCAGCTTGCTGCTCCACTAGCACCGATGCCGTCGCAGTGTACATTGGCGTCATCAGCAAAGTCGCGATGACGCCGAGTGCCACTGCTACTGTCACGATCCCTACGATCCACAGGGCTTCACGCCGCAACAGGTTCAGGATACGCCGAAAATCGATAGCGAACATGGGTTCGTCGATGTCGACTTGCTGATACTCGGCCGGCTGTCCGCCCGCTTGCAATGCCTTGCCCCGCACTGAAATGTCACCCGCCATGATCAGAAATTCCGGAAAACGTTAAAGATTGGCGCGGCCGCAATGAAATCGCGATAGGCGCCCTTGACGGCGTTGAAGCCGACTACGATCTGGTCGCCTCCGAGAATCTCGGGATCAGGCGCGCGACCTTCGCGGATATCCTTGAGATTGAAAATTGCGCCCATGCGCTGTCCATTGACCTGCCTGAACACCACGATTTCGTTGACTTGCGCAACACGTGTAAGCCCCTTGGCTCGGGCTATCGATTCCAGAAGACTGGACGACCCCGAAACTTCGTAGACACCTGGTTCGATCACGTTGCCTTCAACCACCACGCGCTGTGCAGCGGAGGTTTCAACGCCGACCACGACCTGCGGATTGACGATGTATCGTGCTGACAAGCCCTTCTCCAGCTCGCGGCTGAGCTCGATCGGGGACTTGCCTACAACGCGAACCGTGCCGACCAGTGGGAAGTTGATATTGCCGCCGGCATCGACCTGGATCTTCTCGAACGAGAGATCAGGCTCCTGGAAAGTGCGGATAGAGAGCGTATCGAGCAGGCCGATGCGGTACTGCGCAGGGCCTTTGCCGGGGTCTGCTGCCGGAACCATCTTGTACGCATCCTCGCCGCGCGGCAGATATGCGGCGGGCGAATAGCAACCTGAGAGCGTAAGAATGAGCAACGCCGACAGCGTGACAGGTTGAACCTTCAAGTCTGCTTTCCTTCATACTCGGGTGGCCGGGTCAGCAAGCCGACCAGCAAGCCGGCAATCGCCAGCATGGCTTCATTGCGAAGGGGGTAGTCGATCAATGCCTGCCCTGCAATCATCACGAAAGCTGTGGCGCAGATCACTTTTTGAGCACGATGCTCGTCATTCACGGCCTTACTGAAAAGGCGCAACAGCAGGAATCCAACCCAGCAGAGCAGGACGGCATATCCGACGATGCCACTTTCGATGCCAAGCTCAAGGAAGTCGTTATGTGCGCGGTTTGTCACGGCCGGAACGAGATTTTCGAGTGACTCATATATCGGGAAGACGGTCGTGAATGTACCGGTGCCGGCTCCTGCTGGCCAGAATGCCTGCCAAGCGCTCCACGAATCCTCCCAGATCGCAGGCCGTGCATCCTGAAGATCATCGAACCGGCTAAGTGCCTGCTGCACTCTCGTATTGCTCAGGAGCAAGCTTACAGAGGCGATACAGGTTATCACCAGCACAGTGACACCAATCACGGCTCGGTGGCCCGCCTCTTTCAGGCGGCCCTTGCGGGCAAGGAGGGACTGCCCAACCCGCCATGCCAGCGCCGCGCAAGGAACGATCGCAAGCGCAAGCGACGATCGCGACTGGGTCAGCACCACGGCGATTGCCAACATGAGACCAATCCCGATGCGCAGGCCTAGCTCAAGATTGCGTGCTCGCAATTGCTGCGGGAGCAGGATGACGACGAGCAGGCAGATATCGAGAAACAGGCCTGCAGGGTTATGATAGGCGAAGAAACCGTGGAGCTGGTGCGGATTGCGGATCTGGTTGTAGGGAATGAGAATGCGGTTGCCCGACGAGAGCTGGATAGTGCCGAGCAGAACCATGAACAGGCCCATGGCAGCCAGGCTTTTTAGCACGAAGCTGCGATCGCGAACCGTTGCATTGGCCACCAGAAGCGCGGCACCAACCGCGGGAATGAGGCTCAATGCCGCCATCATTGTCCGCGCAGGATCAACCGAGAACGACATCCATGCATCGGGCATTTCTGCAGCCGTCAACGAGGCCAGCACAAGTTCACGACCGGCAAGCTTTGTCCACAGCTCCGGAGGCAACTTAATGACTTGCAAGACTGGCAGTGCGACAGTGATCGCAATCAGGGCAAGCAGCGCGCGGTCCAACTTTGCAAACTGCAGCGCGGTTTCTGGCGCTCTTGCGGGCCAAAGCAAGATACCAAGGACAACAAGTTGCACCAGCATATTGGGCAACGGGTAAGGAACGCCGCCTCCACCCAAAACAAGCGACACTGCCAGGATTGCGATCAGCCGAGCTTGCCGAACTTTAGGAATGCGCTGCAAACCAAAGCTCTCCCAATCAGAATGTCTCTATCTCGCAGAGCCGGGAATGCGCCATCGGCAACAATCTGCAGGCGCAAAAAAAGGCTGGCCGATCAAGCCGACCAACCTTTCCTTGTATCAGATTTCGCTCAGCCGTTCGACTTGTCGATAGCCTTCACGATACCGTAAGTGCCAAGGCCAAGGGCAATTGCACCAATGATGTAACCAGCAGCGGTGATGCCATTTTCACGCTTCACCGAGCGCGACGCACGGACTTCCTTGCTGCTGAGAACGGGCTTTACGCCATTGAGCGATGCAGCCGCAGTCGTGCCGGCATTGGCCGCCACAGGAGCAGTCAGCATCGCCGCAGCAGCGGCAGCGGCAATCATAGACTTGATCTTCATAACGGTCTCCATTCCAGAATCAGTTTGCGACCTGTGGGATTGAAATACCGCACTGCACAACCAATGGCAACTGCTTAATATTATGCGTTCAGTGCGCCCCCATCCACAACCCGCCGGTCCCTGGTTGGTTTCTGCCCGGGGCAAGACGCAACAATGTAGACCAGGCTGCGCTATCGTCAAGTGTCTGTATTATTTTGCATTATCTCGTACATCGCTCTGACAGGCGACGTGAGAAGCTCTTCCCCGGACATGGCAGGACGTCCGGATCGTCACCGCTGTCGGTGCTGACTAAATCATGAACATCATCTTATCTTTAGTTCAGGCGGTCATGCGCGTCCGCCGCAACCGGCTAAGCAAAAGGCCTGATAGCGCTGCAAACGCAGGGTTAACCACGACTATCCGATCATGGCCTCATGACCATTCGGCCTGCGTCCTCACCTACCCTGACCCAGTGCTGGTTCACTCGAGCACATTCCCCTGCGCGCAGATCCCGGACACGCGACAACGAGTATTTCGTTGCCGCCTGTCGCTACTGCCATCGGCCTATTCATTCACGCTCCGGCAACCATTGGACACTTGCTGACGGGTTTGACCTTGATGCCCTTGCCGAACAGGCAACCCACCCGTTCATCTGTGTCAGCGATCCCGCAGATGGCCTCGTTATAGCCCGGATAGCGATCGACACTACGGAAAGCGATGATGCCGCCCAGGAGCAACTGGCACATGTCAAGGAGCGTTACGCAAGCATGATGCCCGATCGCACCCTTGACATCAGAGTGCTGGGGCGGGCCCGAATCAAGACAAGGACATGAACCCGGCGGCTCACCCTTGAGCTCGGCTTCACGAAAGCGCCTGTGACCCGCTGCTCTCACGCATGCCGTCGATAGCCCGCACCGGATGGGATCTTACTTCGCCGGTCTTCCCCATGGCCGCGACTGGCTGCAAGTCAGGCTGGTGCAGGTGCAGCCATGTCGCATACTGATCTCTCACCGGCCCTGCCTGCCTCTCCCGCTTGCGGACCCTGCGCATCCGCAGCAGTCGCCGTCAAGGCCACCCGGTACGCGCATCTGTTGCAGGGTCATTGCCCATCATCGGCCCTCGCTGCAATTGCACGGAGGCCTCTTGGTTGAGAAGCAAGTGGGGCTATGCGTGCGTGCGCCAGTTCAGAATGTTGGCGGAGCGCCGGACACGCCCGAGGTCCGAAGTCTGTCGTCAATCCGTTTGCAATGCGCCTGTGACCGGATACCCAGCGTCACCGGTTGAAGACGGCAGGTTCTGCCATAGCCACACGAACTGGCTTTGGTGCATCAATGTTTGGAGATTCTTATAAATGTCGAAAGTTCCCGTACTCGTCACCGGCGGCGCAGGCTATATCGGCAGTCATGCCGTTCTGGCACTGAGCGATGCGGGCTATCCCGTCGCGGTCATCGACAACCTGACCACCGGATTCCGCTTCGCCGTACCTGACGGCGTCGCTTTCTATGAGGGCGACATCGAGGACGGCGACCTTCTGTCGCGCATCTTTGCCGAACAGGGCATCCGCGCCATCATGCATTTTGCCGGGTCGATCATCGTCCCCGAATCGGTCGAGAACCCGCTCAAGTACTATCACAACAACACCGCCAAGAGCCGCGCGCTCATTGCCGCTGCGGTTGCGGCAGGCGTGCCGCATTTCATCTTTTCCTCCACTGCTGCGACTTACGGCATCCCCGAAGTCTCGCCGGTCACCGAAGACAGCCCCAAGCGGCCGATCAATCCCTACGGCATGTCCAAGCTGATGACCGAGACCATGCTGGCCGACGTTTCGGCTGCCCATCCGCTCAACTACTGCGTGCTGCGCTACTTCAACGTGGCCGGCGCCGATCCCGAGGCCCGCACCGGCCAGTCTACCGCTGGCGCCACCCACCTGATCAAGGTCGCGGTCGAGGCAGCCCTGGGCAAACGCGCCTCGGTCGGCGTGTTCGGCAGCGATTTCGACACGCCCGATGGCACCGGCGTGCGCGATTACATTCACGTCTCCGATCTTGCCGCAGCGCACGTCCTGGCGCTCGAGGCCCTCATCGCTGCGCCCACGCAATCGCTGACCATGAACTGCGGCTACGGGCGCGGCTTCTCGGTGCTCGAAGTGCTCGACGCGGTCGATCGCGTCACCAACCGCAAGATCGTGCGCGAGATGCAAGGGCGCCGCGCCGGTGATCCCGATTCGCTGATTTCCGACAACAGCCGCATCAAGGCCACGCTGCCGTGGGTGCCGCGCTATGACGATCTCGACACGATCGTCTCCCATGCGCTGGCGTGGGAGCGCAAGCTGAGCGAAATCCGCGGTCAGTAACTGCCTGGCCTACGAGGACCAGCTCTCGTGCAGGCCTAGTGTGCAAGTTAAGACAGAATTTACCATGCCCTGCGTTCCCCTTTCCGGGCATTTCTGTTAACCTTGCGCCATGGCCACCCGTCTCGACTTCCCCGTTGCCAGCGAGGACAATGCGTCCGGCGATCTTGCCGGCCTGTCGGCCAAGCAGTGCGAGGTCCTCGATCTCCTGCTCGAGCACAAGAGCAACAAGGAGATCGCCCGGCTTCTTGGCATTTCGCCATCTGCCGTCGATCAGCGGCTTGCCGCAGCACGCCTGCGCCTTGGCACAACGCGCCGCGGCGATACGGCTCTGGCTTATGCGCGGCTCAAGGGAACCTGTGTGAATTCCACAGGTGGCTTTGCACAGGTCGCCAGCGGCGGGCAAATCGCGGATGAGGATGGCGAGGACGAGGTGGGCGGTCTGCTCTTGTTCGAGGACATCGGCCTTTTTCCCGGCCCAGCAGCAGGGAATCCGTTGCCATGGCCCGAGCAACAGCCCCCCCACCCCGGACTCCGGGACCTTGCGGTTCCGGCGAGCCCGCTGGTGCGCCTCGGCCTGATCATCGTCTTTGCCCTGCTTATCGTGGTGGTGGCCCTGATCGGGATGAGCGTGACCCAAAGCGTCGTGGTGCTCCTCGGATAAGCAATCGCCCCGCCAGTCAATGATTTCGCCGCTGTCTGCGGCAGGGAATAGCCATGACCATGACCAAGACCGTCGCCGCCACGCGGCTTGCCCGCGAAATCCCGGCCGCCGAACTGGCGATCGACCAGGCCCTCCAGGCAACATCGGCAGTACTCCAGACCATGCTCGCCGCACGCACCGCCGGAGATGTTCCAGCCCACACCGGCCAGGTCGCGATCACCAAGCTCATCCAGAGCCAGCAGGCCCTGGTCAGCGCCAGCAGCGACTTCCTGCGTGTCCATCGCGAACTGGCTGCGCTCGGCCGGGAACTCATGGCAGCCGACTATGGCGAGTGCCCGCCGATCAAGGGCGCGCTGGAAATCGGCAGCGACGAAGCTCTTGCTGCCTGATCGCTCTTGACCTGCAGGACAAGGCAGGCACCTAGGCAAGGTGCGCTACGCCCTGCAGATTCTCCTTCTGGCCCTCGTCTCGGTCTACGCCTGGCGCCGTGCCGGCGTGACCGAGAAAGGGGTACAGCTCTCATGGCCTTCCTGCTGTTCGCCTCGCCTGTCTACGCGGCGATCAGCACCAAGGCCGGGCAGTTCGACCGGATTGACCTTGGCTATCTCGTGATCGACGGGGTTGTCCTCATGGCCATGATCGGCTTTGCCCTCGTTTCCGAAAAGTGGTGGCCGCTATGGCTTGCAGGCGCTCAGCTCATCGCATTCCTCTCGCACTTCGTACGGCTGATCGATGCGAGCTACGCGCCCTTCGCCTACGCCTTGATGATGCGTGCACCCTCATGGGTGCAGCTGGCGATCCTGGCGCTTGGCACCTGGCTTGCCGCGCGACCTGCACCAGCACGCCAGTCAGCTCAGAGCCAGTCGGCAGGCTCGGCTTCGCCCGGCCGCTAGGACGCCTTCCTGCCCGCGCCCGCCATGGCCTGGGCGAGCTGTTCGCACCGCGTCAGCCGGGTCTTCTGACCTCATCAAACCGTGCGGCAGCCGGTTCCTGGCACCTTGCGCACAACACCCGAACCCCTGGCGATCCTGGCGTTTCTCCCAGGCTCAGAGCCTATCTCGTGCAGCGCCTCGCCAATGCGCCGCTCGAGCAGATGCTCACGCTCTTCTTCGCGAAGGACGGGGCGCTGGTCGGCAGCGACCTGGCCCAATCGGCGAGCCGCGCCCACATCCTGATCCGCCCGCTCAGTCTTTTGCACAAGGCACGGCGCCTCAATGCCCACACCCTGGTTCTTGCTCACAATCATCCTGGCGGCCACGCCTGCCCCAGCCAAGCCGATATCTGCTCCACGGCGATCTTCCACCGCCTGATGGACCAGAACGGACTGCAGCTTGCCGAACACTTCATCATCGGATCGGAAGGGATCTTCAGCATGCGCCGTGCAAGGTTACTACCATGACCGAACTGTCCTCGACCATCGGTCTTGCCGCTCTTGCCAGCGAGGCATCGTCGCCGCGCGAGTCCTCTGCCAGCGCGATCGCGGTGGCTGAACTTGCCTTGCGCCGCAAGCTCGCCGCCCTGTTTTCACAAGGCCGGCTCCCATGCGACCCGGCTCTCGATATCCTCCTCGAAGTCTATCTCGGACTGCGCCAGGCCAGACTACGCACTCCGGGCGACGTGGCCGCCAATACCGGCCTTCCCACATCGTCAATGACGCGCTGGATAAAGATCCTCGAAGAAGGCGGCCTGGTCCAACGTCACAAGGATACGCGCGATAATCGCCGGATCTGCCTGACCCTTACCGGTGAGGGCCATGCCCTTGCCGAGCGGGCAATCGAGACGATCGCCACCGCGCGCCAGACACCTGCTCAAACCCAGATTCAGGCAGCCCCCCTGCTGCAGGCCACACCCTTGCCGCAAACCTTTTTCTTTGCCCAGTAATAGCCTGGCAGGGCTTGAGCATGCAGGCGCATTGCCTGCCGCATCTACCAGAGCCGATCTGCTCGATCCCTCCTGGCGCAACTACGCGAGCGGCCCCATGCCAAGCGCCTTGCCGGATTGGTTGTGCATCGCATGCAAGAACCGGTCCTGCGTCAGCTGAAGCAGCGCCGCATGCCCTCTGCGGCTCTCTCACTGAGCGCGACCCATTGCCGACGCTTGTCGGCGGGATCCTGCGTACGCTCAACCAGGCCCAGGCTTACAAGATAGGTAAGCCAGCGCAGCGCTGTCGACTGAGCAATTCCTGCATCCAGCCCGATAGCCGAAGACGACAGGCGCTTGCGCCCCAGGCGAGCGACATAGAGTTCAAGCAGCAAGTCCCAAGCAGGATCCGAGAACAGATCCCGGCCAACCCCGAGCAGCTTGTGGCGGTTGCTGCGACGCACCTGCTCTGCCTTGACGCTTGCCAGAAGACCAGCGTCGCTCGCACCACCTCCCGAAGGTTGACAGTCAAGCCCGAATTGATCGGGGTCGCCATCGGACCAGCGCAACAACATCTGTGCAATGTCTGCTACCTTGCGGCGGTCCAGCTGCTGCATTCCTTCGCCCCCTTCTGCCCCGGCGTAGAATTACTAAGCCATTAACCACAGGACTTTTCCATAAGAGGTTCTACGCAGTCAACCTTTCCCGGCAATCCGCAATCGGGCAACATCGTAGTCGCAGGCCACTATAGCTGTCCCTTGCGAACCTGGTCTGGGAATCCGCAAGCTGCATCGATGCCTTCCGTGGGACACGGCCCCATCGATGCGCAATGGCGGCATTGTTCAAGACCCTGAAGCAAAAGGCCCTGAGTCAATAGGCCCTGAGTCAAACGGCCCTGGGTCGGAAATCCCCGAGTCAATTCGCCCCGGCACCACACTCAAATACTTGCATTGATCGCGGCCACAGATCTTAACCAGCAAGCATCTGTCCGCGCATGGCCGGGAATGTCGCAGCCCGCACTTTGGAATTGCTGCTAATCCAGCCGGACGAATCCCGGTGTCTTGCAGGACAAGCCGATGCCAACTGTCGTGATGGTGACATGACTTTTAGCGCAGGTTTCCGTGCCGCAGCGCCATCGCCGAGAACGCACATCGCGGCCTGCCGCTGCAAGACCCGGCGCAGACGACTTTACGCCAAATTCACCATACTATTCCAATTTGGGTCTAATACCGCTAGTAGTTCCAAAATGGTAGTGTTTAAACTACCCCCGGGTCGAGCGAGGGTCTTACGTAATGTTGTCTGAAGCGTTCGCAAAGCTGCAGGAAGCTCTTGATATCATTGACGCGCACGGTGCCCACTTGCCCGGGATACACATTGCATCGGCTATGGAAGTCCTGGCCGAGCTGCTGGAAAGCGATTCTCAGGTGACTGCCGATGGGCAGTCCGAATAACTCTGTGCAGCAAGGGATGCCTCCGGCTCGTCTCGCATCTTCGGACGCTCTGCCTACCTAGCCGGGCTGCCCCGCTCCCTAGAACGACATGTCACGAGCGGCTTGCCAGGACCAGCACTGTCCAGCAACAGGCACTCGCAGAATGCTCGGCAATCAGGTCGACGCTTGCCCAGGACGGCTTTGCAGCTCGCCGGGATCGGGTCGAAGAGCCTGGCCGCGAGACAGGCATCGCAGGCTGCTCATCGCGCCTTGCGCGCCTCACCATAGACGGTGCGACACACGATAGCAGGATCCCAGGACATCGGTTGCGGCGAAGGCGATGTGTCCTTTGGCGCGGCCGGGTCAGAGCCAGATTCCGGGCGCACGCCACTTGTCCGGGCTGATCGCCCAATGCCCGGCCGACCGGGACATAAAATCCAAGCCGTTGTCCTGGACATCTTTCCAGTACCCGAAGACCACCGTGCACGCAGTCACCACTTGCATACGACAAGGACCAGCATGTTGTCCGCCTCGCAGGCCGGGCATCCACAAAAATCTGCAATTCGGGTGACCCCGGCAATCTTTCAGCCAGACAACTATGTATTCTCGCGTAACCTCATGGTAAAGTTTGGTCTACCAGAAATGGTTAACACGCTCGGCTAGAAGTTATGAGTCAAGGGGCTTTCATGAACCATACCGTGCGTAATGCACTGCTGACTGCAGCCGCAGCAGCATCGGCGCCGACCGCGCTTGCTGCCCAGGATCGCGATGGCTGGTATATCAACGAGGCCCAGGATCTGGCGCTGATCGAAGGCAATCCAAGCCAGTCGGGGCCCTGCTCGGTGTCCAGTGCGATCGCAACGATCCGCGCGCACGTCGCCTGGTCTTCGGCGCAGTCCGCAAGCGCGATCGTGACGGCCTCTTGCGCGAAATCAGTGCCTTGCGCCCGGCAGTGCTCAGGATCGCCGTGGAATCACAGTCTGCCTATGCGGAATTCCTGGTCGAGCTCGAGGACAAGGCACAGCTCGACATCGGTGGTACTGCCGATGTCGTTGCTGCCTACCTCACCAAGGAGCAATTTGCGCTCATCCGCTCGGCCCGGTCAGTAACCGTTCGCGTCGGCGAAAACCAGGCCTACTGGTTTACCGGCAATGGCTCGGCTTCCGCGACCGGCAGCCTGCCCTGCGCTGCAACGCCGCAGATCCTTGCCAGCCGCATCATCCCCTCACGGCCCGACGATGCGCCCGTCCGCCCGATACAGACCAGCTGGAGCTTCACCCCGCGCCTGCTGGCCGCCGATCCCACCAAGGGCGGTACATCGCTGGCACCTCGACCGTCGGCTTCCCCGAGAGCCCGCTCGCCAGCTTCAATTTCGAGATCACCTGTCATGGCAACCGTCTCCATGCCGCCTTCACCAACGGCTCGGTGGCAAACAGCGTCGCCATGAACCGCGCCTTCGATCCGGCAAAGTTCCAGACGCTGGTCAACACCAGCGACAACTTTGCCGAAATCTATCGCGCAGGTCGCCAGATCGCGCGTTTCCCGGTCGAGGCCGGCAGTTCCGGCAAGGGGCACGTCCTGACTTCGCAGGAGCTCAGCGCACTGCTGTCCTTCGACCGGATCGTCGTCAGCAGCGCAAAGCAGGCACGCACGATCGAATTCACCGCAGAGGGCGGGCCACAGGCCATCTCGTCGATTGCCCAGGCTTGCGGTGCCTCGCAGCGTTAGCTTGACCGAACCTGGCCTCGGTCTCACTACGCGAGACCGGGCCGGGCGCTATCCTGGCGTGCCGGAGTGGCCCCTGACCTATTCGTTGGCGGCCTCGGGCAGAAAGTACCTGGCAACGCGCAGGATCCCCTCGTCGCCAATCGTGACCCTGGCATCAGCAAGCCTGGGCTCCCTCACCTGCCCGGCACCATTCCTGCGCCCCTCACCCGACCTGCCCGACTGGCCCGACTGGCCCGACTGGCCATCGCTGCCGGCACAGACCAGGACCAGCCTTTCGCTCTCGAGGGCTCTTATGTAGCGCATGACAATATCCGGCGAGAGCCTGAGATCTCTGGCGAGCCCCAAGACGGTAACCTGACGCCGCTGCAAGGTATCGATCAGAATGCGCAGCAAGATGCGCCAGGCGTCATTGGCAAGCGGAAGCGAGGCACTGAGCGCCGCCAACCGCTCGAGCGCTGCAAGCTCCCGCTTTGCGCGACCAAGCAGCAACTTGCCATGGGGGTAGGTGGGTAGCGGTCGCGACGACCGTCCCGTTCTGCCATGACTGTTGAACTGCGTTACGCTGCCCCCGTTCGAACTCAAGGCCTGCCTCCCAGCGTTCACATCGCACACCCGGCCCGAAAGTTAACGATCTGTAAGTCCGCGTCAATCGCCCTGTTTGCGCAATGCAAAACTTGCCGTTGAATCGGCAGGAGATTTGGCCTTCCTGCAAGATACCGCAGGTCATGCCGGCATGATGCCGTTTCTGGCACGAAGTGCTGCATCCCTGCCAGGAGCGTCACTGCCCGGCCTGTCAGCCGCCATTATCGAAAAGCTCCTTGAGGCGGCGTTCGGCCAGCCATAGCCTTGTCCATTCGACGGCTTCAGCAAGACCTGGCGGGCTTTGCTTGGCTGTTGCAGGATCGGCCGCCGCCGCGATACCTCCCTTCGGCAAGGCCGCGTTATGCGGATCGAAGCGGTCAACCACTCGCTCGATGTCCTGCAAGGATCCCGTGCCTGCTGCATAGCTCTCGAATGCGGCCTCGAGCTCCTGCTCGAAAGTCTCCAGCCCCCCGTCCTGAAAGACCGGTGGAGCCGCATCGACGGCACATGCGCCGTGATCGCAATCGGCCACCGGATCAACCGATGCCGCTGCGCTGTGCGCCGGGTCCGTGAGGTCTGCTGCGTGATCATGGCCTGGCGGACATGTCTCCTGCGCACCTGCGCCCGGGTGCAGGGTGTCCAGGCCGCCTGGCTCGGCAACTATGACCAGCGGACGACGCCGGACGCCCATGCTCTTGTCCGCATGTTCACTATCGCGCGCCGCCCACTTGCGGCCCAGCAGGAACAGGGCGATCAGGCTCATCGCAGTGAGCAGTGCCAGCGTCGAAAACATCTCTTTGTCGATGCCAGCCACAAACAAGCCCCCGGTGCCCAGTCCAGCAATTGCCGCAAAGCCTACAAGGTCAAGTCGGCCAGCGCAATTGCCGAACCTGATGGTGCGCCGGGTGCAACTCGAAAGGTGCGTAGTACAAGCTGTGTCAACTGAGCAGAAATGCCCAATACTGCTCGCCTTCACCAGCAAAACGTGGTTGAGAGCACCTGTCGCCACCGCGCCGTTGCTTGACTGGCACCGGCAAGAGGATGGCCCAGCTTTTCGTGCCCACCATTTTTGACTATTTGTCAGATAGTTGGGAGACCCTTTTCCTTGTACCCTTCTTGCGAGGTCTGCCCCGCTTGGTGGCAGTGGCCTCTGGCCAGGCTGATGGGCCAATGCAGATGTGCGGGCGCGCAGCCAATCCAAGCTCAGGACCAGTTGCGACAAGGGATCACTGTCCGTAACGGCGTAACGCAGGACAGGCCTTGCCTGACGTACAGACTATTGGCGACGCTACGTGTCCTCGCCACCATGCATCCTGTTCAGCAGGTCAATCGCCAGCGACACTCGCAAGCCGGCCTCGGTCAGGTTCTGCGAATCAAGGATCTCGAGAGACTCCTCGAGCAGGGCCAAAGCGCGGGCCAAGCTGTCTGCCTCGCTGTTACCTTGATCCATAACTTCTCCAGCATGGCCTGAAATCCCGGCAGCATGCTGAATAGCGAGGTAACCTTGCACCCAACCGAACGGCTTCATCGGGGTCTTTACGTAACCTCGAGCAGCGCAACCCGCCCAGCTTTGCGCGATCGCAGTTTCCCACATGTAAACAGAAGCTTATCGGATGGACCTGCCCGGGAAGATCCTGGCTGAAACCCCGCATCAGGTCCGCTAACCGTCTTTCCTGCGCTTTGCCGCGCCAAACAGCTGTCTGGGACAAAAATCAGTGAACGGTCGTTAACGATCTTTGTCCCTTGCCTAAGCCTTGCGATTGCGGTTCTTGCGTCCCCAGGGACGGAGAATTCGGTGCAATCAGGTCTGCAAACGGACATATTCAGAGACAGCCCGGAACGGGCCCGAACCTGGCCCGGTCACGAGGTGCACTTTTCACTGGTCGGCAGCTTGCACCGCCAGAAAAACGGTCTGGCTTTCAGGTCAGGCAGTGGCCTTTACTACGACCTCATTGCCCCTCCCGCCATCCGCACCAGTCTTGTTCTGCCTGACGACAAGGCAACATCGCGCGTACGGCTCGAAGCTCATCTTGCAGGCAGCTTCAGCCTCGTCGTCCACAGCATCGAAGCCCATGGCGACCCGGACCTGCCCCAAGATCAGATCGTGCTCGAACGTCTGCTGGTAATTGCCGCAGTGCGGGCACAGTACGAACGGGCAGCGGCTCAGGCAGCAAGCGCGCCATAGGCCGATGCCTCGATTTTTACGCGTACGGCATCGGCGACATTTCGGGCTCCGAGTTTGCCCAGCAGCTTGCTCCGGTGAATTTCGACCGTGCGAGGGCTGATCTCCAGGAAGCGGGCAATCGCCTTGGAACTCTCGCCTGACACCAGACCCTCAAGCACCTGGCGTTCGCGTTCGGTCAGGCGGGCAAGGCTGTGGCAGGCGCGAACCGCACGCTCGAGCAGGTCACGGCGATGCTCAGCCTCGGCCACGACCCTTGGCATGGCTGCCGCGAGATCCTCGCACGTCCGTGGCGTCGAGATGAACGAGAGCGCCCCGCCCTTGATGGCCTGAACCACATGGTCCACCTGAGGCTTGTCGTTATAACCGACAAACGGGCACCACTGTCCTTGCCGCGCAAGCTGACTGACCAGCTCGGGGATCGCACTGCGCGGGCCATCATCCCGGATCAGCACCACACCATTGCGCGGGACTGCATCGAGAAGCTCGCCAAGGTCTTCGTAGATCTCGCAATGAAAACCCGCATCGAACCCGAGCCGGGCAAGGACAGCCCGGTCGCGATCGGCCGGTTCGAGGATGTGGAGCGTCGTCTTTTGTGCCATGAGCCCTACTTTGACGAGCAAAAGTCCTGATAACAGGCCAATTGAACCTAGCCTGACGCGCATTATGCCTCCCGCCGCCGCTATCGCCCTGATTCCAATCGGTAAAATATCCTCATAGTGGTGTCATTTCATCGATCGCACCCGCATTCTACAGGGCAGGCGGGAGGATGCCGGACGGCGACGGCAAATCGGTCCGGAAAATTTTTGCCGCCAGCACTTGCGGGCAGGGAAACGTTCGCACGCCCTCCCCGATTGCATCATGATCGGGATTTTATCGTTTGTTTTCAGATATCTTCAGCTTGTCCGCAAAGCCTGCTCCCAGCCTGGCCAAGGCGCATCTTGCTGATTTGTTTACCACGCCTCGAAACCACGGCCATTAACTACGGCAAGGCGTTGCCGTCCTTCCCGGCAACGACAGTAACGCTTCCATGGTTTCATCGAAGGAACATCGAGATGGCTGTAATCAATACGAATATTGCCGCAGTTCGCGCGACTTTTGCTTCGAATTCTGCCAACAAGATGCTTGGTATCTCTATGCAGAGGCTGTCTACCGGCAAGCGCATCAACGGTGCAAACGACGATGCTGCAGGCCTGGGCATTGTCACCACGATGACCGCCTCGATCCGCGGCATGAACATGGCAGTCCGCAATACGAACGATGGTATCAGCCTCGCCCAGACCGCAGATGGCGTCCTGTCGGAAGTGGTCAATATGGTGCAGAGAGTTCGTGAACTTGCCGTGCAGAGCGCTTCGGAAACCTATGTCGCCTCAGACCGGCAAGCCATGCAGGAGGAGGTCAGTGCGCTCACCGAGCAGATCGCGGACACTCTGGCCAATTCCACATTCAACGGGAAGACACTCTTCAGCACCACGGCCGGCACCGATGTGACCTTCGATCTCCAGATCGGCAGCACGACCACCGACGTGATGACGATCACGAGCAAGGCAATCGATGGTACGAACCTCGACGCAACCGCCCTGGACGTGACCACCGTAGCGCTTGCGCGGACGACCCTCGACAATGCCGATGCCGCACTTGATGACATCAATGCCGCCCGCAGCACGCTCGGTGCAGCACAAAACCGCCTCGAATCCGTGGCAAACAATCTGACCACCAATGTTACGTCACTGTCTGATGCACGCTCGCGAATCGAGGATACCGACTACTCGACAGAAACCGCAGCAATGGCCAAGGCGCAGATCCTCTCGCAGGCATCGACGGCAATGATCGCCCAGGCCAACCAGTCGGCCCAGAACGTCATGTCGCTCTTGCGCTGATCCGCGGACCTTTCATGGTCTGGGCACGCGGCCGCGGTGCGCTCCTCGACGAGACGCCGTGGCCACGTGCTTCGCGTAACGTAACGAACCCTGCTCGCTCAACGCGCCGACGCCGCACTGTGACGAGCGCGATGTTCGGATTCCGATCGGGAATCCCCACATAACGTTACGGCGTCGTCGCCCGTTGCTGACCTGGAGGCATCGCCGAGGCCGAGGGCTTGCCTGAGGGACTGTTCGCGAAGGCCCCGGCCGGCAGGGAGATGCGTAACGGAGCCGAACCGACAGCTCCTGCCGCATTCGTCGCCACCTTGCCCGCCACCAGCTCGGCCCAGGCCTTCTGCGTCATCCGTTCGACGGGCACCCACGCTGCAACACTGCCGTCCGGGAATTCGTGCTGGACCCGTCGCCAGGTCAGCCCCAACTCGGTGTCGACCAGGTAAAGTTCGCCGCTCGCCTCGAGTGGAACCGCAACGTAACGCGCTGACGACCCGGTAACCGGAGCAGGCTCGGGGTACAGGCCGAAGCAGCCAGAGCCGCACCGACGCTTGCCAAAAGCCATTGGCGTTTCATCTATTGCCCATTCCCCCTGCAACCAACCCGCAGATTGCCACCCGACCTTCATACCATCCGATCATGCCCTGTCGCAACCACGCCGAGCCATCGGAATGAGGACGACGAACGCGGCACAAAGCGCCAGAACTGCGATCCCAAGGCATTGCAGGCCCAAGGCATGGCAGGCCCAAACCATCGCAGGGGATGGCGCCGGTTTGCCGCAACGCCAACCACGCATCAACCTCGTGTGGCCTGCCCGGTCATGATCTGCTTTTGGGGTGGTATGCCAGGGTGCCGGGACAAACAGGCAAAGGTCCCAGCCCGGGCCCAGGGAGACCGATCTCCCGGCCGTTACGTCACGAGGCTGGATCGGATCCAGCCTTCACGAACAAGCGACTTTCAACGCAAGTGTCCGGCGTCACGACAAAGCACCGCCGTGGGTTGAAGGCGGCGCGCAACAGGAACCAGCCAACGCCGCAACAGATGACGACCGGACGTGCCGGGCGCATGGTACTGGCAGAACGCAAGACATCAACGCAAACCCGCTTTGTGGCAGCGCGATGTGGCTCGCTCGCAGTCACTTCACCGACGCTGCATGCAGATGGGCAAAGCTTTCCAATCCAGGCTGGATCGGTAGCAGAGGCTGCGTTGCGCTCCCTTGCGCCGCGTTACGTTGCGTGACGTTATGGTACGGCACACGCGCGCGCAAAGCCTGCCCGACAGGCCCGGCCCGGGCATCGTCCTGGCAAAGCTTGCGCACCGCCCCGGGCGGCCCCCTGCAACTTTGGGAAGGGTTGCGTCCCGACAGGGTCGCGCTGGAGACGACGTTACGTAACGCCTTCGCGCGGCGATCGACCGTGATGGACAGCCTGTCGCGCGGGCATTGCATGAGGTTGGCAGGGCAGCCCCCATTCCGGCCTCGAGGGTCTTGGCCATGCGCAAGGTCTTTCAACCATGCAGAACCCCGCCACTGTTTCGCGACACCTGCGATCGGCCTCGTTCGAATCGCGTTCCGGGCATTGGCGGTGCGTCCGGCAAGCACTGTTTGCCAACACAGCCTTCGCCAAGGCGACCCCTGATGCTTGGATGAGCTTCGCTACTTACATTTCACAATATACTTTTGTATGTATTGCCAGTCACTGAATTATCTGTGAATATTGTTAAAGTAATGTCACAAAATGACGAGGGACTGCAAGAGCATGATTTTGCACGATATTGCTGTGGCCTACCGGAATTTCATGCACTTACGACACGCCATCATGCCGATGGGCGCCCCAAGCGATCCGTCTTTGAGCATTCTGGTTGAATTGTTCATCGCCGTGGACAATCGCAGGTGCTTGAGCGTAGGTGATGTCGCCTTGCTGACCGGAATTGCTTCCACCACGTCCCTGCGCTGGATCCGGCAGCTGGAACACCAAGGCCTGGTCAACAGGCAATCAGATCCGGCCGACCAGCGCCGGATTTTTCTGAAACTGACCCCAGATGGTCATGCGCTTGCCGAACAGGTCCTGCGCAGCCTTGCTGAGCAATTCACCCCGTTACGTAACGCCTTTGCTGCGGGTAGCGGCCTGCGCCGGTCCGCAAGGTAGCAGGGGCTACCGTTCAGGGACGCTCCCGGCCAGGTCGCATCGGCCTTGTCGAAGCGCGCAATGCCCTCGTGACGGCCCTGCCGGTCGCTGCGTCACGTAACGCGGTCCTTTGTCTCGTGATACGCAATGCCCCTCCTGCTGCGGGCATGCCCGCGCCAGCCCCGGTGATGCTGACCTGCAGCGGCAAGCCTTTGGCCCAGCTCGTTGCGCGCCCCTCTTTACCGCAAGTCTCGTTACGTAACATGCATAAAATCGTTACGTAACGATCAGAAGCGCAGGCATTGCCCAGGCGCGCAAATCCATCGCCCGCCTTGCTCTCTCAAGCCTCGCGGCCAAGCCTGCGCCTTGTGGCAACACAAAGCGTTGCGCAGCAGACCGTCACGCAGTGGTGCTGCGCTGCTCAGGCCGAAGCGAGTGCACTTCGCAATCGCAAAAGCAGGAGGCCATGGGCCGAGGAAACATCGGATGGGGCCGAACGAAGGGATGTACCCGGCCAAGATCTTTGCTGCAGGAAAGCTCCAGCTCCAAGGAGGTCGTCGCCCCCGCCACGCAAGGACCTGCACCATAAGCATCTATCCCGAATTGCCCCGCCAGATCGGCTTTGCTAGCTTGCCTTCCGGGAAGGCAGTCGGGAAAGATGCAGATGCGCAAACAAGCCAATGGCAGATCATTGTCCGCCACCCTGCGCGGGCCGGTTTCGGCGTGCATCCATCGGATTGCCGGCACAAGCGAAGTCCTGCAACTTCATGAAGAAGCGCTGCAATGGGCCGAAGCCAGCGTGAAAAGCGCACAGCCTGCCAACGATGCCCTCGATCACGGGCTCCCCGGTTCCTGGTGAGCCGGATCTGAAGGCCACCTCGGATTATCGACAGGCCCAAGCGGACTTCTCCTGCAAGGAGCCACTCGCAGTGCCTCGGATTCGCGTGGGAACGCCCTGCCCATGAGCAAGCCAGATGTCGCAGACATCGACCCGGGGCACCTCGAGCATACCTGCAAACAAAGCCGAACGACTGCCCCTGCGCCCTGAAGGTTCTGGTGCGGGCCGGCACGTAGCCCGTACCAGTGGCACTGACGCAAGGTTTGAGGGCCTGTGCCCGTGTCGTCCCTGTGCCAGTGTCGTCCCTGTGCCAGTGTCGTCCCTGTGCCCGTGTCCTCACTGTTCTCGTGTCGTCCCTGTGCTCGTGGCGTCAAGGCCTGCTGCCCTGGCATGCCCGCCCCTTGCGGGCCCATGCATCTGGAGCAGCAATGCAAAACTGATGCGCTTGGCAAGATCTCTCCGCCCAAGCCCATGGCGACGTGCGTTGCGCAACGGTGCCGTTGAAGGCGGCAGAGCCTGCCCTGGAACACGTGACACGCCCCCTGGCGATACCCATCCAGCAACGCCGGCCACCGTCCTTCTCCCATAGTCTGGCAAAGCAAAGGATTTGTCGGGAAATCGCAGGAAGGCCTTGCCCTGCCAGACCTGCTTTCCAGCAAGGTGCAGCCATATCCCGAGCCCCGTGTAATCGATGGCGCTTTTGCAATAGCTTCATCCAACCTCTACCTTTTGAACGTCCTGTGCGATAGATATTCAGGCAGCGAGAGCTGGAGATGGCTCTTGTAAACTTTAGTCATAGATCCACGAGCCCCGAATTGCCTTCTCCTGTGAATTTGCGCGCAATTGCCACTGCCTATCGCGACTCCTTGCATTCCAGGCAGGCAATTCTGCCAATGGGTCCACCTGTCAGTGCGCCCTGGAGCATTCTGCTCGAATTGTACCTCAACGCCGAGCGATACATCCCACTAAGCCTTGGTGACATGGCCTTGCTCACCGGGATCGCCCCCACCACCTCGCTGGACTGGCTTCACAAGTTGTCAAGGATGGGCCTTGTTGCCAAGGTGCCCGACCCTGGCGACGGGCGACGTTTCCATGTCTCGCTTACGCCGCAAGGGACCGAGGTTACCGAACAGCTCCTGTCTGACCTTGCACGGGTCTTTGTCCATTCGCGAAATGCGCAATGATCATCGCTCCCCGCAACTGGTTCGGGCAGCCCATGCATCGCCATGCGCCGCCCACGGCGATCGCCGTGCCCGGCCGGCGCAGCTCCCGCCCACTTTCGCCCCCCTGCCCGTTCGTACAGTTCGGTGCATCCTGCAACGCACAGGCCTGCGGGTGCATTCATCCTGGCCATGGCGAGATCGTGATGCCGAGCGCCCGGATTCCGGGCCCTTCTGGCAAGATGCCAGCGATATCCGCGTCGCAAAGGGTACGGCAGCGGTTGCCGACAGGCTGTGGTTCATGCGCCACGATCGCCGCCTGGCAGCGTTGGCCAATCATTCCAACGATCAGGCGCAAAGCCCGCTTGCCCCCCCCTGGCGACACCTGCACTGCCGTCATCTTCCGCAACCCGGTGCGCGGCAGCAACAGCCGATCCATGGACTATCGTGGTCTTGCACCCACCTTGCGAACCCGCCGTGGGAAGCACTGAACAATGGAAGATGACGAAGACGTCCTTGATCTGGTGCTAGCCTACCGTGAGCACTTGCGCCTGCGCGAACGTGTGCTTTGCCGCCAGGCTTCCTGCCATCCTGCCTGGTCCTTGCTGATCGAGCTCCTGATCGCGCAGCTCCGCAAGGAAACGCTGAGCGTGGGCACGCTGACCCGGGCCGCAGGAATCAGGAATACGACAGCGCTTCGGTGGATAGACTGGCTGCAAGGCCGCCGGTTGATCGAACGACGTCCTGATCCGCAAAACCGCTTGCGCGCTTTCATCACGCTTTCCGCACAAGGGCGCAAGGTGGTCAAGGCCATGCTCGTTGACATGGTTGCCAATTTCGACGTGCTTTAGCGGACGGTCGATCCAGTCGGACGTCACGCATTACGCATTGGCCATAACAATCCCCCTGCCTCCTGCCCCCTCGTCCCCTGCCCCCTGCCCCCTGCCCCCCCTGCCCCTTGGCCCCTTGGCCCCTGGCTCGCACTCTTTCTTTGGCGCGACACCCATTGCGGGCCAGCGCCCCTGGCCAGCGTCGAGATGCAAGGCATGGCGAGCATGCAGCAGCCAGCCACTCTGGTACAAAAATGGTCGATGAGCTCTGGCGTTGGCGCGCCAGCGTGCCCCTGCTGGAGTACAAACCGCAGTGTCCAGGCAAATCGAGGTTCCCCGAGCCTGGCGCACCGCGCGCTCCCGCCGGGTCTTTCAGGGCAGCTCTCATCGCGGGCATTACC
The DNA here is from genome assembly GCF_003454795.1 of Novosphingobium sp. THN1. Lineage (GTDB taxonomy): Bacteria > Pseudomonadota > Alphaproteobacteria > Sphingomonadales > Sphingomonadaceae > Novosphingobium. Next base: position 132,827 of record NZ_CP028348.1, read on the forward strand.
AGGTTGCGGCAGGACCGGTCCGGCTGAAACGGTCCTTTCGGGGGCATTGCGGGGGTGGATTCTACCTTGAAGTGCGAAATTCGAGGATTTCTGAGGCTTCAGCCCCACTCGGAGGAACGCATATGGGAGCCCAATATCGCCAGCTTGGACGGGATGATCGCGAGACGATTTCGCGGCTGACAGACGCTCGCATACCCGTGCGCAGGATCGCGGCGGAACTCGGTCGGCATCCGTCCACAATCTACCGCGAGTTACGCCGTAACTTCATGCACGACGAAGAGCCGTTCTTCCGCGGTTACTTTCCGAATGTGGCCCAGAAGTACGCTGCAGACCGTCGTGCACCTGGTCGCAAACTGGTGCGCGATCCTGAACTGGCAGCCAAGGTGATCGATGGTCTACGAAAGAGTTGGTCGCCGGAACAGATTGCCGGACGCTTGCGCCACTCGGGCAGCCGGCGGGTCTGCCACGAGACGATCTACCGCTATGTCTATGGCGAAGAAGGCAAGCGCCAAGCGCTCTATCAGCTTTTACCTTGGTCGCGTAGGCGGCGTCGACCGCGCGGCGGCCGCAAGCCACGCGGTCTTCAGATCCCCCACACCAGCTGCATTGGCCAGAGGCCGTCAAGCATCTCGCAAAGAACGGATTTTGGCCACTGGGAGGGCGACCTGGTCATCTTCCGCAAGCAGTTCGGCAAGTCGAATCTGACGTCCATGGTGGAGCGCAAGAGCCGCTTCGTCATGCTCTGGCGCAACCCCAGCAGGACTTCGGCGGGCGTCATGGCTGGCATTGAAGCGAAGCTGGCTCCCCTTCCCTCCAGCCTGCGGCAGAGCATTACCTTTGACCGTGGGACAGAGTTCGCGGCCTACGGCACATTGCGATCCAGGATGGGCATGGACAGCTACTTCTGCGAGCCGAGATCGCCCTGGCAAAAGGGTGGCGTAGAGAACCTCAACGGACGCTTGAGGCGGTTCTTGCCGCTCGATGTCGATATCGCGGCCCTCCCCGTTGACGCAATCGAAGCGGTGTCTGCCAGGCTCAACGACACCCCGCGCAAGTGCCTCGAATACAGGACGCCGCGAGAGGTACTCGCCGAAACCATGGCAGTTCATGGCGCCAAAGATGACGGATCATCCGGGGTGGGCTCGCCCCACCCGGATGAAATGGTAACGCTCGACGGATGACGCACTTCAAATGGAACTCACCGCGCAAATTGGAGATATCCGATCCTCATGGGCGCTCGCGGGCTGCTGTGGCATGGTTATCCTCTGCACTTGGGGATGGCGCTTATGACGGGGTGGCGATGAGCCATGGCATGCCCGCTCATCCACCTCGGCCATCTGAACGCCTGTGGTAAAAAGTATGCGCTCAGCAAGGTGCATCCTGCACTCGGTGAGGTAGCGGAAGGGCGTGGTGTCGCTGGTGCGACCAAAAGCCTCGGCAAAGCGTGTCCGTGACATTAAAAGGATGGGCAAAGCCGGGGCAATCCAAGCGGCCTGGTCTCCCTCAGCATCAGGTCCCGTCAGTGATCAGCGTGCCACCATCCACGACAAGGTTCTGACCGGTGACGAACGCGCCTGCCGGTGATGCCAGAAATGCCACCGTGCCAGCCACTTCCGCCGGAGTGCCGGGCCGCCGCAGTGGCGTCATCGCCATGCGGCGAGCCATGAATGCGGCGTCGTCCAGCAGCGGCTGCGAAAGTTCAGTGGCGATGAAGCCCGGCGATATTGCGTTGACCCGGACATTGTGCGGGCCCCACTCCACCGCGAGATTGCGGGCAAGTTGCGCAACGCCAGCCTTGGCCAGGGCATAGGCATTGATCCTGCCGTTGCCGCGCAGGCTCGAAAGGCTGGCAACCAGAATGGCCGTGCCGCCACCACGCTCAGCGATGCGCGGCAGGGCAAGGTTGCAAAGCACAACCTGGCTGCGCAGGTTGATCGCCATGACCCGTGCGTAATCCTTCATGTCGATTTCGGCGAAAGGCCCCGCCTTGCCGGTGATGCCGGCGTTGCAGACGAGGATGTCCAACCCGCCAAATTCCCGCACCGCGCAATCTACCAGAGCTGCCTGCGCGGCGTCGTCCGTCACGTCGCAGGCAAGGCCCGGCATTCCCAGTTCCGCCGAGACCGTGGCCGTGTCATCACCGTTCTCGCTGGAAATGACGACGCGCGCGCCTTGCGCGATCAGCACCTCGGCAATTGCCCTGCCTATGCCGCGCGTCGCCCCGGTGACGATGGCCGACTTTCCAGCGAGGTCGAACAGTCCGCTCATTTGTGCTCGGGCCTGTCCTCGGGCAGGGATTGCCCGTTATGCAGGTAGGCAGGCGCCTCTATCAGTATGAAGGCGATCCGGCAGGGCTTGTCGCTCGTATTGCGCCATAGGTGGTTGGTGCCGCGCTGGATGATGAAGCCGCCCTGCCCTACCGTCCGCTTGGCACCATCGTCCAGTTCGAGTTCGACTTCACCTTCGAGCACGATGCCGTAGTCGATCGAGTTGGTCCGGTGCATCGGGCTTTCCTTGCCCGGCAGCATGTCTACCACGCGAATGACCGAGCCACCTTCCAGGGTCAGTCCTGCTTCGCGATGGCGACCGTCGGTCTCGTCGTTGTTGTCGGCCGGGACCGTTGCCGTGGTCCAGATCAGCAGGAACGAGGCATCGCCCGACGGGATCATCTTTGTCGGTGTCACATCCTCGGACTTGAACACGGCGCGGCCGTTTTCATCATGGCCGGTGACAACGCGCTGAACGGGAGGAAGGCCGGAATCGGAAAGCTGCATCGGGATATGATCCGGTAAGATCAGATGAAGCGCAAGGGCTCGGTTAGGAGAAAGCCGGCCTCGCCCGCAGTGCCCAAGGCAAGGAGAGCTGTTGCCAGCGTGGGTATGTCTGCGTCGTGTTCAAGGCCGATCTCGTCGATCCGCCCAAAGCTCCATTGGCCTTCGATGACCTGCGTGAGGTTGGTGATCACGCCCTGTACCCCGGGCACGACGCTGATCGCCGACAACGCGGCGGCACACTGGTCCAGATCGTCACAACTGCCCGTGCGAAACACGAACAGCTTGCGCGGTGCATCGTCTGCACCCGACGCAATCACGCGTTCCTGCGCGAACATCGCCAGTGATCCCTCGATTTCACGGAAGTTGTCTTCGTCCGGACCGATGCGTTCGCGATAGGCATTGCTGGCTTTCGAGGCGATCATGTCTGCCAGCGTATCGAACCGGATGACCGTGACCGCATCGCGATCCTCCAGTGCCGGTTGCACGGGGCAAGCGATGGCGTAATGGTGGATATAGCCACGAAAGCCGCTGGAAACCGCTGGTTCCGCCATCACCATCGGTCCGTGAACGGTCGCAAGATGACGCCGCAGGCCGGCACGGCCCAAGCCGGAAAGCGTGCGCGGCAGGATCATCAGCTTGATCGGACCTGACGCCGGTCCAGCTTCAGCCACGTCCGACTTCGTGGTCGATCGCGCCGAAGGGAGCGCCTCCGTGCCCATAAGTCTTGTCTCCCGATAGCCGTTTCAGCCAGCAGATAGACGGCCTCACCATGCCCGACAAAGGCATTCGGTCGATAGCTTGGCATCGATACAATGCGTTGGTCGCCCGCGATCCGCTGCGGCAATGGCAAGAAAATTGCCAATAAATCTGCGGGGAGAACCATGGCCATCTGGCTCAAGCGCGGCGCTGCTGCTGACGTCAAAGTGCAAAGCGATCGCAAGATCCGGGACATTGTCGAGGCGGCCCTTGCCGATATCGAACAGCGCGGGGACGACGCCGTGCGCGAGATGTCCATCAAGTTCGATGGCTGGGACCGTGAAGACTATCGCCTGTCGCAGCCCGAAATCGATGCGGCGGTCGACAGCCTGACCGCGCAGGAGCGCAAGGACATCGAGTTTGCGCAGGCACAGGTCCGCAACTTCGCACAGATCCAGCGTGCCAGCATGCAGGACGTCGAGGTTGAGACGCTGCCTGGTGTCATCCTCGGCCACAAGAACGTGCCGATACAGGCAGCGGGGTGCTATGTGCCTGGCGGCAAGTATCCGCTGCTGGCCTCTGCGCACATGAGCGTGATCACGGCCAAGGTTGCGGGCGTGCCGCGCGTTGTCACTTGCGCTCCGCCGTTCCAAGGCAAGCCTGCGCGGGCCATCGTTGCAGCGCAGGCCATGGCCGGGGCCGATGCGATCTACGCGCTGGGCGGCATCCAGGCGATCGGCGCGATAGCCATTGGCACGCAGAGCATCGATCCGGTCGACATCATGGTTGGCCCCGGCAACGCGTTCGTGGCAGAGGCCAAGCGCCAGTTGTTCGGCCGGGTGGGGATCGGCCTTTTCGCTGGCCCTACCGAAACCCTGATCATTGCCGACGAAGTGGGCTGCGATCCGGAACTGGCCGCCACGGACATCCTGGGACAGGTCGAGCACGGTCCGGACAGCCCCGGCGTGCTGCTGACAAATTCTGAGAAACTGGCGCGCGAGACGATGGCCGAGATAGAGCGGTTGCTGAAGGTGCTGCCGACCGCCGATCATGCCCGCAAGGCGTGGGACACCTATGGCGAAGTGATCGTGGCAGAGAGCTACGAGGAAATGGTGCGCATCGCTGACGAAATTGCCAGCGAGCACGTGCAGGTGATGACCGCCGATCCCGATTATTTTCTGAAGAACATGACCAATTACGGAGCCTTGTTCCTTGGGAGCCGGACCAATGTGGCCTATGGCGACAAGGCGATCGGCACCAATCACACACTGCCTACCAAGAAAGCGGCGCGCTATACCGGCGGACTGTGGGTCGGCAAGTTCCTCAAGACCTGCACCTACCAGAAGGTCCTGACCGACGAGGCATCGACGCTGGTTGGCGAATACTGCAGCCGTCTCTGCGCATTGGAAGGCTTTGCCGGTCACGGCGAGCAGGCCAACGTCCGATTGCGCCGGTTCGGTGGCCGCAATGTGCCCTATGCCGGGCAGGCAGAACCCAGCGAATTGACGCGGGCGTGATGAACCTGCCGCGCACGCCGTCCTTCCGGCTCGATGGCAAGCGCGCCATCGTGACCGGTGCCGGGCGTGGCATCGGCCTTGCCGCTGCAGCCGCGCTGGCAGACGCTGGTGCTGCAGTCGTGCTTGTCGCACGCTCCTCTGCCGAGATCGAGCAGGCGGCAGCAGCCATTGGCAACGGCGCGCTAGCGGCAACGCTCGACGTGTCCGACACGGCTGCGGTGTCCGCCTTCTTTGCCGGACGCGAGCCGTTCCATGTCCTGGTCAACAACGCCGGGACCAATCGCCCCAAGCCGATGTGGGACCTGACCGAAGCCGATTACGATGCCGTCCTGGATCTGAACTTGAAGGCCGCATTCTTTGTGGCGCAGGCCTGCGCACGACGGATGATCGAGACCGGCACCCAAGGCTCGCTGATCCACATGGGTAGCCAGATGGGCCACGTCGGCGGCCCCAACCGTAGCCTCTATTGCGCCAGCAAGTGGGCACTGGAGGGCATGAACAAGGCTTTCGCGCTTGATCTTGCCCCGCACGGAATACGCTCGAACACCATCGCGCCAAATCGTACTGGAACCGCACGTCGGCGCGACGAAACTCATCCACCGTGCCAAGGTCATTGACCATGACATAGGCCGCGATCAGGTCGCCCGCCTCGTCCGGACGAACGTAGCGGCCCGTGCTGCCGACGATGGCTCCGAACTCCAGCTCCCAGTCCGGGTGCTCGCCGATCAAGGGCAGTGGCACATCGTCATTCGGTCCGCACAGCGAAGAGTGCAGACCGGTCCAGAAAAACGGCATCCCTTCACGCGCGCGGCGGTCCATCTCCGCCAGGTTGCGCTGGAAGAACTGCTCGTCGCTTTCGCCAGGCAGACGCTTGTCCTGGTTGAACTTGTTGAACGTCATCATCTCCGCCACGTGCTGGCGGTAGTTGGACCCGGCGCAGAGCATGTTGGGGTGTTCGAGCACGGCATGGATATGCACCGCGCTGTAATCAAGCGCGGAGCGGTCCTGACGGGCCGCCACATCATTGGCGAGGTTCGAGGCGCGCGCCCAATCCGCAAAGACGGCGTGGGTATCGCGATACTCGTCCCCCAGGCTGAAGACAGCGCCGCCGGGCACTACGACACCGGGAAAAGGCGATTGCCCATCGGCGCTGAAAGTACCGATCCCGAAAGAACCCGAAACGAGCCCGGTCACGGGGTCGATGCCATCGGGTTCGGGGCCGCGGGCAGCGGCTTGATAAAACTGTGGTCGCTCAAATTACTCTCCCAGAAATGTTGGATCGTGATGGGCTGAGGATGCTCAGGAGAAATACCGGTCCGGCGGTTCGGAGCTCCACACGTCCATTTCCACGTCGTGGATGTCGTGGATGCGCGTGCCATGAGCGCGGTTCAGGCGATCCGTATCGGTGAAAGTCTCGAACCGATTGCCGTCCGGGTCCCGCCAGACATCGAAAACGTGGCTGCCATGGGGATGGCGGCCAACTCCCCAGATCAAGCCGTACCCCTTTGATTCAAGGTAGCGGTGCGCCATGAATTGGGCTTCAAAGTCTTGCGCCTCGAAGCTGATGTGATGGCAACCTGCCACGCCGTCGCGGCTTTGCATCAGGGCGACAACGTGGTGATCGACCAGTTCGTCACCGCGATCCAGACAGCAGAAGCCGATGATCTGAACCTGCGGCATTCCGGGCACGTGATAGACATCGCTGGGGATCAAGCCGAGCACCTCCTGATACCAAGGCAGCGAGGCCTTGAAGTCGGGCACGAACAGGCCAAGGTGACCAAGTCGGAACAGCTTGGCCGGGGCCATCGGGCGCTTCGGCTCGAACCGCCCGACGCGAGGATAGCCAAGCGGCGAATTCATTTCCCAACCGGGATATGGCTCGCCCGGCTCCTTGCTGCCGGTGCCATGCACCAGATCCACGCGAAAGCCGTTCGGATCGGTCATGGAAACAAACCGTCCGCCCCCTGGCAGGTCGATCTCGGCTACCGCCGTTGCGCCATGCCGGGCCACCGCTTCTTCCAGATCGGCCTCGGAATCCACTTCAAAGGCAAAGCCGATGAAACGCGGGGTCTCTGCCGGGAATGCGACGAAAGCGAATGCGTCGGCGCCAGCGGTTGCCATCACCAGCCGCTCGCTGTTCTTTTCAACCGTGATCAGGCCAAAGTCCTGTGCAAACCGCTCGGTCGCGGCCATGTCCCTCACTTCGAAAGAGACATGGTGCAGATTGCGCAACTTCATTTCAAATCAACTCCCAATTCGCATCATGCAGACTTTCGGACCTGTCGCCGCTAACGTCCAATCGAATATGTAGGTTGCGACTTATCAGTACTGCTGATAAGTCGTGGGAATGCGGTTCGACGGCCTTGACCTTAATCTGCTGGTGGCGCTCGAGGCGCTGATCGAAGAGCGGAACGTCTCGAACGCAGCGCGTCGGCTGCACCTGACGCAGCCTGCCGTGACCGGTGCGCTCAACCGCTTGCGCGATTATTTCCAGGACGATCTGCTGGTCTTGCAGGGCCGCCGGATGCAGCCGACGCCCAAGGCCGAAGCCCTCAGTGGCCCGGTCAAACGAGCGCTCCTGCAGATCAGGGGCGAGATTACGCGCGCCGGAACGTTCGATCCGGCTACGTCCTCGCGCCACTTCCTGATCATCGCGTCGGACTATGCCTTCACCATCGTCCTGGCCGATGCGATCGCGAAGTGTTCGGCCAGTGCCCCGGGCGTCACGTTCGAAATCATCCCGCCCAGCAGTTCCGCCGGTGAGCGGCTGGAGCGCGCCGAAGTCGACCTGTGCCTCACCGTCATGCCCTATGCCAACGCGCGCTATCCCACGCGCGAACTGTGGCGCGACACCGACGTCATCATCAGCTGGGAAGGCGCGGGCTATGGCGCCATCACCGAGGACGTGTTCTTCGGTGCCGGCCATGCCGTGTCCACTTTCGGCCCTGATCGCCGCCCTTCCGTGACCGATAGCCACATCGCCACTTTCGGGCGCGATCGTCGCATCGAAGTGCTGCTCCCCGGATTTGCCGATCTGTGCCGGGCCGTGGTTGGCACCAAGCGCCTGGCCACGATGCACCGCGCCTATGCCGAGCATCTCGCCCAGCACAACCCGATCCGCATCCACGAAACCTGGGCCCCCTTCCCCGAGGTCGTCGAAGTGGCGCAGTGGCACAAGGTGCGCGAAAGCGACACCGGGGTGCATTGGTTGCTCGGTCTCCTGTCAGCCCAGATTGCGGGTCAACCCGCGGCCTGACACCCGCAGGACTTGAGGCCCAGCAGTTCCGCCGCGTTCAACCCAAGGATTCTGGCCTTTACCGGTTCAGGCAAGTGGTCGTGGAACGCCAGGGGATCGGGCTCGGCCATGTCGAAAGGATAGTCCGTACCCATGCATAGACGATCGACGCCATGCGTGGCGACCAGACTGTCCAGCTGCGCCCGGTCGAACACGAGCGTGTCGAGCCACACTTGCCGCAGGTAGGAGGACGGCTCGCGGCTGATATGTTGGCGGCAGTCCTCGCGCGCACGGAATGCGTGGTCCATCCGGCCCCAGTAGGCTGGCAAGTACCCCCACCATGCGCCACGCACAGCTTGAGCCCTGAGTGTGCCTCTAGCACGCCGCCGAAAATCAGGTGGCTCAATGCGATCGAGGATTCGAGCGGGTTGCCGATGATGTTATCAAGGTAATGTTCGGCCAGCCGCGCCCCGTGGGTGAAGCCCAGCGGATGGAGGAAGACAAGCACGCCCAGCTCCTCGGCCGCCGCGAAGAAAGGCCGAAACGCATCGTCGGCCAGTTCGCGCCCTGCCACGTTCGACCCGATCTCCACGCCGCGCAAGCCGAGCGCGTTCACGCAGCGGCGCAGTTCGGCCACCGCCATCGCGACATCCTGTAGCGGCACGGTGCCCATTCCGACCAGCCTGTCGGGATGCTTTGCCGCGGCCTCGGCCACGCCATCGTTCACCAGTCGCGCAGCCTCTCGGCCCACTTCCGGCGGTGCCCAGTAATAGTATTGCCCCGGCGAAGGGCTGATCGCCTGAACGTCCACCCCCAGCCGATCCATGTCGGCAAGGCGTTCGTCCACCCCGTTGAGCTTTCGCCCGACCGTGGCAAACATCTGCGCGTTGGTGGCGCGGGATGCGGGTGACATGAAGGCCATGGGATCGGGCACGTCGCTCACCTGCCCGCGCACGAAGGCCTCGGCCGCCGCGACGTTCAGGTGGCAGTGCAGATCGACCACCAGATGCTTGCCGCGCTGGCTGACTGGGATCGGCGCGCGCTCCGGCCCGCACGTGGTCAGCCGGTCTGTCGCGCTCATGCTTCGGCCTCAAGCATCTGCTCGATCCGCCGCCGCACCTTGACTGCCGGGCCGTCAGCCTTGACCAGCAGTTCACGCTGGATCTGGCAGGCCGTTTCGGCCACAGGCTCGATCGCTTCGATCGCCTCGATGTCCTGCTGGCGGATGCGGCTGTCGGATTCCAGCTGGAACGCATCGAGCTTTGCATCGCCAAGCCGGAAATTGCGCGTGGCGAAGCCGAAGTAATGCGTCGAGTTCGCGGTTTCGGGCGTCATGCCATGCAGGATGTGCAGATGGCCCAGTTCCGGCGGGACAGTATCGTGGCCGGGCACGGCGGTGAACAGCGGCATGTTCGTGCGGATCAGTTCGGGACCGTAGAAATCGGTGACGGACTCCCAGTCGGCCAGTCCTTCGTAGCGGTTTTCAGCGCCCCACATGTCGTCATTGAAGGAACTCCACGGCAGCTTGCCGGTGCGGATCAGGCGGTAGCTGCGCTCGCGCTCCTCCTCGCGCATCGGCATGGCCTTCATCGCATCACCGCCGGGGATGTGCCAGTGCAGGTAGGGCAGATGAGTAAGGTCCATCAGGTTGTCGATCAGCAATTGCGCCCGGCCCTTTACCACGAAATGGTTGGCCGAACTGAAATGCCAGCCCTCCTGGCCCAGACCGAAATCGTCGTATGGCGGGATCAGATCAGGGTCGAGGAGATCCCGGTCACCCATCCAGATCCAGCACAGCGGGCCACGCTCCACCACCGGATAGGTCGGCTGGCAGAAGCCGGCCGAGGTCCCCTGTGAGGGAATTGCGCTGCATTTGCCGTCAGCCTCGAACCGGAAACCGTGATAGCCGCAGACGACGGCGTCTCCTTCGACCCGCCCTTTGGCAAGCGGGAAATAGCGATGCGGGCAGACGCCGTACATCGCAACCGGCGCGCCAGCCTCGGTGCGATAAAGCACCAGCGGCACGTCCAGAATCGTGCGGCCGATTGGCGCACGCCCCACTTCGTGTGAAAATGCGGCAATGTACCAACGATTTTGAACGAACTTGCGATCACTATTGAACGGGTACATCCGAGGTCTCTCTCCACTTTCCCCGAATGATCTAGCTGAAGCTCTGTCCTCCGAATAATCAATATGTCAGTTCTAAACCATCACTCTCGCTTATGGAGAATTGCAAACGCCCTGCGGATTCACGGTTATGAGGCCCGGCGCAATTCCGTCCGCCACCGGCCGAGCCGATCCACCGCATCGTCGAGCATCGCCGCGTTCTTGCAATGGCACAGCCTGACGATGTGATCGGGCCGTCCGTCCCCTTCCCACAGCGCCGAGATGGGGATCGAGGCAACGCCCGCTTCACGCACGGCCCTTTCGCTGAACGTCCGGTCAACCAGCGCTATGCCCGAAGCTGGCAGGTCGATGCAGGTGAACCACGTCGCCACGTTGTCCAGCACGCAGAAACCCTGCTGCTTCAAGCCTGCGATCAGCCGGTCTCGCGTGACCGACCATTGCGCAAGGCAGCCCTGTGCGATCGCCGGATCGGAAAGCGCTTCGGCCACGGCCCATTGTAGCATCGGCGGGGTGGTGAAAGTCAGGAACTGATGCGCGCGGCCGACCACCGCAGCCACTTCGGGGGCGCCCACGATCCAGCCTACCTTCCACCCGGTTGCGCCAAAGATCTTGCCCGCAGAGCCGATCTTCACCGCCCGCTGTACCATGCCCGGCTGGGCCAAAAGCGACGCATGCGCCCGGCCATCGAAGCGCACGTTCTCCCAGACCTCGTCGCAGATCGCGAAAAGATCATGCGCGACGCACAGGCCCGCCAGCATGGCAAGGTCAGCGGGTGACGCCACCGTTCCGGTGGGGTTGAGCGGATCGTTGAGGACAATCGCCCGCGTCCGGGGCGTGATCGCCGCGGCGATCGTGGCGGCGTCGAACGCCCAGACTGGCGGCTTGAGCGCGACAAACACCGGCGTGCCCCCTGCGCGGCGGACCAGCGGCGCATAGGCATCATAGGCGGGCGCGAACAGCAGAACCTCGTCACCGGGCGCAACCACCGCCAGGATGGCCGAAGCCACCGCCTCGGTCGCGCCTGAAGTCACCACGACGCTTTCCGGCGCAAGATCAAGGCCTTGCGTGCGCGCATAGAAGGCTGCCACCGCGTTGCGCAGTTCAGGCAGCCCGGCCATTGGCGGATACTGATGCGATTTCTCCAGCGAGGCATGGGACAATGCGCGCAGCAACTCGGCCGGCGGAGGCCCGTCGGGAAACCCCTGCCCCAGATTGATCGCGCCCAGATCGCGGGCAAGGCCGGACATATGCTCGAAGATGGTCACCGGCATTTCGGCATAGATCGGGTGCAGGTGCGATTGCGGTTCGGTCATCGCCTACCAGCCTAGCCAGCAGCGAGCCCTGCTTGCAATGGCTCCTGACAATCCGCGACGCGTGGACATTTGGGTGGTTGAAGTGAACTGATTTCAGGTGCAATCACCCGCGCCACAAAGCCCATTCGGGCAGAGCGCATTCGGAGAGCACGCAATGGCAGGCATGGTACCGTTCGATTGGGAAGATGCATTGGGGCTGGACAGCCTGCTGACCGACGATGAACGGATGATCCGCGATGCCGCACGCAGCTTCGCGCAAGACCGCCTTGCCCCGCGCGTCATCGATGCATTCGCCAACGAGCATACCGATCCCGAGATTTTCCGCGAGATGGGTAGCCAGGGCCTGCTTGGCGTGACCCTGCCCGAGGACTACGGCTGCGCCAACGCCGGTTACGTGTCCTATGGCCTCGTCGCGCGCGAGGTGGAGCGGATCGATTCCGGCTACCGCTCGATGATGAGCGTGCAGTCCAGCCTCGTGATGTTTCCGATCTTCGAGTACGGCTCGGAGGACCAACGGCGCAAGTATCTGCCAAAGCTGGCCACCGGCGAATGGATCGGCTGCTTCGGGCTGACCGAGCCTGACGCGGGGTCTGACCCGGGCGGGATGCGCACGGTAGCCCGGAAGGTCGATGGAGGCTATGTGCTGAACGGCGCAAAGACCTGGATTTCCAACGCACCGATTGCCGATGTCTTCGTCGTCTGGGCCAAGAGCGAGGCGCATGGCGGCGGCATCCGCGGCTTCGTGCTGGAAAAGGGCATGAAAGGCCTGTCAGCGCCGAAGATCGAGAACAAGGTCAGCTTGCGCGCCTCGATCACGGGGATGATCGTGATGGACGATGTCTTCGTCCCCGAAGAGGCGCTGCTGCCAAACGTGCAGGGCCTGAAAGGACCGTTCGGCTGCCTCAACCGTGCGCGCTATGGCATCTCATGGGGGGCGCTGGGCGCAGCGGAGTTCTGCTACCACGCAGCGCGGCAATACGGGCTTGATCGCCATCAGTTCGGCCGCCCGCTGGCGGGGACGCAGCTTTACCAGAAGAAGCTGGCCGACATGCTGACGGAAATCACGCTGGGCCTTCACGCCTCGCTGCAGGTCGGCCGCCTTATGGACGCGGGCAGGTTCGCGCCCGAAATGATCTCCATCGTCAAGCGCAACAACGTCGGCAAGGCGCTCGACATCGCCCGCATGGCGCGCGACATGCACGGCGGCAATGGCATCTCCGGCGAATATCAGGTGATCCGTCACATGGTGAACCTCGAAACGGTGAACACCTACGAGGGCACGCACGATGTCCACGCGCTGATCCTGGGCCGCGCGATCACCGGGATCGCGGCGTTCTGATCACGAGGTCAGCGTGAACGCGGCGCTGCTTGTGGCGGTCACGCCATCGCGCCGCGCCATGGCCTGACCGATCAGTAGCAGCGCCGGGCCATCGCCAAGCGCCGTGCGCGCCACCAGCGGCAGCAGATCGAGCCGCGTGTGGAACTGGCGCTCTTCGGGAAGGCTGGCCGCCTCAACCAATGCAACCGGTGTATCGCCGGGAAGCCCGGCCTCGATCAGCCCGCGTGACACCGCGCCGGCCGAGGACTTGCCCATATAGACCGCCAGCGTCGCTTCGGGATCGGCCAGCGAGGCCCAATCGAGCGAAAGGGCTTCGCCCGCGCGGACATGCGCAGTCACGAAAGTCAGCTTGCGAGCGAGGCCGCGCAGGGTGAGCGAGGCCCCGAGGCTGGCCGCAGCGCCACTGGCGGCAGTCACGCCGGGACAGATCTGCACCGCCACGCCCGCCGCGCGGCAGGCGTGAAGCTCTTCAGTCGCCCGGCCGAATATCGCCGGGTCCCCACCTTTGAGGCGGACGACGCGGTGCCCCGCCAGCGCGGCTTCCACGATCAGGCTGTCGATCGTCTCCTGCGCCTTGGAATGCCGCCCCGAGCGTTTGCCGACATGGACCAGGCTCGCACCCGGTGCGGCCAGCGCCAAAACTCCGGGGGAAACCAGCGCATCGTGGAAGATCATGCTGGCCGTTGCAATCAGCCGCTCCGCCTTGCGCGTAAGCAGTTCGGGATCGCCCGGACCGGCACCGACGAGCCACACCGAACCCGCTGGAAAATCGCTCATTGCGCTGCCTCCTCGCATGTCTCGTTCCATTCGCGCAGCAGCCGGGCGATGGCCGGGCGGCACGAACCGCAGTTGGTCCCCGCGCCACAGGCCCTGCCCACTTCCGTCACGGTCACCGCGCCCTGCTCTGCCTCGGCGAGAATCCGGTTTGTGCCGATGCCATGGCAGACGCAGACCACCGGGCCGCGATCCGGCGCAGGCGCGCTGGGCCGCGCGGCCAGCAGTTCGGGCAGGAGAGCACCGCTCGAACCCAGTTGCGCCGCGATCCACTCACGCGGCGGCAATTGCCCGGTGCGGGTGATGAACAGCGCTCCGGCCATCGCACCGCTGCCATCGACCACGGCAAGACGGCGCATGCCCCGCGCCAGATCGACCGCCTCGCTGCGATTGCCGGCGGGCAACAGGGCATCGGCATCGACAGCGCCATTGCCGGCAAGCTCATAGAGCCAACCGCCAGCGATCGCCGATCGGCTCCACCAAACAAGGCCTTCGGGCGCGATCGGTTCACGGCGGACGAGAAATCCGCGCCATTCGCTGCTGACCGGTTCGATCCGGCAGGCATTGTTCTTGAAGCCAGGCTGGCCCGACACCGGATCGACCGATTGATCCGGAAGGAGGTTGCCGCGCCCGCCGCTGGCCATGGCATCGGTCCAGTGCATCGGCACGAAGATCTGGCCCCGACCCTGCGCATCGGTCACGCCCACGCGGAACACCGAACTGCCCGATGCCGAGACCACGCGGGCAAGCGCGCCATCGGCAATGCCTGCCGCAGCAGCATCGGCAGGATGCACTTCCAGCAGCGGTTCGCGGCGGTGCTGGGCCAGCGTCGGCGAAAGCCCGGTGCGCGTCATCGTGTGCCACTGGTCGCGATAGCGCCCGGTGTTGAGGCGCAGCGGGAACCGGGGTTCAGCGGCGCGAGTGCGCGGCTCTACCGGCACGATCTTCATCTCGCGGCCCTGCAGCGGATGGCGTCCGCCCCAGTTGAACGGCTCAAGCGCTTCATAGTCTGCGTCGGCAATCCCGGCATGCGCAGTCAGGTCGAGAACCTTGCCGTGCTTTACCGAAAGCGCAGTCATCGCGGCGTATTCGCGGAACACGGCGGCGGCGTTGGGCCAGGCAAATCCAGCAAAGCCCATGGCCTGGGCAACGTCGGCAATGATCGCCCAATCGGCCCTCGCCTCACCCGGCGCGGCAAACAGAGCGCGCTGGCGGCTTACACGTCGTTCGGAATTGGTGACGGTGCCGTCCTTCTCGCCCCAGGCCAGCGCGGGCAGGCGGATGTGGGCGAGCCGTGCCGTATCTGTATCGGCGATCACGTCCGATACGACCAGCGTCTCGCACTTGGCCAAGGCTTCGCGCACGAAGCCGGCATCGGGCATCGAAACGGCGGGATTGGTGGCCATCACCCACAGGAACTTGACGCGGCCATCGTGCACGGCGCGGAACAGGTCCACGGCCTTGAGCCCGGGGCCGCTGCACATGCGCGGAGCCTGCCAGAACGCGGCGGCATCGGACAGTTCGTTTTCGGAAAAGCCGAGATGGCAGGCCAGCATATTGGCCAGCCCGCCCACCTCGCGCCCGCCCATGGCGTTGGGCTGCCCTGTCATCGAGAACGGCCCCATGCCCGGCGCATTGATCCGGCCCAAGGCGAGGTGCAGGTTGATGATCGCGTTGCCCTTGTCGGTCCCGGCAACCGACTGGTTTGCGCCCATCGAGAACACCGTGACCATGCACGGGTGCGCGGCGACAAGATCGGCCAGTGCGTCGAAGGTTTCGGGCGGGACGCCATGGTCGCCCATGGCCGGGACCGGATCGGCAAGGCCGCGCCGATCCATCTCCGCCAGCAACGCGTTGAACAGCGCTACGTCGCCATCCGGCTGAACCGGCACGTGAAGATCGGCCTGTTCGGCAGTTTCGGTGCGGCGCGGATCGATCACCACGATCTTCGTGCCCCGCGCCTCCCGCGCAGCCTCGATCCTCTGCCAGATCACCGGGTGGCACCATGCCGTGTTCGAGCCGACAAGCAGGATCAGGTCCGCTTCGTCGAGATCATCGTAGGTGACCGGCACCACGTCCTCGCCGAAGGCGCGGTTGTGCGCGGCGACGGCGCTGGCCATGCACAGGCGGCTGTTGGTGTCGATGTTGGCGCTGCCGACGAAGCCCTTCATCAGCTTGTTGGCGACATAGTAGTCCTCGGTCAGCAGCTGGCCGGAGACGTAAAGCGCCACGCTGTCAGGCCCATGGCGTTCGATGCAATCGCGCATCCTGGCGGCAACTTGGTGGAGCGCTTCGTCCCACCCGGCGCGGGCATTGCCGATCATCGGATGCAGCAGGCGCCCTTCCAGCCCAACCGTCTCGCCCAGATGCGTGCCCTTGGAACAGAGCCTGCCGAAGTTGGCGGGATGCTCGCGGTCGCCCTTGATCGTGACCGCGCGCTCCCCCGTCACCTCGGCGCGAATGCCGCAGCCGACGCCGCAATAGGCGCAGGTGGTGCGAACCTGCTTCAAGCGGCGCGCTTCCCGACCACGGCCGAGCGCAGCAGGTACATGCGCCCGGCATCGACCTTCATCGGCACTGTGGGTACGCACCCCTTATCCTCGCCCAGCGCCTCTCCGGTCTTGAGCGAAATGTTCCAGTTGTGCAGCGGGCAGGTGACGACATTGCCGTGGACGATGCCCTGTGACAGCGGCCCCTGCTTGTGCGGGCACTTGTTCACCAGCGCGTAGAACTCGTTCTTGAGCGTGCGGAACACCGCAATCTCGTCCGATCCCACCACCGGCAGCGTGCGTGCGGTGCCGGGGGTGATCTGGTCAACGTGACCGATGTCGAGCCATTCGCCGATCATGCTGCGAACTCCGTGATCGAAAGGGGGCGCACTTCGGCAAGGTGCTGGTGCAGGTCGGCATCCTTGCCCGCCACGCGCTCGGCCCAGGGGTCGTCCTGACAGAAAGTCTGCGAATAGCGGAACCTCGCGGCGAGGCGCTTGACGCTGTCGGGATCGTCGAACAGGCCCGACTTCACATGGTCGAGGCCCACCCGCTCGATCCACGGGGCAGTGCGTTCAAGGTAGTGCGCCTGTTCGCGGTAGAGCTGGATGAAGGCGGCGCAGACATCCATCGCCTCTGCCTCGGTCGTCACCTTGCACAGGAGGTCGGTGGCGCGGACCTTGATCCCGCCATTGCCGCCTACGTGAAGTTCGTAGCCTGAGTCGACGCAGACCACGCCGAAGTCCTTGATCGTGGCCTCGGCGCAATTGCGCGGGCAGCCCGATACGGCGATCTTGAACTTGTGCGGCATCCACGAACCCCAGGTCATGCGCTCCAGCTTTACGCCGAGGCCGGTGGAATCCTGCGTGCCGAAGCGACACCATTCGCTGCCGACGCAAGTCTTCACCGTGCGCAGGGACTTGCCATAGGCGTGGCCCGAGACCATCCCGGCGGCATTGAGATCGGCCCAGACGGCGGGCAAATCCTCTTTCCTGATCCCGAAGATGTCGAGCCGCTGGCCGCCGGTGACCTTGACCATCGGCGCGTTGTACTTTTCCACCACATCGGCAATCGCGCGCAACTCGCGCGGGTTGGTGAGGCCACCCCACATGCGCGGGACGACCGAATAGGTGCCGTCCTTCTGGATATTGGCGTGGAGGCGTTCGTTGACGAAGCGGCTCTTCTGGTCGTCCTCGTATTCCCCCGGCCAGGCGCAGAGCAGGTAGTAATTCAGCGCCGGGCGGCACGAGGAGCAGCCATCGGGCGTGGTCCAGTGCAGCTCCTGCATCACCTGCGGGATGGCCTTGAGGCTCTTCTCGATAATCAGGCGGCGGACATCATCGTGGCTGAAGCTGGTGCACTTGCACAACGTCTTCGGACCCGACTGAACTTCACCGCCCAATGTGATCGCCAGCAGACTTTCGACGAGGCCGGTGCAGGACCCGCAAGAGGCCGAAGCCTTGCAGGTGCTGCGCACGGCATCGAGGCTGCACGCGCCTGCGTTGATGGTCTCGATGACCTTGCCCTTGGAAACGCCGTTGCAGCCGCAGATTTCTGCGTCGTCCGAAAGGGCTGCAACGGCGGCATTAGGGTCCAGCGGGGCGCCTCCGCTGGAAAAGGCCTGACCGAAGATCAGCGCCTCGCGGATATCGGAAATGTCCTCGCCCTTCTTCAGCAGGTCGAAGTACCAGTTGCCATCGGCGGTATCGCCATAAAGCACCGCGCCGACGAGCTTGTTGCCCTTTACGACAACGCGCTTGTAGAGCCCGCGCGCGGCATCGCGCATGACGATGTCCTCCGCGCCATCTCCGCCCGAAAAGTCACCTGCAGAAAACAGGTCGATTCCAGAAACCTTGAGCTTGGTCGAGGTTACTGAACCTCCATATCCGCTGGGCATTTCGCAGGCTGCATCGGCCAGCGCGCGGCACATGTCCCACAGCGGCACGACCAGGCCATAGCAGGCCCCGCGGTGCTGCACGCATTCGCCCACCGCCATGATCGCGGGGTCGCTGGTGATCATGTGGTCGTCAACCACCACGCCGCGCTCGACATTCAGGCCCGCTGCCTTGGCGAGGCCGGTCGCCGGACGGATGCCGACCGCCATGACCACGATGTCAGCCGCAAACTCGCGCCCGTCCTTGAGCTTCACCCCGGCAACATGGCCGTCCTTGCCGATGATCTCGGCGGTATCGCCACCGGTCACGATGGTCTGGCCGCGGCGTTCCAGTTCGGTCTTGAGCAGGTAACCGGCCGCTTCATCAAGTTGGCGCTCCATCAGCGTCGGCATCAAGTGAACGACGGTGACCTTCATGCCGCGCAGCGAGAGGCCATGCGCTGCCTCCAGCCCGAGCAGGCCACCGCCGATCACCACGGCTGAACCGCCCCTTTCGGCGGCAGCCAACATCTTGTCGACGTCATCCAGGTCGCGGAACGTGACCACACCCGCCAGATCCTTGCCGGGCACCGGGATGATGAACGGATCGGAGCCGGTGGCGATCAAAAGCCGGTCGTAGGGTTCGACCCGGCCGGACTTGGCCACGACCGTCTGTGTTGCGCGGTCGATCGAGACGACCGGATCGCCGGAAACCAGCGTGATGCCGTTGTCGGCGTACCAGTCGTCACCGTTGATGACGATGTCCTCGAATGCCTTTTCGCCTGCAAGGACCGGCGAGAGCATGATGCGGTTGTAGTTCACCCGCGGTTCCGCGCCGAAGATCGTCACGTCGAAGCGCGCAGGATCGCGGGCAAGGATCTCCTCGACGGCGCGGCACCCGGCCATGCCGTTGCCAATCACCACCAGCCGCTCCTTCACGGGCGCAGTCCGGTCCTTTTCCATCAGGGTAGCAGGGGCGTTCACGCAAACGTTCCTTCGCAGACGCGTGAACACAAAAAAGCCGCCCGAACACATCCCGATTGGGAGGTCTGGGCGGCGACGTTGCCACGCGATGTTGATCTGTTCGGCCTTGCGCTGGATCGCCCGTCCTTGGGCGGCACTGCGGCCTTCGCTTACTTGGCTAACCGATTCGGGGGCTGCACTGCAAGGGTTATTTTGCAGTGCAGCACGCCAGTGTCAGAACGCCACCTCGGCCTGCAACCACAGGATCTGGCGATCCACGCCGAACTTGTCGGCATTGTAGTTGGCATACTTGACCAGCCAGCCGACCTTTTCCGTCCTGAAGCCCAGGCTCGCGTCCCATTCGGTGCCGAATTTCACGTTGCCGATGTCGCTGTGAAACTCGTGATATGTGACGTTGGCGTTGAGGCCCTGCACGGCCTTCACCTTGGGGAAGACCTTGGCCAGCGTGAGGTAAGTGTCCTCAAGACCATTGCCCGGCGTGGTCAGGAACAGGTCGGCCCAGCCGTTGAACTTGTGCAGCGTGGCGAGTGGCGTCTGGAATGCCTTGCCGGCGGACTTGTCCGCGCCCAGCTTCTCGTAGCCGCCGGTCAGGGTGAAGCCCTGGTACGCCAACCCCAGCTCGCCGACCATGAAATCAGCCTCGTAATTCACCGGGTTGCGGCCAATGTCCATCTGCCGCGCATAGCTCGCCAGCACGTTGAGCTTGACCGCTTTCGACAGCGGGACGGTGCCGGAGATGCGCCCGCCATATGTCTGCGAGGAGTTGGCGAAGGCGAAGGCTTCGTCGTAATCGAGGATATAGGAAAAGCCCTTCACCTGCAGGGGGCCGGCCTTCACGCCCGCCTGCACGAACACGAAGTCCCCGTCCATCGCGCGGCGCGGCCCGGCTTCGGATCCGAAGATCGAATCCTGCTGGATCGCATAAGTCGCATCGAGGCTGACCGGGCCAAGCGTGGCTTCGGCGCGCACCGCATCGAAGGTCTGCTCGTTCTGCCGCCAGGCAACCGAGCCCACGAAGCGCTGGTCATCGAGGTTGATGCGCTGGCGGCCCACGGTCAGCGCAAAGTCCTTCACCTTGTACATGATCTGCGCGCGATTGAGGTCGATGCTCTCGCCATCGGCGACCACGGCATACTGCGGGCGCCGCTGCGCACTGCCGGGCAGGGCAAACGGGAAGGCATTGTATTCGTTGTTCAGACCGAGCGTGCCTTCGGCCTCGACCAGGACGGAAAGGTGCGATGGCGCGTGCTTCAGCTCGACACCGGTGCGCAGGCGCACGGTCAGCGCATCGGCGTCGACCGTCGGCTGGTCCACACCCTCGTAGCGAATGCGCGCATCGATAATCGGGTCGAGCGTCAGCCCCTCCCCACCGGCACCGGATCGCCGAACGCGGGCTTGCCCGCCGCGTACGCCGGATGTGCGAAGGCGATCGACGACGCGAACAGCGTCGCCGCGAATGCAGTCTTTTTCATGTTTCCCTCCTGAACCCCTCAAAGAAGGCCGTTCAGGCATCCTCTCGAAATCAACCGCGCCTCAGGCGGCGTGGACCTTTGGCCCGTGATCGTATTCCGCAAGGAAGCGCAGCACTTCCTGGCGGTAGGCGTAAAAGTCCGGGTGCTTGAGCAGCGCCTTGCGATCGCGCGGGCGCGGCAGATCGACCTTGAGGACCTTGCCGATGGTAGCGTTGGGCCCATTGGTCATCATCACCACACGGTCTGCCAGCAGGATCGCCTCGTCGACATCGTGCGTGACCATGATCGCCGTCACCTTGGTGCGGTTCCACACTTCGACCAGCACGTCCTGCAGGTCCCAGCGGGTCAGGCTGTCGAGCATGCCGAAGGGCTCGTCCAGCAGCAGCAGGCGCGGCGACAGGGCGAAGGCGCGGGCAATGCCGACACGCTGGCGCATGCCGTTGGACATCTCCGCCGCCATCTTGTCCTTGGCATCGGCAAGGCCGACGCGCTCAAGGTAATAGTCGATGATCTCGCGCCGTTCCGAACGTGTAGCGTGCGGATAGACCCGCTCCACCCCCAGCGCCACGTTCTGCCGCGCGGTCAGCCACGGCATCAGGCTCGGCGCCTGGAACACGACTGCCTTGTCCGGCCCCGCCACGTCGATCTCGCGGTTGTCGAGGATTATGCCGCCCTTGCTGATCTCGTTCAGCCCGGCCGCCATGGTCAGCACGGTGGACTTGCCGCAACCCGAATGGCCGATCAGCGAGATGAACTCGCCCTTGTCCATCATCAGGTTGAAATCCTCGACCACGGTGAGCGGCCCCTTTGGCGTCGGGTAGACCTTGTGGAGTTTCCAGAACTCCATGTAGCGCCGCGTCGCGCCCTTCTTGGCCGCATCTTGATAGGCCTTGGGCGGCGGCGCCAGGTCCAGGGGCAGGACATTCGGCAAATGCCCGAAATCAGTGCCCTGCGCGGCCTTCTCGCCCGCAAGCCCGCCAAGGTAACTGACGATTTCGGTGCGCAGCTTCTGGAATTCGACGCTGTCGTTTACCGCTTCGCGGTCGCGGGGGCGCGGCAGAGTCACCGGGAAGATTTTCCCGATTCTTGCCGCCGGAGCGGGCGTAAGCACGGCCACTCGATCCGCCAGCAGCAGCGCCTCGTCGACGTCGTTGGTGACGAGGATGATCGTGCGCTTTTCTTCCTCGCGGATACGGTCGATCTCGTCCTGCAGCTTGGCGCGGGTCAGCGCATCGAGCGCCGAAAGCGGCTCGTCCAGCAGCAGGATTTCCGGCTCCATCGCCAGCGCGCGGGCGACCGAGACGCGCTGGCGCATTCCGCCCGAAAGCTGTGCGGGCTTGCGGTCCATGGCATGGCCGAGGCCGACCAGTTCGACCTTCTGCTTCACGAGCGCCGCGCGCTGCTCCTTGCTGCGGTCCTTGTGCACCGCATCCACCGCCAGCGCGACATTCTGTTCGACCGTCAGCCAGGGGAACAGCGAATAGGACTGGAAGACGAGGCCGCGATCCTTGTCCGGCCCGTCAATCGCCTGCCCGTGCAGCAGGATCTCGCCCGCATCGGGTTCGACGAGGCCAGCGATCGAGGAGATCAGCGTCGTCTTGCCGGCGCCCGAGAAGCCGAGGATCGCGATGAATTCACCTTCCTCGACATCCAGATCGATGCCGCCGAGGACTTCGCTCACGCCGCCGGTCTTGCCGGTGTAGCTCTTGCGGACGTCTTTCAGGGAAAGGATCGTGGCCATGGTGCGTCCCTTTCTCAGACGGTGCGGTTGCGGCTGACGAAGGATTGCAGCGCCATCATCACGCGGTCGAGGGCGAAGCCGATCAGGCCGATCACCACCACCGCCACCATGATGCGCGCCAGCGACTTCTCGGACCCATTCTGGAACTCGTCCCACACGAACTTGCCGAGGCCGGGGTTCTGCGCGAGCATTTCCGCCGCGATCAGCACCATCCAGCCCGTGCCAAGCGACAGGCGCATGCCGGTGAAGATATAGGGCAGCGACGAGGGCAGGACGAGGCGGGTGAGCTTGGCAAACCAGCCGAGGCGCAGCACGCGGCCCACCGCGATCAGGTCCTTGTCGATGCTGGCCGTGCCGATGGCGGTATTGATCAGCGTCGGCCAGAGCGAGCACAGCATGACGACCACGGCCGAAATGATGAAGCTCTTGGCCAGCGTCGGATCGTCGCTGGTGACCGATGCCGAGACCACCATTGTCACGATCGGCAGCCACGCCAGCGGGCTGACCGGGCGCATCACCTGCACCAGCGGATTGATCGCGGCGTTGACCCGCTTCGACATGCCCGCGACAAGTCCGAGCGGCACGGCCAACAACGTCGCCAGCACAAAGCCTGCCGCCACCGTCTCGAGGCTGGTGAAGATCTGGTCGATGAAGGTCGGCGGGCCGGTATAGGCATAGCCCGCGGCCACGGCTTCGGCGGCGGCTACGCGCGAGGCGGCGGCTTCGTCGAGCAGGCCGCCAAAGGCCGACCAGACATCGCCCGGCCCAGGGAGTGTACCGAGCGATGTCTGTACCAGCGGCGCCAGCATCGCCCAAAGCGCGAGGAAGCCGCCGATCCCCGCCAGTGGAGGCCAGAGCGCATCGAGCGCGGCGCGGCCCAAGGGAATCTTGATCCCGAACGGCAGCGCCTTTTCCGGCTTCGCAGCAACTTCCACAGTAGTCTCCGGTGCCGTTTGCGGGAGGAGGGCAGCGCCCCCTCCATCACTTCCGCTTCGGTGCCGACGAATTCGTCCTTGCGCAATGCGACCGCGTTCATCGTAAGTGCTCCTGGTTTACTTCACGCCTGCCGGGGTCACCGTCTGGCCCTGCTTCAGGCCGATGGTGAACTTGGCGAGGTAGGCGTTGGGCTGCTTGCCGTTGAACGTCACGCCGTCGATGAAGCCGGACTGTTCGGGCTTGTAGCCATCGGTTTGCGGAATCGCGTCCTTGGGGATCGTGCCCTTCTCGGCCAGGTCCTGCGCCGCGGCGAGGTAGAGATCGGGGCGATAGACCGCCTTGGCGGTGTCAAAGTACCACTGGTCGGGCTTGTCGGTCGGGATCTGGCCCCAGCGACGCATCTGCGTCAGCGTCCATACCGCGTCCGAATAGTACGGGTATCCGGCAAACTGGTTGAAGAAGACGTTGAAGTCAGGTGCGTCGCGCGTGTCGCCCGGCGCGAAAGTGAACTTGCCGATCATGCTGGCCCCGATCACTTCTGGGTCAGCGCCGACATACTGCGACATCGACAGGATCTTGACCGCCTCGGCGCGGTTCTTGCCGCCGTCTGCATCAAGCCATTGCTGGGCCTTGATGATCGCGCGCAGCAGCGCCTTGACCGTGTTGGGGTTCTTGGCCGCAAACTCCTCGGTCAGACCGAAGACCTTTTCCGGATTGCCCTTGAAGATTTCCTCGTCCGTGATCACCGGAACGCCGATCTTCTTTTTCACGGCGGCCTGGTTCCACGGTTCGCCCACCGAATAGCCGTCGATGGTCCCGGCCTCGAGCGTCGAAGGCATCTGGGGCGGCGGCGTCACCGAAATCTGGACTTGCGCACCCGTGGTGCCCGCCGTGTCGCCGGGCAGATAATAGCCGGGCTGGATGCCGCCTGCCGCCAGCCAATAGCGCAGCTCGTAATTGTGCGGGCTGAACGGGAAGACCATTCCGAACTTCAGGTTCTTGCCCTTGAGCACCGACGCGGAGACAGGATGCTGGACCTTGCCGTCAGGGCTCTTGGGCAGACTGCCCGCGATCTCGCCCCAGACCTTGTTCGAGATGGTGATGGCATTGCCGTTGAGATCGAGACTTATCGGCGCGATCAGCTTGGCCTTGCCTCCGATGCCTGCAGCTGCGGCAATCGGCTGGCCCGCCAGCATGTGCGCCCCATCCAGTTGCCCGCCGACTACGCCGTCGAGGAGCACCTTCCAGTTCGCTTGAGGCTCGAGCGTCACGCTCAGCCCCTCTTCGCGAAAGAAGCCCTTTTCCTGCGCAATGGCGAGCGGGGCCATGTCGGTCAGCTTGATGAAGCCGAGCTTCAGCACAGGCTTTTCGATGCCATTGGCCGAAGCGGCGGGCTTTTCTGGCGCATCCCCGCCCTTGCCGCAGCTTGCCACGGCCACGCCCGCCAACAGCGCCGCGATCATGCCCCGCCGATTGAACCTGCCCAGTCCGACCATATTAGACCACCCCTCAGAAGCGGCGTGGCAAACACGAAAAAGCCGCCCGAACGCATCCCGATGAGGGAGGTCTGGGCGGCGACGTTGCCACGCGATGAAAACCTTAAGGCCGTCCGGATCAACGCCGCCCGTCCTTGGGCAGCACCGTTTCGGCCTGGATGCAAAGCTATGTGATTCGCCTGCTCTTGGGCAAGCCTTTTTTGCACCGCAGCGAAACTTTAACTCCGATGCTGGCTTTCGATGTAGGATTCCAGCAGTTCCGGATCGAATGGCTTTCCATCAAAGAAGCTGTTGTTTTCCAGTGTTATAATGCCTTGCTGCATGCTCACCGAAGTGGGCTTGTGCAGGCTGCCTTCAACCTTTGAGCTGGCCCCGGCAAGGGCTCACCCGTACCCAGTAGTGCGCTGCGATATACATCCGGACGGAATACGCGCGCCGCCTTGGCCGCGTCAGCCGGATCAAAGGTAAGCCCATCCCACCGCACCATCTGGCTGTAGAGCCACTCGGCCTGGCTGACCCACGGGAAGTTCGCCGCCTCGCGATGCTGGAACATGAAATCAGGGTAGTGCAGCAGCTCGCCCCCCTGTGCCAGAAGCAGCCGGTCGGAAATCGCGCGGCCGATCAGCGTGGCATCACCATCGAGGTACTCGGGCCGTGCCAAAATCGCCGCATTGCCTTCAAGGTTCTCCGGATCGACGAAGTGCTCGCCCGCCTTGCGCAGGGCGCGGACCAGTGCCTCCGCCTCGCTGCGGCGCTCGTCCATCACCCGCTCACGGAAGGCCAGGACCTTCTCCACGCCGCGCCGCCAGATCTGCGCCGTGACCAGCACGATCTCCCCGGCGCCGCGTTCCACGGCCACGCTGTTCCACGGCTCGCCCACGCAGATCGCGTCGACCTCGCCATGCTCCAGCGCGTCTGCGCAGAACGGCGGGGCGACAGTGGTGATTTCAACGTCCACGTCAGGTTGCACGCCGCAGGCCGCCAGCCAGTACCGCAGCATGTAGTTGTGGCTGGAATAGCGATGCACCACGCCAAAGCGCAGCTTGCGCCCCGTTGCCGCAACATGCGCTTTCAACGCCGCGCCCACGGTTGCCGGGTCACCCAGCCCTCCGCCGGGGTTCACCGCTTTGGCCAGATCGGGCCGCATCGTGATAGCATTGCCG
Source organism: Novosphingobium sp. THN1 (assembly GCF_003454795.1). GTDB lineage: Bacteria > Pseudomonadota > Alphaproteobacteria > Sphingomonadales > Sphingomonadaceae > Novosphingobium. Next base: position 158,756 of record NZ_CP028348.1, read on the forward strand.
TTCAGCCCCAGCACAAAGGGCACAGACAGCGGCTGAGCCGGCCGCCCGCGCCCAAGCGTGGTCGCGATTGCCAGCGGGGCAACCATGTGCGCGGCATCGCTGTGGCCATAGAGCAGCCGGTCAAGCACCGTCGCCCAGCTCATGTCGCGCACCAGCCGCAGCGACAGGCCTTCCGCCTCGGCAAAGCCATGCTCACGCGCGAGGACCGGCAGGCAGGCGTCCACCAGCGGCAGGAAGCCGATGGTCAATTCACCCGATGCGGCTGCGGATGCCATCACTTCCCTCCCATCAGCTGCTGTGCCGTAACCACCGCTTCGGCAATGTCGGCAATGCGCTTGCCCTGATTCATCGCCGTCTTGCGCAGTTCGGAATAGGCCTGCGGTTCGGAAAACCCGCGGCTATCCATCAGGATGCGCTTGGCCTTGTCGACCACTTCGCGCTCGGCCAACTTGCCCTTGGCTTCAGCCAGGTCAGCCTCCAGCCGGGCAAAGGCGTTGAAGCGGCGCACGGCAAGATCGAGGATCGGCCTGATGCGGTGCGGTGCCAGGCCATCAACGACATAAGACGAAACCCCGGCATCGACCGAGGCCGCGATCGATTCCTCGTCGCTTTCATCGACAAACATCGCGATGGGGCGGCCAAGCACGCGGCTGACCGCGAAGTATTCCTCCAGCACGTCGCGCGAGGGATTGCCTAGGTCCATCAGCACGATGTCGGGCGCGATCTCGCCGATGCTGGCCACCAGCCCGCGCCGCTCGGTAACCACGAAGATCTCGCAGTCTTCCAGCGTGGCCAGCCCTTCGCGGATCACCGCGGCACGGCTGGCACTTTCATCAACGATGGCAATCCGCATGGCCACGCCTAGTGCGCGGAGGGCGGCGCAGTTTCAAGGCATTTCTGGAACGGCGCGAACCTCGTCGGCCCAAGGCCGGTCTCCGAATCGAGCGCGCACATGCCCTGCGTAATCGCCCCGAACGTTCCTCAGATGCACCATGTCGGCTATGTCTTTTGACACGATCCGTCGCCTATGTTGCACCGCACAACGCTGGAGGAATGCCGACGCGAACCAAGGGCGCGACGAGGTGAAAGGTTCGTAAAAACAATTAATTAGGCATTAATCGCCAAGGCTCGACCGTTCACTCGCCCCAGGCAGAAACGCTGCCAGGGCGAGCGAGAGTCATCACTACAGGACACGCATCGTCCGGTTGCCGCAGGTGTCGCGGCCGCCGTCGGCTCTCGCTGTCCCAAGTCCACGCAAGGACGGAAGTCTAAGGAGGTCGACATGCGAAAGACCGGAACAATATCCACGATCCTGACCGCTGGCGCAGGAGCATTGCTGCTGGCGGCGCCGGCATTTGCCGGCACACGGCCAGACAATGGCAAGGTCTACGCCAGCACCGCCGCCAAGCCGCAATTGAGAACCGACGTCGGCCCGAAGAAGGGTTTCCCCGACACGCCCGGCCTCTCCCGCGCCCGTGACCGGGCAAGCGAGAATGCTGCCTTCAACCGCTACAAGAGCGGAGGCGCTGCCTGAACACCACCAACCGAAGCCGAAAAGAGGCCCCCGCCCGGTCTGGCGGGGGCCTTATCGAGCTATAATGGCCAGAACCACAGGATCAGCGGCGTGCCGATCAGCACCACCAGCAGCGATAGCGGCGCGCCAAGCCGGGCATAGTCGCCAAACCTGTATCCCCCCGGCCCCAGCACGAGCGTATTGCACTGGTGTCCGATGGGCGTGAGGAAATCGCAGCCTGCGCCCACCGCAGTCGCGATCAGGAAAGCCTCGGGGCGGTAGTGGAGCTGCTGGGCGAATACCCCGGCAATCGGGGCCATGACCAGCACCGTCGCGGCATTGTTGAGGAATGGCGTCACTGCCATGGCCGCAACCAAGATCAGCGCAACCGCGCCCCATGCAGGAAGCTTCACGGCAAAATCGGCAAGCAACGTGGCAATCACATCGGAAGCCCCGGTCGTTTGCAGCGATGCGCTGACCGGAATCAGCGCGGCCAGCATGATGAGGATCGGCCATTCGATGGCCTTGTACGCCTCGTCCGCAGGCAGCGCGCCGGTGATCACGGTCAGCCCCGCAGCGGCAAAGAACGCCAGCGCGGCCGGCACGAACCCGGTCCCTGCCGCAACCATGGCTGCGGCCAGGATTGCCAGTGGCAGCCACCGGGTACGCTTTGACCCAAGCCCGATCTTGCGCTCAGCCAGCGGCAGCGCACCCATTTCGGCAAGGCGCGCCGGCAAGGTATCGAGCGGCCCTTGCAGAACGATCACATCGCCCGCCTGCAGCACGGTATTGCCGGGCTTGTTGGCGATAGTCTCACCCTCGCGCGAGATGGCCAGCAGGTTGATGCCCAGCCGTTCGCGCATCTGCAAACGCCCGGCAGTGCGCCCGATGAGCCCGGAATCGGCATGAACGACGGCCTCGATTACACCGATGCCATCCGGTTTGCGGCCATCTCCATCTTCGTCGTCACCCGCAAGCGTCAGTCGGTCGGCGCCGATGACCTGTTCGAGCAGGTTGGGCTCGCCGCTGAGGATCAGGACATCGCCTTCACCGATATGCGTATCCGGCGAAACCTCGCCGCGCATGTCGCCGCGCAGCAGGCCGGCAACTTCGACCTCGCCCTCGTGCCGTTCGACAAATTCGGAAACGGTCAAGCCCGCGACAGGCGATCCCGTCGTGACCGTAGCCTCGATGACATAGGCAGAGATGTTGATCGCTTCCGACATGCCCTGCGCCGCATGCCGGTCGGTGGGCAGCAGGCGCCAGCCCACCGAAAGGAATATCAGGCCAACCGCCAGGAGCGCGATGCCGGTCGGCAGGTAGTCGAACATGCGGAACGGTTCGCCCGTCATCTCCTCGCGCACGCGGCTGACGATGATGTTCGGCGATGTGCCGATAAGCGTGGTCAGTCCGCCCAGCAGCGAGGCAAAGGCCATCGGCATGAGATAGAGCGACGGCGAGGCCTTGTTGCGACGCGCCATCTGCACCGCTCCCGGCATGAGCATGGCCAGCGCGCCGACGTTCTTGATGAAGCCCGAGGATAGCCCCACCGCCGCCGAGAGCACCAGCATCTGCCGCTGCGGCTTGCGGATGCGCTGTGCCAGCGATTGCAGCAATCGCTCGATCATGCCCGATCGCTGCACTGCGGCCGATAGAACCAGCGCCGAGCCGACAATCACAACGATGTCATCGGAAAAGCCGGTGAACGCCGCATCCGGTGATACCACGCCTATCGCCACCGCAAACAACAGCGCGATCACTGCGGTAACGTCGTATCGGAAGCGTCCCCACAGAAACAGGGCCATCATCCCGCCAAGGGTGGCCAGTGAAAGCCATTGGGGCTGCGTCATTGCTGTACCCAACGCTTAAACGATATTCAGGTTCCAGATCAGAAGCGCAGCTCGCCCTGAACCGCTCCGCTGCGCCGCTGGGCTGGCACGGGGCGGACTTGCGGCAGCAGGCAGCGCGCCTTCCCCTGCAGGACATAGACGGCGTGGCGCTGCCCGCCGCGGTTTTCGTGGTCGATGGCATAGCCCTTGTAATAGCGGCGCAGCAGGCCCGCACCGACCAGTTCCGAAACCGCGCGGCTGAGGTTGCTCTTGCCCGAAGCCCGAACGCGCGCACGAACTTCATCCTCGATTACTTGCGCCGCGTGTTCCAGGTCTTCGGGCATGCGGTCCTCGAGGATCAGGTCAGAGCGCACCCGTTCGGTCAGCGCCACACGGCGAGGATCTCGCGCACCCATCGGGCAAGGCTGTCGCACAACCAGTCCCGTAAGGTGAAAGCCTGCCGGCCGCGCCGGACGAACGGCCCGGCCTCACCCTTCTCGTCGGCAACCTCGGCGATCAGGCTCAGCACCATGAACGCATAGCGTGGCCTCGAACTGGCCTGCGAAAGGCAGTTCAGCAGGGAAGACATCGCGCCATGGGAAGACGGGCCGGGGAGAATGGCAGTCTGGAACATTCAGGGATTCAACAAAGCACATAACATGACTCCTGTGAATCCCCGGCGGAGTCTGGCGCTGCCGAATTCCAACATTTGTCCCGTGCGACACTTTACCCGAAGGCAAAGTGTCACAAGCTAACCTTTGGCTTCAGCGCGCCCGTCATGTCGGCATAGACCTCTAGGCACTGGCGCTGGCACAACCTGAGATTGAGATTCACACAACCTAGAAGTGAGATTTTGAGCGTTCCGCGCGCAGACGAAAGATCTCTTTCTTTATAAAACAAGGTGTTAATGCCTTGTCGCTCGCACACAGTCTCTAAGCCCATCCGCGCACGATCTCGCGCCTATGCCTCGATAACCAGCGAATGGGCTCGCGGTCTCACACACTGTGCGCGCAACACTGAGCTGCCCTGCTCCGCAGCCCCCGTGAAGATATCCGACCATTTCAACAGGACATCTGAGGAAGGTTCTTCGCCAGCAGATTTCAAGATTATGACTTTTGAGGAAATTGAAATGAGTGAGAATGTTGATCTCTCGTTCGTATCACCGTTTGTGCGAGACATCGTCGTAAAGCGTATCGAAGCTATCGAGCAGTTCAGCACCAAGCCCGGCCGTAAGGAAGCCGAGCGGCACGCAACTGACCTAGGTCTGAAAGTTGCACAATTCTACAAGCTGGTCACGAAATGGCAGCAAACTCACGACCCTGTCACCCTGGCACCAAAAGGTAACCCGCGGCCGCACCGCGTGAAGATGACTAGAGAGCAGTTGGACTTTATCGATCCGATCATAGCTCAGAACCGCTCAATGCCGGTCCGCAGCCTTGTCAACTTGATCCGGATAGAAGCTGCCAGGGAACAATTCGATCTCCCGCCTGTCTGGGCGCTTCGTAAGCGCATTGGCCGAGATCTGGAGCGCCCGTTACCATCCGCCATCTCCGAGAATTTCGATCTGATCTTCGATCACGCGGTGATCGACGTACCGGTAGATTTCGGAGATCGCGTTGTACAGATGCCGCTCTGTACGTTTCTCATAGACGTCCGAAACGAAAGCGTTGTTGGCATTCACTTATCGAAAGGTCTTCCCAATGAAGCAGGGATGGCAGAAGCAATGCTGGACGCGCTTAGGCGCAATTTAGACCTCACAGAACCATCAAACGACGCGCTACGCTTCGGCGTACCGGTAACGGTTCAAGACCCCGCCACCCAGCTTCGAGCGGCCGTACGTAAGTGCGGACAACGGGTGATTGAACGTCCTGTCGGCATGCTCGAAAATGGCATGCTGGTGCGTTGCCTGAAAAGCGATCGCTGCAACGGCCTTTCCTTTTTTCCTCGCAAGGCTCTGAGCACTAAGGCACGGAGGTCTGCAAAGGGCAAGGGCATGACCCCAGAACAAGCCCATGCCTTTGTAGCTGCCCGGCTCCCAACCGAACCGAGCGCTATCGTGACGCGCTTGCCAATTCGTGTGCGGATCGACTTTGAAACAACGCTAGATAGTGTCAGGCAAACAAAGTAGATCCGCACGATTGTCTTTACATCGTTGATATGTCACACATTAAGTCTTTATAATAATAGCGCTAGCAATAGCTAATCAATACCGAAACGCGCTATTGTAATTCTTCATGCTGCTCATCAAATATAAAGCTGCCTATAAGCTTGAACCGTTCTTCTATGCGGTCCCTTACAGATTGATACTGGTAGTAAATCTGATAGTATAATGCCTTCAGCAATAAGTACATGTTTCCTTCCCTAAGAAGGCCAATTGATTCCCTTTGCTCAATATTGTTCAGCATTTTTAACTGCTTTTTGTTTTGGACCGAGACGGCATCGTTGAGCATCGCAGATGCCCGCTCAATTGACATCAAATTTTTATGCAAACTTTCATTACCATCTGAACTGGCAATATTATGCAGCCTGCGTGGCGTTAGGGCGAAAGGCCCCATCTTTGGTCCAAGCAACTGGGCTGCTTGAAGCCCTCTCGCGTAACCACCCGTAGGCGTAATCAGGACCTGATTTGCAAAGTGGCCCAAAACCTCACCTACACGGCTTAGATCCGTATCCACCGAGACAGCACAGAACAAATCGGGTAATTTCGGATCCGGCAGCCGACGATCGAACTGATGATATGTCACGAATTGCAAGGCCTGCTCTATCACGCTCGCTTGGATCAGGTTTTCGTCTGCGGCGGCGCCAATGCCGGCGCTGAAAATCACGCCGCTCGCCGTCTCGATGACCAAAGCGATGACTGCAGGCTGGGGTACTTCAAGATCAAGAATGATGTCCGTTCCAACCAAGTCAATAAGCAAGCCATGGCCATAATGCTTGATCAGAAAATCGGCGTCGGTTTGCATCAGGCGCCTGGCTACACGGATATAGCGATCAAGCTTCTGGATCTGAGTGACAGACGGCTCTCCCTTCGGCTCACCAAGCACGCCGTCTGCAATCAGGGTACGGGCGATCGCTCGATTGCGTTCATTTGGTCCATTGTCTCGCAAATATTGAATAGAAGCCTCAATGAGGGGGCTCTTCTCCACCTTCGCCGACGGCTTTCGAGTTTGCTGTCGCAAAAGTGCGGGCAAATCGCCTTTGGCCCAAGCTTTTCGCAGCACGTAAAACCTTGCACGACTGACGCCCGCGAATTGCGCGAGCCATTCAAGTGGCTGCTCACCCTGTTCAGCTCGCCACACTGCGTTCAACCGGCGCGCGACCACCTCCAGATCTTCTGGACTTAATGAACGCAGAAACGCTCTTTCTCGAGCGGGAATGCCCCCGGCCAAACCAACTGGATTAGCTTTGCATACCGCCCAGATCGCAATGGATCCCTGGCTTCAACCATACGGTCGCTTTGCATTCAAAAAAAAGTTTCGTCCACCCCCTTTCAGCCTCTTGAAATTATCGCTTTCTCGCCGATGTGATGTCTACTATAAGTTGAGCAGAACGTTTAATCAGCGACGACAGGGAGTGAGCACATGAGCAAGATGAGCAACATGGGGCACGTAGGTTCGACATCTAACAGGCTGGCGGCGCTGATCGGCGACTGGCACCATGCAGATGCACCTTGTCGTCATGAAGACCTCGCGTCCGTCACTCGGCAGATCATCAACGGACGTTCCTTCACCCTCGATGGCCGTGGCTGCTACAAGCGGGATGCACTGCTTCTCTCTTACGAAGATCCGTTCTTTGACGTCCTGCTTGTGCGCCTGCAGGCAACCGAAACTTCTGGGTGTCAGGATCTCCCATTGCGCGGAATGCAGGTCCTCGAGATCGATCGTCTTTACTTCCTTGGAAAGATCGTTCCGACGCCTCCGGATGCACCTTCCGCTGCTCCGTGGAACTGCCCGGGACCGTTGCCCCAGCACCCTGGACTCTCGGCTTGCCCGAGCACAGCGACAATTCACTAGGACATGGAGCAACCCGATGTCCGATCAGCCGACAGGCAGTGATGCCGCGCCATTGGCCAAGGAGCGCGAAGTCACGCGTGCAGCTTCCCCCGCACCGCGTCGCCTCCCGCATCCGCACGAATGCTTGCCATACAGGCCCGCACACAAGCCGTTGTGGGCGCCGAGGCGCAAGACTATTGATTCACGCCAGCTTGATGACTTCGAAAGCTCCAGGCGTTTCAACCCGAGGTTGACCGCAGCTTCGGACCTTGGCCAGGTGCGCGTCAACTTTCGCTACGCATCGTTTAGTCCTTCGTTCGCATCCTTCAGCGAAAAGGCTGGTCGGCAGCAGTACTTCGAGAGCCATCACGAGGCATTCGGCTATCGGCTTCATGAAGTCGACCCGTCGGTTGTCGACTTGCAATACCAACCGCTAACGCTGTCATGGACAGATCTTGCCGGCCGTACGCTGTCCATGACCTTTGATTATGCAATCGAGAAGGACGATGGCGCTGTCATCGTTGGCGAGGACAAGGCCGAGCGCAGCTATTTTATGGAGCCACGCCTGGCAGCGCGTTTTGCCTACGCTGAAGCATACCTTGCCACTGTCAATGTGTGCTTCGAACGCAGGGAAGCCGGCGGCATTCCCAGCATGCTCGAAAAGCGCACCGTGAAGAAGTTGTTCGACCATCGCCGTACGACTATCACCAGGGACGAAATCTCGCGTGCCCAGCGGGCTATCCATTCCAGCGGCGGCCAAGCCCCGCTTTCCTCAGTGCTTGATGCGATTGGTAGTGGCTCCGTTTTGGGCGAGCATAAGCTCGCAGCGATGCTGCACAGGCGGCACGTCGCCTTCGTGCCCACACAGCCGCTCATGCCAGACACACCAGTCTCGATCCCCCGGCCGGCGAAACCGGGCGCATTGCGCTCGTTTCTTGCCCGCCATGTTCCTGGCACCACCTCAAGGAGGCTCCATTGATGGCACTCCCATTTCTTCTCCATACTGACACCGTCCTCCTCTTCGGCGACAGGAAAATTCGCTTCCTTGGCGAGATCGGCGACGACATACTGAAGTTTCGCTACGCTGATGGTGATGAGGAACTCCTCAAGGTGCCGTGTGACGGCCCGGATGGGTGGCGCTTGCCAACTGTGGCGTGGGTCATCACCCAGTTTGCCGCCGGCAAGCTTTTCGACCCCCAGTACAATGAGGCGCTCTTCACTCGGAGCGAGCGCTATCTCTGTCTTGACCGGTCCGCCTGCATCGATATCGACAGCAAGACTGGCTGGCGCTTTGATTGGGCGGATCGGGTCATCACCGACAAGATCAAGCGCAATCCTACTGCAATCCGGAACTGGATTGCCACCCATGACGGCCCCTCGCCCAAGCCCGCCCCGAGTTCACTGCTGCGCTGGGTCAAGCGCCTGGACGACAACGGCAGGCGCATCGGAGCGCTGGTCAACTGTGCCGGCCGTGAAAAGGGCCAGAGCCAGTTGCCTGATGTCGTCGACCGCATCGTGCATAAGTGGGCAATGCATTATTGGCGCCCCACCAAGGACTTCATGCCACTTGCCAGCATGGACGACGTCGCCACCCTGGTCGGGCGCGACTGGGACCGCCTGCGCGAAATGGGCATTCCGTCTATTGGCAACGAGGAGCCATCCTACGAGTGCGTCCGCGAGCGTGTCCTGTCTTTGGAGTGTTATTCCACTTTTGCCTCGAGGTATGGCCGGATCGCGGCTGACAAGAAGTTCCTGGCCTCCGGCGAAACTGTCGACGTGACCATGCCAATGGAGCGGATCTACATGGACGGCACCGAATACGAACATTCGTTGTTCTACTCGAGCGAATTCGAGATCCCGGCGTCAAAGCTCAAGGGCGTGATGGCCATGGACTGCTTTTCCCAGTTCATCTTCCCGTTCACGCCATTTGCCGGGCCCTTCCGTCCGGAAATGGGGCTGCAGGCTCTTCGTAGCATCATGACCCCGCCCACCTTGACGCCCGAGGAACTTGAGGAAAACCCTGAAGCGCTGCTCTTCTACGGCTTGCCTGCGGACATCATGATTGACCGGGACAAGACCCTGATCCGTCCCGCAATGATTCCCAACCTCGTCAACATCAGCTCCAGCGTCGAGTTGGCCGAAGCGTATCATCCGAATGCGAAGGCTCGCCTTGAGAATTTTCACAATTTTGTGAAGGCCGCAATGCGTGAGCGGCCAGGGCAGATCCTCGGCCCTTTCGACAAGGCCTATCTCGGCTATAATCCGATCAAGGACACGCAGATGACCAGGGCTCAGTATGCCTATCAGGTAGAGCAGCTGCGTCGGGAGTGGAACTCGAAGCCCAAGGATAGTCTGGGCCGCCGCTCACCCAACGACATCATGGCAGCCTACATTCGCAACCACGGCCCCCGTCTTGCCGACCCGGGTGAAGTCTGGCGCGCGCTTTCCAGCACCCCTGCCAAGAAGTGCGTCCTGACCAAGGAAGGCGTGACTTACGACGGCATCAAGTATCGCTGGAATCGGGAAGGCGTTACCAAGATGCTGAGCACAAATGCTCGCAACATGGCCCTTGCTGATCGCTTGAAGCGGCGGTCCAAGCTCGAGGTTTCCATTCGGACCTGGGATGACAACATCGATTTCATCGAGGTTTACGACCCGGAAAATCGTGAATACCACAGGCTCTACTCGGTTGACCCGGGTTACACCGGAGGTCTCTCCCGGTGGGAACACAACCTGTACAAGAAGTACCTCAAGCAAGGCGGGACTGGCGCAAAGAGCGATCGCGACCGGAGGCGCCTGAAGATGATCCATCTCAGCAATCGGGCGAAGAACCTTGCGGAACTTCCATTCCGCAAGCGCGATGAACCGACAGCCCTGATGGAAGCAGAAGAGCGGCGCCTGGCGGGCAAACTGGCGACCAACCCGAACTTTGGCCAAGTGCCTGAGCTGTATACGCCTACCGAAATCGGAGGCCAGAACCGCCAGGACGAGCCGACGCCGCCGTCACAGGGCCAAGCCACATCGTTTGACGCCAATGACATGGAACCGCTCGATCAGCGCTCAGACCCGATGCCAGCCATTCTTGACGATGTTGGCCTTGGCAATCCCGAAGCGCCGCAAACCGCGAGCCGCTGGGACTTCGACGACGCCGATGAAGATCTGGACGCCGACAGCGACCGTGACGAGGATTAAGCCACGTGGTTGACCCACTTGGAAAACAGCCGAGACCAAAAACCGGTCGTCGCAGTCCCGACCCGAACGATCAAAACTCGCTGCGCCGTGTCAGGGAAGCTGACATCAAGGTCGGCACGATCTGGGTCGACCATCCACCTCAGCGTGCGATCCTGGCCCAAATCAGGCGATACATGGAGGTGTGTCAGGCGCACAAGGGATTGCCACTTACAGGCCGTCGCCTCAGCCAGATGTCTCAGGCTGGCAAAAGTGCGACCATCGAACGCCTGCGCTTTGAGCTTGCGGAAGAGGATCGCGCCGCAAACCGGCCTGTAAACCGCTTCAGGGTCCTGCATGTTACAATGGACCGCCGCATGACCCTCAAGATGCTTTATCAACAGATCCTCATCCAGATGGACGACGCTTTCGCCGACGAGGAAGGCTTTCGCCCTCAATCGGCCTTCAACCGGGAGGGCGAAAAACGCGGACGCAAAGACAACATCAAGGAGCTGGAGCATCGCATCGGCAGGTGGGTGAAGCTTCTTGGTGTGGAATGCATCGTCATCGATGAAGTCCAGCACCTCCATCGCGGAGGCGCGGATGCATCGGAAGTGACCAAGAAGCTACAGGCATTCCTCGATCGCTCGGTGGTACCCCTGGTTTTCATCGGCGATGAAACCTCAACCGACTTCTTCCTGCGCAATCCCCAGTTTGCGGCTCGCTTGCTCAGGCCCTTGGAACTGCATCCACTTAACGACAACAACCGCAACGATCGGAAGCTGTTCAAGGAATTCTGCACCTCACTAGATCAACAGATCCAGGCGGCCGGTCTGACAACCTTCTCGTCAGGCTTTGACGATGATGACGTGCTTGAGGGACTGATTACCGCGTCCGGAGGGCATGTTGGGCGGGTCGCCCGGCTCGTCCAGGTTGCCTTGCCGGCAGCCCTCGAAAGAGGCGCGCTTTCGATCGAACCTTTCGACCTTTCCAATGCGGTGCGCGATTACGCCATGATCCTTGGCTGGGTCCACCACGATCCTTTCTCGGTGCAGTAATGAACGTAGACGATCATCCCCACGAGGCCAAGCAACTGCGCTTTGCGTTGGATTTGTATGAAGACGAGTCCATCATCGGTGCTATCGCGCGCGCGGCCGATCAACACGTGCTCTTCAGACTCCAGGCGGTCCTCGATGCGGCCGAAGTCAAGACATTCCGACCCGCAACGCTGCAGCACGCAGCGCCATCGGAGCTCGCGCGCATAGCCCATGTGATCCGTTGTGACCCAGCCGAGCTTGTCGGACGCGCAGGGCGCGGCATTACTGACGCCGTCGGCTTTCGCAAGATTGCGGTTGAGTTCGGAGAAAACCACATAATCTCGGGCAGGATGCTTGACTATAACACGCGCCGCATCGCCCCCAAGGCCTTGTTGCAGGCCGAGTATCACCGTCTAGACTGGTTCAATGTGCTTCTGCAGTATTGCCCGCAAACGCTTGAGCTTGTTGTAAACACCTGCCCAAGCTGCGACAACACGCTAGGTTGGAAAGCCGCTGCCGGAATCGGCTCTTGTGAATTCTGCGGTGTACGGGTTCCGCCCTCTTCAGAGCCAGCCTTACCGGGTGAGCTTGCCGAGAACTACAGGCGATTTGCAGAACTTGTATCGCTGCATAAGCCGACAGCAAGTCGTGCTCGCGCTCAGCTAGCCTCGCCGGACCTCGCAAAATTGCCGACAAACCAACTCATCGAATTGGTGATGGACATCGGTTGCCTGTTTCTCGACGAGCCACCCATCCGGGTTACTAACCTTTCTCTCAACACGTCGAACCTCAAGGCCGCGCAGGTGCTCTGCTGCGGGGTCGAGTATCTCGCAGACTGGCCCGACTCCTTCCAGTCCAGCTTTCAGCGCGCGCTCCACGAGCACTCCAAGGATCCAACTCGTATCCAGAAGCTCTGGCGAGCGACCCGCAAGGTGTCGGATACACTCGCTTCTGGGCCACTTGCTGCAATCACCGACCCTGCTGCGCAAGGCGCAATCGCACCCGAGGGCCAAGCCGGTCCATTTTCGCGCCGCTATACCGAACGAGATGTGGAACGCGTACTGCAGATGCCGCCGGAGAAGCGCTTGAAGCTCCATGCGTGGCCTGAACTGCGCGTGCAGAGCCTCACCAAGCGTATGCGCCACTTGGGCGCTTATGACGGCTGCCAAATCGATGAACTTGCCCAGCACTTTGTGGGCCTCGCCGAGATTGAAGCAACGTCATGGCAGATCAAACTGCCGCACTATGCAATCGAGGCACTCCTCGATGCAGGCCTACTGGTCTGGGAGGATCACCCTGCAGTGCGTACAGTTCGCCCCAAGGTCGCGATCCGCAGTTCAAGCGTAATCGACTTCCAAGCCCGCGTGCAGACCGCCGCAGGCGCCACAAGACCACCAGCAGGCTGCACTACTTTGTTGTCCGCTGCCAAGAGGATTGGTGGTCGCCGCAAGCCATGGGCCGCCATCTATCGCGCGCTGCTCGATGGTGAGATGCGTTTCTGGTTAAGTGGTAGTCGAGAAGTCGGACCCTCACATCTCCTTGTCCAACCCGAAGATATGTTAAGGTTCGATCCTGTCTCGGACGAGGTGCTCAGGCCAGATTTACCGCGAGCCTCAGTGGTTTCAAAGATGGACGCATGCGAAATTCTCAATCTCACACCTCGCTACTTCGCGCCGGTCGAACATGACTTTGGAATCACATTTACTCAGAACGGCAACGCTAAGACGGCTGATTTCGAAGAGGTGCTGTCTATTGCACGTCAGGCAGTCTGGCCGACGGAGATAACCAAGCACCTCGATATGCATGCCAAGCTGCTGAGCGATATTCTGCCAAAGTTTCGCATCCCTCGCGTGGGAACAGGCTGGTGCCGCAAAACGCTGATCGATAAGGGCATCTTGCCAACCTTGGCTGACGACACTCCTGGTCCGGCAAAGCTCCTTTGATGTCCTGCACTCATGTCAACGGAACACGGTAAGCATATCGGATCGCTAGCTCCCCACACAACAATACCAACCAAACCACCGCTGGACCACCAGCCGCCCGTCCCGTTGTGGCCCCGACTAGGTTTCGGAGAGGCGCCGGCATTCAAAGGCGAGCACGGCGAAATCGTCGCGGATAAGGGCCACCGACACCAAGCCGTAAACCCCACCGCCATAGTTCGAGAGAAGCGAACGAGACCTTGTGGTGAAGTGGCAAAGGTCATCGACAAAGACTTTCTCGTGAGCCCAGCAGCAGCCGGGACCATAACTCGGACCCCTGAGTACTTGCGCGGCGCGACGTCGAACATCATTGTGTCGCCGGCATTGTCGAAATGGCGAGAGGTCAGCGCACATTGAATCGGGCGGCGATGACTGCCCCCGGGTGCAGGCCTCACCGGCCCGGAGTTCTGACAAAGGAAGATCGCCATGCAGTACGTCCTGCTTTTCAACGAATCCAAGGCCGAGCGCGACAAGCGCGACGATCCGGCAGCCGCCGGCCCCTATTGGGGTGGGTGGACCGCCTATATGGGCGCGATTGCCCAATCGGGGGTCATGTTGGGTGGCAACTGCCTGCAATCGCCGGAGACGGGCACCGTGCTGCGAGTCGAGAATGGTATTCGTCATGTCGCTGACGGACCCTTTGCAGACACCAAGGAGGCTCTCGGGGGCTACGTCGTTATCGAAGTGCCCGATCTTGATACCGCGCTGGAATGGGCAGCGAGGGCGCCCTGCGTGGGTGCGGGGTCAGTCGAGATCCGGCCCGTTTTGCCGCCCCCGCCCGCCGCATAACCTTGGACAGCGCGCGCCATTCTGCCGCCGATATTGCTGAGCGGACGGCGCGCGCGTCTTACGGGAAACTGCTGGCAATCCTTGCTTTGCGCACTCGCGACATTGCTGCGGCCGAGGACGCCCTGGCCGATGCGTTTGCCGCCGCCGTAGCCCAGTGGCCGCAGGACGGCGTTCCCACCAACCCCGAAGGCTGGCTGATAACCGTGGCGCGACGCAGTATCGGCAGGCGCAAGGCGCATGATGTGGTGATCGATCGCGCTGCGGAATTCCTAGCCCTGCTCGAAGACGAGAGAAACTCCGAAAAGTACCCGCCGTTCCGCGACGAACGACTGGCTCTTCTGTTCGTCTGCACCCATCCTGCCATCGATCGTGACGTCCAGGCCCCCTGATGCTGCAGACCGTTCTCGGGCTCGATGCCAACCGGATCGCCGCAGCCTTTCTGGTCGAGGGAAAAACGATGGGCCAGCGCCTGGTCCGGGCCAAGCGCAAGATCCGGGATGCCGGGATCGCCTTTTCTGTCCCCGATCCGGCTGACGCATCCCATCGGGTTGAAGGCGTCCTCGCGGCGGTCTACGCGGCGTTCGGCACGGCTTGGGATGACGTACTCGGCGCCGATGCCAGATTGACCGGGTTGCGCCACGAAGCCGTGTCCCTCGCCCGACTGCTTTCCGAGCTATTGCCCCATGAGCCCGAGGTGCTGGGTCTGCTGGCCCTTGTTCTGCACTGCGAAGCCCGCCGTAGCGCCCGTCGAGACGCGACCGGGCGTTTCGTGCCACTGCATGCCCAGGAACCTAACCTTTGGTCGCGGCATCTTGTTCTGGAGGCTGAAGCAGCCCTGCGCCTCGCCGCGACATACGCCACGCCTGGCCGCTATCAGACCGAAGCGGCAATTCAGTCCCTGCACGCGCACCAGCGGATGACCGGTCAACGGTTTGCCTCAGCGCTTGCGCAACTCTACGACGTTCTCGCCAGCCAGGCCCCCACCCTAGGCGTACTGGTGGCCCGAGCTGTCGCCCACGCTGAGGCCGGTGCTCCCGATGCAGCACTGTCCCAGCTTGAGGCCCTCACCGATGCAGGCAGTTATCAGCCGTGGTGGGCGGCATTGGCGCGAGTGGCTTGGCTCGCCGGTCTGCCCGGGCGTGCCGCACAGGCGGCGGAAACAGCGGCCGGGCTAAGTGCCGATCCTGCAATACGGTCGTTCCTGCTCGGTGGAGGTTACAGGCATCGACCCACAGGATCTTGACGTATACATGGACTTGCGCCTGAGGGCATGGATCCCATCGGCGATGAGCGCTGAGGTTCAAAGCCAAAAGCTGCCTTCGACTAGAGCCCCCTATTCCACGTTCGCTTGTCTGCTATTGGGCAAGCAATCAGGCGAGTCCTGCATCCACTTCACAGACGTCCTCCAGACTGTCCTCCTTGTCCCACTGCTCGCTCATTTCTCCGAACCTGTATTGTCTCACCAGCGCCAATGACGCGAGATTGTCTGGCCTGATGCTTGATCGAACTTTGCGAATTGTCGCATTCTCCCCTGCCCACTTCAGAGGCGCGATTGGAGCAGCCCGCGCATAATCGTTGGTCGCCTTATGCTGTGCACGCTGTCACAAAGGCAAAAGCTTGGGCAGGGACGATCCGGTCATCAGCGGGTTGCTGACTCAACAGCAGGTTGATCCAAAGCTGACAGCCTGCGAACGCTGCCCTCCATCATGTATGCAGCCTGGATTTGACCGCAGCCAGAATGGGCAATGGCAGGGTTACGCAGCTGCGCGACTGGAATTGTCTGGATTATCGTTCTCGGGTCGCGACTTCCGAGATGCTCCCCCAGAAAGAAATGCGCAAAAACGCTCTTCATCTGCTGCCATTCTGTACTTCGGGTCACGGCTAAGGTCAGATCGTATAGCCTCGAGCTTGACCCTCAGCTTTCCGGTCCGATCGTCCGAATACAGGGCGTCCCTCGTGCCAAATTTGCGGAGCATATAACCGAAGGCGAGCAGCAATTCCGGGTGCTGATGAATGAGATGGTGGCCTAGCTCGGCTAAGCTCTTATATCGGAAGCCGACCGGCTTTCCTGCCCGCGCACTCTCAATCAGATGGACGATGCGAGTGGCTGTCTGCAAATCAGGGTTATCCCCGTCAAAGCCGTACCCGATGAAACGCAAGCTATCATTGAGGACCAGCCATGTCTTGTATCGAGGCAGGTCGCCGTCATTGCTTGAGACGTTGAGAAGGAAGCGAAGCACTTGCTCGCGCAGCTCATTCTCCCGCTCTTCCTGGGCCTGCCTCGCTGCGTCCTTGGCGGCCGCAATCCTTTCCAATCGGGCTGCCTTGAGTTCTTCACGAAGCCTTGCGGCTTCCTGGGCGTAGTCGAATACGATATTTGCCTGGCGGTCCACGTCAACCATGACCTCATCCCACCGCACCATGCGCTCGACCCACTCATCGATGATCTCATCGCCCTGAATAACTGGCTTGCGGTACCAGCAAGTCATGATGAAGGTTCCTGCCGCTTCGGACGCGGCAGCGGTTCTTTCATCGACGACGAAGACATTGGAGTTGTTGCCGAAAAGGATATCGTCATCCGTCATGCGACGATAGCTCGGATGGAAGTATGGCAAGACCCAGACGAGCGCCGCCCCTTCGGTACGATAGAACTCTTTCCGGCTTAAAACCACGTCCATGAAGGTAGTGCTGAGCTGCACTTCGAACGCCAGTCTGTGGGTGTCCGTCCGCGCCGAAACGTCCGGTCGGCGCAGCCCGGCCAAGCCCTCGCTCGCTTTCCAGGTCTTTTCAGGTGCTACGTCGCTGAACCGTGGGTCAATCGAGAGGCTCCGCAGAAGAAGCGCCTTGACCCGCTTGTGCGCCTCACTCTCTTGGGCGCCGCGGTACTTCATTGCCCTGATATCAGCTTCGCTCAGCTGCGCCCGCGTGATAGCCGGACATGAGCCATCTTCATGGCGATGCCGAAAGAAGAATTGCTTGGTCGTACTGCAGGCGACATAGACTGGAACACTGCACGTCGCGCACACCAGGCGTGCTTCGTCACGCTTGACGAGCGCCTTCAGTTTTTGGCGTAGCAAGATTGCGCGTTCATACCGGAATGCCCGGATCAACCGGCGGACATCGAACACGTGGCCAGTTCGCGTGTTCCTGACCTCGTCAATCTCCGGCTTTATCACCGCCGATGCCCATGCCAGCGGATCGACAGTTGTGTTTCCGACCATAGCCTTCTCCATTCCTTGTCGCAGCAGACTCCCCTCGCCCGAAAAGGCTAACAGCGTTCCAGTCGCGCCCCGGTTTGCTTAAGCCCCCAACGGCGTTCTACATAGAATTCGAGCGCCCTGCGGACCTCAAAACTCAGAATTCCCTGCGTAAACCCATATTCTAGCCGAACAGCGGACTGCTGCTCTTGCGTAAGGCTGTTCAGCGGCCGAAGCCGGATTTCAACGAACTCCTCCCAGTCATTATCGCGCGGAAGCGCTTCACCGACTGGCATCACCTTGAAAGTGCTTTCTGGATGGACCCGGACCGGAACATAGTCTCGCCATTCTCGGTGGTGGCAACTCCACGCCCGAACGTGCAGGCGCTCCCCGTCAGAGGCAAAATGCGCCGGTGCGATCCATTGGTTCTCGCGCAGCCCACTTGCCATCGACACATAGCCGATCTCGATCTTCTGCCGCTGCTCGATTGCCTGCCACAGGCGCCGTATTACGAATGGCGGGCACTGCCGGACAGGCGAAGGAAGAACAGAAAGGCTGCTTGATGTGGGATGGCCGACAAACTCATCCGGTGATCCTGCATCTTCCACAAAAGGCAGGCCGCGATGGTGGTGGTCAGCTACATAGCACTTGCGGACCGTGTCATAACGAGGCTTTGGCTCTGCAGCCCGATCAAGATACTCCCTTAGATCGATCGCCGCTTGCGGCGACGAAATCCCAAAGCGCTCGATCAGGTCCTTGCGATTAACCTGTCCACGCCATGCAAGGCACCGGTCGAGATAGACCAGGCGGGCAAGCATTGCTGGCTTCAGAGCAGGATCGTCCATGTCCGGACCATACTTGACGGGCCTCGAGGCGTCTATATAAAAAATATATACACATGGATTCGAGGACAGATTTATGCGCATCTTGCACACCAGCGACTGGCATCTGGGCCGCCAAGTTCATGGCCTGTCCCTCGATGAAGACCATAACCACATCCTCGTCCAGATCCTCGCGGTGATCGCTGATAAACGCCCCGACGTCGTGATCATCGCCGGGGATATCTTCGACCGAGCCAACCCGCCGCAAAGTGCGATCACCCGCCTTTCGCAGTTTCTCACGAGCGTGCGTGCAGCATCCGATGCAGCGATCGTCATGATCGCAGGCAATCACGATTCCGCCGCACACATCGGGGCGATGGGCGTTCTTGCCGATGGCGGCGTTGCGATTGTGCGCGGACCACTGGATGACGATGAGCGACCGCTCGTGATCTCGGATGTGCATGGGCCAGTGGCCATCTCCGCCCTGCCCTTTGCCTTCGAATACGCCGCCCGCATGTGCTTCGAAGACGACGGCATCGCCTGCCCTGCAGATGTCATCCGAGCACAGCTTGCCAGCGCTCGCAAGCACGTGGCTGAGGGAATGCGTTGGGTTGTCGTCGCTCACGCTTTTGTCGACGGCGCTGCTACCAGCGAGAGCGAACGCCCGCTCACGCGTATGGTCGGCGGCATCGAGACAGTGTCGGCGGCTGCCTTTGAGGGCGCTCATTACGTGGCCCTTGGGCACCTCCACCGCCCGCAACCGGTGGGACTTGATCACATCCGTTACTCCGGCGCACCTTTGGCATTCGGGTTCGATGAGGAAGGTCAGCAGAAGTCAGTCAGCCTGATCGACCTTGCGGCCGACGGCACTGTCACGGTGGCCGAAGTGCCGCTGCAGTCGCTGCGTCAGGTCAGAACCATTCGAGGCAAGCTGCTTGAGCTGCTCGCAACCACAGAAGTCTCCGACGACATCGTCCGGGTCGTTCTCACAGACAAAGTGCCGCAGATCGACCCGATGAAAAGGATCAGGACATTTTATCCCAATGCCGTCCAACTCTCATATGAGGACACCGAGCGCCCCGTAGCGCAGCGCCTGGACGAACAGCGTGCTGTTATTGAAGACCCACAGACACTCTCCTCGGCTTTCCTTGAATTTATCCGCGGTGAGCCATTGTCGGAGGCGGAAAGGCAGATTGTGGCCTCCGCTCTGCAAACTTTCGCTACCATGGAGGAAGGCGCATGAGGCCAATCAAGCTTACGCTCAGTGCTTTCGGTCCTTATGGCGGCGCCGAGACAATTGATTTCCGCGAAGCAACGAATGCCGGCCTTTTCGGGATCTACGGCCCTACCGGATCTGGCAAGTCGTCGATCTTCAGCGCAATCTCCTTCGCCCTGTTTGGCGAGGGGGCAAAAGAGGAGCAAGGCATCGGCACGATGCGTTCTGACTTTGCGCATGAGGCTCTGCTGACTGAAGTCAGCTTGCAATTCGAACTGGGATCAAAGCGATACTACGTCAGGCGCCAACCTGACCAGGCGCGGCCTAAGGCCCGAGGCGAGGGTCACACCATGCAGCCACACGCTGCCTGGCTGTTCGATGTTTCCAACGTCGCAATCGACGACGTCGGTCCTGACAACTGCGGCCTTCCGCTTGCAGAAAAGAAGGTCAGCGCCGTCCTGAGCCATGTTGAGGGTCTTCTCGGTTATGGCGCACAGCAGTTCCGCCAAATTGTCCTGTTGCCGCAAGGCAGGTTCGAGCGTTTCCTGGTGTCGAACAGCAAGGACCGGCTCGAGATCCTGCGGGAGTTGTTCGACGTCTCTCTCTATCGCCGGCTCACCGAAAAGCTCAAAGCGGACGCCGCGAACATCAAGCGCGAAATCGAATTCGGCTATCGTCTGTACGGGAGCCGCCTGCAAACCGAGGGCTTCAACAGCTCGGACGAGCTCACCGACGGCATCGCAACGGCACTTGAACAGTACGAATTTGCCCAACTGAAAGTCTCTGACACAGCGGCTGCGCTTGCATTGGCCAACAAGGCTTACGCGGCCGCCGAAGAACAGGAAAAGCGCTTTGTCGAAGTTGAGGCTGCGTCCGCTGCACGCAGGCAACTCGAAGCACAGGGGCAGACCTTTGAGGCAATGCGAACCCGCAGAACCAGGGCGGAGCTGGCACGGCGCATTTTGGACCTCGACGCCAGCGTTGCCGATGCCCAAAGTCGCTACAGCACAGCGACTGAAGCGCACGCCGACGCTGAAATCAAAGCACGAGAGGCAAGCGAGGCTCTTTCGGCAGCGAGCGCGACACTGCTGGATCTCCGCTCCTGCGATCATGAATTCGAAGACATCGCGCGCAAGATCGACCAGCTGAACCGCCACAAGGCAGTTCTGGTGGATGCCGCTGAGCGTCTTGCTGACCTTAACGCCACCGAGGCGGAGCTGGAACGAGCAAACCAGGTTCACTCCCAAGCAGCCGACGCTGAGACAAAGGCTGCTAGTCTTTGCGAAGGCAAGGAGATGGCGCTAGCTGCAGCCCAAGCGAATGGTCTTGAGCGACAGAAGCTGAACGCAGCTCGCGATGGTCTGAAAAGTGAGCTAGCAGCAGCGCAGGCCTTCGCAAACGCAAAGCATGCTGTGGAATTGTCGCAGGAGGCCAGCGAGAAAACATCTACCACTGCCCTTGAGGCGCAGTCCCGCCATACCAAAGCAGTCGCTATCGCCGAGACCCGCGAGCGCGCCTTTCTTTCGGCCCAGGCCAGCGTCCTTGCGCAGCAATTGCAGGATGGCCACCCCTGCCCGGTTTGCGGCGCCAGCGACCACCCCCAACCGGCCGATGATTCGGGCGATGCGGAAGCACTCGAAAAGGCGTGGCGCGATGCCCAGCGCGCTGCCCTTGCCGCTTCAACGGCTGACCGCGACGCCCAGGCCGCGGCCAGCTCGGCTCGTGCCACGCTCGACGCAAAGCGTACCGTTCTGGACGGGCTTGCAACGCCGAAGCGCGGTGTGAGCGAGATCAACGGCGATCTGCAGCGCGTCCTTGGCCAGATCAGCGCTTTGGGTCCGGACGTCAATATTGGCCTTCTCACCGAGGAGCTGACTGACGCTCGCACGCGCAAGCTGGCAGCGACGGACGCCCTCCAACAAGCTCAAAACGCTCTCGGTAAAGCAACGACCGCAGAGGCACTGGCCCGGCAGGCGTACGACGATAAGATTGCTTCGGTCCCAGAGAACCTGCGGCAGCAAGACAATCTGCAGAGTGCGATCGATACCACTACCGCAGATTTGAGCAGCCGGAAGCAGGCCCTTGCCGATGCCGACGCGAGGCAGCGCGAGCTCGATGCCGTTGCTATCAGGGCAGCTTCGGCAGTGCACAGCGCTTGGACCGCAGTCAATGAGACCAAGATCGATCTCGCCGCAAAGCGATCCGCATTTGAGTCACGCCTTACCGAGCTCGGGATCACCGAGGCAGACTATCGCACGGCGATCCCCGCTATTGCCGAGATCCCTGCAATGGAGCAGGCAATCGCGGATTTTGACACCGCCCTTGTTGAAGCTCGTGCGCGGGAAACAATGGCAAGAAACGCGGTCGGCAACGCGCAGCGGCAAAGCCTCGAACCCTACCGTCTGAACTGCTCACAAGCGCAGGCCGCCGCCGACGAGGCCGTTAGGCAGAGCGCTGCTGCCGAACAGAAACACAAAACGCTTGTCGAGCTGCAGACCAGTCTGGCAGATCAACTTGAGAACCTTCTAACTCTCGAGCAGTCCTCGGGCGCGCTGCGGGGTGTTGCGGAATCTTTCGACGGTCATAACGAGATGCGGACCAGTCTTGAGACATTCGCCATCGGTGCGATGTTCGATCAGGTTCTTGAAGCGGCGAACCTGCGCCTCGATCCCATGACAAGTGGCCGGTATCGCTTTGAGCGCGACACTGTCAGCGTTGGAGGCCGATCCAAGCGAGGACTGGACGTTCGCGTCCACGACATCGAGACCGGCCGCGCCCGCGAGATCATCACACTTTCCGGCGGCGAGACATTTATCGCAGCCTTGTCCCTCGCGCTGGGGCTGTCCGACATCGTCGAGATGACAAACGGTGCCATCAGGCTCGACACGATCTTCATCGATGAAGGCTTCGGTAGTCTGGACACAGAGAACGACGCAGGCACACTCGATCAGGTCCTGCAGGTGCTCCAAAACATTGTCGGTCAGCGGCGTGCCGTGGGCCTTATTTCACACGTGCCGCTCGTCCAGCAGGCCGTCCCCAACGGATTTACCGTGCACAAGAGCGCGAATGGCAGCCACATCGAAAGTAGAATTGGCTGACAAGCTGGCATTTACGCTTTCCTGGTTCGTCGGAAGGGCCTCCCGAGGCGCTTTCCCACGCTTCTACTGTTAAGAAAGCATTACAAGGATCGGAAAACTTGACAGCGTAAAATCGTGATCGCGGCTCGCTGATTAAACAGATTCGCTTAGACAACTGAGCGCTGCGATTTAATGTCCAGTACATTGACCACAGCAATTGGGATTGCAGATGACGTGTTCGATTGACGCTTTGGTGGTCTCGAAGGTTGGCTTTGCGTCGCACCAGAACTCTGCGCCTATCATTGTTGACCTTACGATCCGTAACCTGGGCGAGGCTGCGCACGAGCATTGCACTCTCAAGCTGTTTGCAGATCCTCCGTTCCTGACCGAACGGGAATGGCGCATTGATGCCATCTTGCCCGAAGGTGAGATCCAAGTCCGCGATCGCGACGTAAAGCTGGGCGCAACGCTGCTGTCCGGCCTTTCTGAAACAATGACTGCAACCCTTTCGCTTGTCCTCAGCGGCAAAGACGGAGTCGAACTTGCCAAGACAGAGGCTCCAATCGAGCTTCTCGCGCATAACGAGTGGGGAGGCTCGGGCAGCATGTCCGATCTTCTGCCAGCGTTCGTTACGCCTAACGATCCCGCCATAGACAAAATTCTCAAAGCAGCATCAGACGCACTGCGTCGCAGCGGCAAGCCAGATAACATCGACGGATACAAATCGGGCGAGCGCGCAAGGGTCTGGGAATTAACCTCTGCAATCTGGTCGGCCGTGTCGGGCATGCGCTTTTCTTACGCATTGCCGCCCGCGAACTTTGAACGGAACGGCCAGAAGATCCGCACCCCATCGCAAATACTCGAGGGGCGGATCGGCACCTGTCTCGACACCTCGCTCCTGTTTGCGGCCGCAATCGAACAGGCCGGTCTCAATCCCATCGTCGTGCTGACCAAGGACCACGCGTTCGTCGGGGTATGGCTACAGCCGAGCGAGTTCAGTTCGCTCGTGACCCACGAGGCAGCGGCTCTGCGTCGGCGTATCGACATCGATGAACTGCTCGTGTTCGAGAGCACTCTGGCTACCAACCCAACACCGCCCAGCTTTTCGCAGGCGATCGCTCAAGGCAACCGCAACATCGCCGAGGCCATGGACGATGAATTTGAAGCTGCAATCGACATTCGGCGAGCGCGCATCCAGAAAATCCGGCCGCTCGGTGTTGCCATCGAATCCAAGGTGAGCAACGATGGAGAGATTGCGGTCTCCGAAAGCGTGGAGGCTGCCCCATCGTTGGCTTCGTTCGACAAGAACGAAGAGGACGAGGTCGTCACTCCCGCTGGCAGGGTGAAGCAATGGCAGCGCAAGCTTCTCAACCTAACGACCTCGAACCGGCTACTTCATCTCCCTGACACCTCGAAGAGCGTTCAGCTAATCTGTCCTGAACCTGGCAAGCTGGAAGACCTGCTCGCCGAAGGCAAGAAGATCCGCATCCAGCCCATTCCTGAGCTAGATTTAGGCGGCCGCGACGAAGCCCTCTACAACCAGCAATTCACGGGCAGCCTGCGCGACGAAGTGGCAAAGGAGGCGCTTTCTCGCGGCGAAGTTCTGGCCAGTCTTCCCAAGGACAAACTTCAGGCCACACTGATCGAACTTTACCGCAAGGCAAATGCGGATATGGAAGAGGGCGGCGCCAACACTCTCTGGCCTGCTGCCGGTTTGGCGGACACCGAGATAAGCTCATTCAGGCTACCCCAGCTTCTCGTTCGAAGTCGATAGGACTGAGGTACCCCAGGGTCGAGTGACGCCGTGTCGGGTTGTAGAAGCATTCGACGTAGTCGAACACGTCTGATTTCGCCTGCGCCCTCGTTCGATAGACCTTCTTCCCGATCCGCTCGGTCTTGAGCGACGAGAAGAAGCTTTCCATGGCGGCATTATCCCAGACATTGCCGGACCGGCTCATCGAGCAGGTGACGCCATTGTCGGTCATCAGTCGCTGGAACTGCTCACTGGTATACTGGCTGCCCTGGTCTGAGTGATGCAGCAGGGCATCCGGCTTGCCCCGCCGCCAGATCGCCATGATCAGCGCGTCGGTGACGAGTTGGGCAGTCATGGTATCGCTCATCGACCAGCCCACCACTCTACGGGAGAACAGGTCGATCACAGCGGCCACGTAGAGCCATCCTTCGGCTGTCCAGATGTAGGTGAAGTCAGCCACCCACTTCTGGTTGGGCCGGTCGGCGGTGAACTGGCGATCCAGCACATTGCCGGCAATGATCGAGCGTTCCCCTTGATCCTTGGGCAGTCCACGGCGACGGGGCCGAGCCCGCAGCCCCTGCGCCTGCATGAGCCGTTCGACCCGATGCAGGCCACAGGAGATGCCTTCGGCGAGCAGGTCATGCCAGACACGGCGGGCACCGTAAGTGCGATAGCTGCCAACATGGCTGGCCCTGACCCTGGCGCCGATCACCTCGTCTTCGCGGGCGCGCTGCGACGGGGATCGAGTTAGCCAGGCATGGAACCCGCTTCGCGAGACACCGAGCGCCCCGCACATCCATGCCACCGGCCAGATCCCTCGGTGCTTCGCGATGAAGGCGAACCTCATATCGAGTCCTTCGCGAAGTAGGCGGCGGCTTTTTTTAGGATGTCGCGTTCCGCCTTCAGCTTTGCCACTTCGCGACGGAGACGGTCGATCTCCAACTGTTCCGGCTTCATCTGCCCGTGCCCCGGAAAGGCATGGCCAGGATCGGCAGCGAACTCCTTTACCCATTTGCGCAGCACGTTCTCGTGCACGTCCAAATCGCGAGCAGCCTGCGCAACTGCGACACCGCGCTCGCGCACCAACCTCACCGCCTCAAGCTTGAACTCGCGGCTGAACTTCCTTCGTTGCATTGTGGACCTCCGATAGGTGAAAACATCCTATCTCGGTGTCCACCAAACCGGCAGCAGGCCACTCTACCTCGCCGTCGGGTTCCTGAAATGGAAGAAGTCCGAGAAGGAAACCAAGGTCTACCGGGCGCCTTTGATCCTCGTTCCGGTGAAGCTGGAGCGCAAGAGCGCACTCTCGGCCGTAACGATGGTTCATCACGAGGACGACCCGCGCTTCAACCTGACATTGCTTGAACTGCTGCGGCAGGACTTCGAACTCAGAATACCGGCGGTCGAAGGAGACCTGCCCCAAGACGAATCTGGCATCGATGTTGCCGCGATTTGGCGTCACGTCCGTCACGCGATCAAGGACATCCCCGGCTTCGAAGTCGTCGAGGACGTTGCTCTGGGCACCTTCTCTTTTGCGAAATACCTCATGTGGAAGGACCTCGTCGACCGCGAGGCCAAGCTGCGGGAAAGTCCGCTGGTCCGTCATCTGATCGACCGAGACGGCAGGATCGAGCAGGACAGCGACAAACTCCCTCGCGTCGAAGATCTCGATACACAGATCGAGCCGGCCGAGCTGTTCACGCCGTTGCCTGCGGACAGTTCCCAGTTGCGCGCTGTGATTGCATCAGCGCGGGGGCAGAACTTCGTCCTCGATGGACCGCCCGGTACCGGCAAGTCCCAGACGATCGCAAACATGATTGCGCACAACCTGGCGCTTGGTCGCCGCGTCCTCTTCGTCGCTGAGAAGCGTGCGGCGCTGGATGTCGTTCACCGCCGGCTGACCGACAAGGGCCTGGCGCCTTTCTGCCTTGAGCTGCACTCGGCCAAGGCAACGAAGTCCGGCGTGCTCAAGCAGCTTTCGTCCGCTTGGGACACACGCGAAGAACTGACTCCAGAGGAATGGCAACGCGAGGCTGCCGAGACCCGCGTGCTTCGAGACCGGCTCAACGAAACCGTTGCGCTCCTCCACCGACGCGAACCCAACGGCTATACCATCTACCAAGCTATCGGCCGGTATATCCGCGATGGCGGAGTGCAGACCCCGCGTTTCAGTTTCCCGCCGACGACCTCGCATTCCGGTGAAGACATGACCCGGATGCGCGAGTCCGCCCGCCAGCTCGGGATCGGGTGGAACGTCGTGGAGGACGTCGCCGACAAGCTTGCCACGATCCATCAAAGCGAGTGGAGCAATGGCTGGCAGGAGAAACTGTGCGCCAGCGCCCGAACCCTCCCGCGGTCCCTCGACGATTACGAAGCGGCCCTTGGCGCTCTGATCAAGGCGGCCCAGCTTCCCGACTGCGACCCCGACCTCGATGCGGCCTCGCGAGTGCTTGCCCTGGTCCACGTCATCCTCTCAACACACGGCAAAGACCTGCGCTTCGTCTTCTCTCCGGACATGGCCGAGAAGGTCTCAGCTGCAGAGCGGGGCTTGAGGCTCGTCGAGGCTTACCGTGAGGAGGAGGCCGCCCTTAGTGCCAGCTATACCAGCGAGATTGCCCGGCGGCTCGACATCGAGAGCCTGAAGGGAGCGTGGAGCAAGGCCGAAGCGCGCTTCTGGTTGCTAAGCTCACTAGCCCGGCGATCGGTCGCTAAGGAACTTGCCCGCGCCGGCGGTACGACGTCTCGCCCGGATCCCGCTGCCGACATTCCGCGCCTGCACACGATGCGGGACCTGCTTGACGAGCTAGACGTGCTCACCGCCAAAGCCAGCGCAATACCGGGCTGGCAAGGTCTGCAGACCCGGCGAGAGGACGTAGAGACCTCCATAGCCTTGGGAGAGCTGCTGCGTCAGGCCATCGCATCGCACGTAGACGGCGCCGAAGAGCTGATCACACTGCGAGGGGCAGTTTCGCGCCTCGTCGTCGATGCGAACGAACTCCTTGGCCCCGACGGCGCCATCGAGCGGGCGTCGCTTCGCCTGACGCGCGCACTAGAACAAGCGCGCCAGGCCGCGGACGAGTTTCGCGCTCTTGCGAATTGTGATGCGACGGCGACACCGCTCGAGCTTCGCGAAGCCGCTGCCGCTACCGTTGCCAACGAAACCAGACTACGTGACTGGGCCAACTGGCAGCGTGCCCGAGCCGAGGCGGTCCAACTCGACCTCATGCCGCTCGTCACCGGTCTTGAAACCCGGATGTTTGCCTCTGGCAGCGCGATAGCTGAGTTTGAGACGGGCTATGCTCACTGGTTCGCATTCCACCGGATGGATGCCGAGCCAGTCCTGCGCAACTTCATGGCTGGCACCTTCACGGACTGCATCGCGCGGTTCCGCGAGCTGGACCAGCGCATGAGCGACCTTGCCACTCGCTACGTTCGTTCGAAGATTTGCGGACACATCCCGGAGAAAGCCGATGTAGCCAAGAATAGCGGCTATGGGATCCTGCGGTACCAGTTGCAGCTACAGCGACCAAGCAAGCCGATCCGGCAACTTGCGACCGAAATGGGTGATGCCTTCACGAAGCTCGCCCCGTGCATGCTGATGAGCCCCCTTTCCATCGCCCAGTACCTTCCCCCAGATCAGGGCCTGTTCGACATCGTCATTTTTGACGAGGCCTCGCAGATCACGCCATGGGACGCGATCGGCGCGATGGCGAGGGGCAAGCAGGTCATCATCGCAGGTGATCCCCGCCAGATGCCGCCGAGCAGCAACTTCGAACGTCAGGGCAGCACGAACGACGACGACGATACCGAAGAGGACATGGAAAGCATCCTCGACGAATGCCTTGCTGCCGGCGTGCCGCAAATCAATCTCGACTGGCACTACCGTAGCCGTCACGAGAGCCTGATCACGTTCTCCAATGTCCGCTACTACGAGAATCGTCTCGTCACTTTTCCCGCGCCCGACACCAGGCCAAGCGCGGTGAAGTGGCATCGGGTCGATGGTGTCTTCTCGAAGGGAAGGAGCGCACCAACCCGATCGAGGCCCAGGCCATTGTAGATGAAGCCGTGCGGCTTCTGCGCGATCCGAGCTTCGTCGATGCAGGCGGTGAGCCACTCAGCCTCGGCATAATAACGATGAACATCCACCAGATGAAGCTGGTCGAAGACCTACTCGACAAGGCTCGCCAAAGGTATCCGGCGATGGAGCGGTTCTTCAACAGCGATGCCATGCTGGAGCCGGTCTGCGTACGCAACCTCGAGACCGCACAGGGCGACGAGCGAGACGTGATCCTGCTCGGCGTGGGCTTCGGGCCCACCGAGCCAGGCGGCCGGACGATGTCGATGAACTTTGGCAAACTCAATCCGAACGGAGGCTGGCGCCGCCTCAACGTGGCTGTCACGCGCGCGCGCCGTGAAATGCATGTCTTCACGTCATTTGACCCCGGCATGATCGACCTGACCCGGACCAGCGCTGACGGCGTGCGCGACCTCAAGACCTTCATCGAGTTCGCCAACCGGGGCAAGGACAGCCTCGCTTCGGCTGATCGCGGCTCGCTCGGGGGTACGATTCACCCTTCGAGGAAGCCGTTGCCGACGAGTTGCGCCGCCGCGGTTGGAAGCTCATGCCCCAAGTCGGCGTTTCAAAGTTCCGCATCGATCTCGGCGTGGTTCACCCCGATTGGCCAGGAGATTTCCTGTGCGGCGTCGAATGCGACGGTGCGACGTACCACAGTGCAGCTACCGCGCGTGACCGCGACCGCGTCCGGGCCGCCATTCTGGAGGGCCTGGGCTGGAAGCTGGTCCGGGTCTGGTCGACCGAATGGTGGTTCAATCGCGAACGGGCTGCCGAAGAGCTGCATCGAGAGCTGGAGCAGATTCTCGCTACCGATCGCGTGCGCCGTGAAGAGGCTTCGGCCTCTACTGCCTCCACAAAGATTCCGCCCGCCAGTGAGCCCGCGAGTGAACTCGCCGATGTCGAAATCCCAATCCTCGATGGCGCCGCGCCATCCTACCATGATGACGCCATCGCTCCGGGTGAAGCTGAAAAGCCAGATGACGAAGCGGGTGATGTTCAGGTTGCGACATTGGTGGAAGCCGACCTTACCGGCGTGTCAGCCAACCCGGGCGTCTACCAGCGTGCCGACTTGTCGAGTTTTGCCAGTGAGATCGATGCCGATCAATTCTACGAGATAGACTACCACCAGGTCCTGCGCCGCCTGGTCGCTCACGTGGTCCATTTGGAAGGGCCGGTTGCACTCGATCAGCTGGTTGATCGCATAGCCAGGGCGCACGGCTTCCAGCGTTCAGGCAACAGGATCCGCAGCCGAATCGAAACGCTGGCCCGCAAGCAGCACCTTGTAGTGGACGACGGCGAGGCCAGCTTCGTCTGGAAAGATATGGAAGCGCTCGGGAGAGGCACGACTGCACGATTCCCGGCTAGCGAAAACGACATTCGTCAAATCAACGATATCGCCTCTGCCGAGTTGCGTGCAACCAATCTTGACGATCCTGTCGAGATCGCCCGGTTGTTCTGGGTGCGCCGGCTTAGCGCAAGCGCACGCAAGCGCATCGAGACGGCGATTGGGGGCTAGAGTTTACGTGATGAACAAGCCGGATATTGCGACCAGCAGCGATCTGCCTTGGGCAGAGCGTCTGCGGTGGCGACGAGCTTGCCGATGATACGCTGAGCGCGCGACGCGCTCAGTGTAAATCCAAACTCGGCGGCAATTGACGGTCTCTCCATCCCACGGCGTCCCCGCGCTTCACTGCGGTGACGATAAACGCCAAGCCCACGGTAGTCGCAACAACCATAGAGATGAGCGATGCTTCGAGGCCGAAAGTGCCACCCGAAAGGATGTCATACCAAATCCCATTGATCAGAACCCATGTGCCCACTGGCGCAATCCGATGGACATGATGCGCCAAGGCTGATCGACGAGTCTGTTCCATGCGAAGCAGCAGTGATCGACGATGTCGTCGTAGGATTTGAAGATGCGGTTCGATAGCCAGTTGTCGCGCATGAACTGCCAGACGTTTTCGACTGGATTGAGCTCGGGGCAGCGGGGCGGAAGCGGCATCAGGGTTATGTTGGGCGGAACGACCAGTTCGTTGGAGCCGTGCCATCCGGCTTGGTCGAGAATGACCACGGCGTGAGCGCCCGGAGCGACATGGAACGCGATCTCCTCGAGGTGCATGCCCATAGCTTCAGAGTTGCACGCCGGCATGACGATCCCGGCGGCCTTGCCTTCAGCGGGGCAGATCGCACCGAAGATCCACGCCGAGGATCGGCGCTGATCCCTGGGGGCAGAAGGCCGTGTGCCGCGTGCGGCCCATCGCCGGGTCAGCTTGGTCTGCTGGCCGATCCGCGCCTCGTCCTGCCACCACCGTTCTACCGGTGTTCCCTTGGGCAAGGATCGTGTGATTCCTGCCAGGCGGGAGGCGAAGCTTTTCTAAAATCGGCAATGTCGTCTGCCTTCTGACCATTGTGGCGCGGGCGAGCCGAGAGCTTGCGGAAGCCCAGGGCGCGCATCTCCCGGCTCAGCGACTGCTTGGAAATCGACAGGCCGAACTCGTCCCAGATCCATTGCGCCAGATCGATCAGCCGCCAGCGAACCACGCCATGCGCTGCCGGAAGGGGACCGGCTTCCACCTGCGCGGCCAGTGCCTGACGCTGGGCGTCGTTCAGGATCGGCGGCTTGCCAGGCGCCTTGCGGGACTTGAGCCCATCCGGACCTGCCGCATTGTAGCGGATCACCCAATCCCGCACGATTTGCAGCGTCACACCACCGATCTTGGCCGCCTCGCCACGACTGCCGCCATCGAGGATCGAAGCCATAGCCAACAATCGCCGGACCTGCTCGGCATCACCACAGCGGCGCGCCAGACTCCGCAAGTCCGACGCCGAATAATCCCCACGAACGCCGATCGACGCAGACATCGCGAACCTCCTGCTGTTCGTGATGGTGAATCAGAAAAATGCGCCGATGGGAATCCCCATGAGTCCGCCTCAACGAGACTTGGTATAAGGTCCCGCTACGTCAGGTGATCGACACCGATAGCCAACACACTGTCCCTGTTCGAGTGCTCCACGATCGCAGAATTCTGCAACGATATCGATGATGGCGGCCTGCTCACATCCCATCCTGTGGCATGTGCGCGGCAGCGGGACCGGATGGAATTTACACCACCGCGTTTGAAGCATACGCTGCAGAATCTACCCACTCTGCCATATGACGTCGCGCTATGCAGACCGGATCGTCCTTCAATCGCATTTTTGCCTGCAATTTACCGGCTCATGGCAAAGCCAACGCTCTGGCAAGACCGACGACCCCAGCAGCCACCCGTCCTCGTTCGGCAATCAGTCGCGCTTCAGCTTCCACTTGCGCAGTTTGCGAAGCGGACAGCTCCTCCTTGCTGATCGCACCTGCGCGAAACGCATCCGTATCGCGGGCCAAAGCCGCCGCTCGCGCTTTGACCTCGGCCTCGGTGCGAGCATAGGCCTGGCGTGCGGTCATCAGCGCTGCCTGCCCGCTTTCCACGTCAGCCGTGGCGCGCAGGACAGTCTCACGGTATGCCGCCAGCATCTCGCGATGCCGACCGCGCGCCGAAGCCACTTGCGCATCGATCCGCTCGAAGTCGAACAGGCGCCAGCGCAGGCCGACTGCACCCTGGATCGCGACAGAATCTCCGGTGAACAGTTCGCCGAAGCGATTGCTCTGCACTCCGATCAGCCCCCCGATCGAAATGCTTGGCCAGTATTCGGCGAGCGCGGCCCCGATCGCGGCATTGCTGGCCACCAGACGGGCCTCAGCCATTGCAACGTCAGGCCTTGCCCTGAGCACTGATGCCGGCAATCCACCTACAGGATCCGCGGAAAGGACTGGCATTTGCCCTGCCAGATCAAGCGGGAGTGAGGGCGAACGGCCCACAAGGACCGCGATCTGCGCTCTTTCCGCCTCCACCCTCGCCTCGATTTCCGGAAGGGCGGCGGCCGCCTGCTCAGCCAGCGCCGAGGTTCGCTCGGCATCTGCCAGGGACGCAGCGCCAGCAGTCTGCCGCGCCTGCATGATCGCGGCGCGGTCTCGCGCTTCCCGGGCCAGGACAGCAAGCGCGCGGCCCTGCGCCTCAGCTGTCCGAAGCCGAAAGTAAGCCTGCGCCAGTTCAGCTGTGACCGCAAGCCGTGCCGCCTGCACGCCGGCTTCGGCCTCCACTAGGCTGGCGCGGGCTGCTTCCTGACGGCGGCGTATACCGCCGGCCAAGTCGAGATCCCACGAACCATTCAGCGTCGCGCTCCCGCTATCGACTGTTCGTGGCAGGTCCGGCACGTAGCGGGACAACTGCCCGAGGCCCGAGTTAAGCGACTGCTGTGCCCGTGCGGCAGTGCCATTCGCTTCGACCACCGGCAAGCGCGCCGCACCTGCCGCAGCTGCCGCAGCACGCGCTTGGTCGACGCGTGCCAGCGCCTGCTCGATCGTCAGGTTTCCGGCCTGTGCTTCGTTCTGAAGCCGGTCGAGTACCGGGTCGCGAAAGGCCTTCCACCAGGGCTCGGAAGATGCAGCGCCGCTGGCCACGGGCTGCCGCCACGCCGGCGCAATCTGCACCTCGGGCGGAGCGTAGTCCGGGCCGACCGTGCATGCCGCAAGAAAACTGCAAGCACAGGCAAGGCCAAGGAACCGTCGCAGCGTCATGCTGGAAGTCCTTCCGGAGTGGCGACGGTTTTTTCCGGTCTTCCACCCGCGCCCTTGCCGGCGAGAAGAAGATACATGACCGGCGTTGCAATGCGGGCAAGCAAGGTCGACGAAACGAGCCCGCCGATCATGGCAATGGCCATGGGCGAAAACAGGCCGCTGTTCTCGACGGCAAGGGGCAGCAGGCCGCCGATCGCCGTGACCGAAGTCAATAGTACCGGCAGGAAGCGAAGTTCGCCTGCTCGCTCCACGGCTTCGCGGACCGGCAGGCCGTCGCGTTCGAGCTGCTCGGTGAAATCGACCAGCAGGATCGAATTCTTGATCTCGATGCCTACCAGCGCAATCAGCCCGACTGCTGCAGTGAACGACAACGAATTGCCCGTAAGCCAGAGCGCGACGATGGCGCCGAGAAAGCCGAATGGTACGATCCCCGCGACCACGGCCACGGTACGGAAGCGCCCGAATTCGAGGACCAGCACGGCGAGAATGCCCAGCGATGATACGACGATGGCCGGGACGAGACCTGCAAAGCTGCGCGAGGACGTCTCAGCCTCACCGCCGAGCGAAATGCTGTAGCCGGGCGGCAGGTCGACCTCGGCCTTCACCCGGTCAAGGACTTGCGCGGTTGCCTTCGAGACCAGCACGCCGGGGGCCGTGTAAGCCGTAAGCGTGACCATCCGCGCCCGGCGCAGGCGGTCAATCCGTGCCGCCTCGGAGCGAAGTTCCGGCGTAGCGAGGGCTGACAGAGGCGCGCTGGCGCCAGCCTTGGTCGGCACGAAGATCTGTCCGAGCTGGGCTAGCTCGCTGCGGCCAGCATTGGGCAAGCGTACTGTCACGACATAGTCGTCGCCATCGGCATCGCGGAAGCTCGCCACGGAACTGCCTGACAGAGCTGTGCGGACGGCATCGCGGATTGCACCCGGAGCAACGCCGAGTGCGGATGCTGCCGCTTCATCCACCGCAAGGTGCAGGTCTGTGCGGGGCTGGCGCAGCGGATTGCCGATGTCGCGAACACCGGGAACATCCGCCATGACCGCCTCTGCCTTGCGAGACAGGGCCGCCAGACGGGCAACGTCAGGCCCGGAAATACGCACGACGATCGGCGCCTCGATCTCGGGCCCGTTCACGAACGTGACGATGCTGATGCGCGCACCGGGATAGCTGTCGAAGCGGCGGCGCAGGTCAGCCAGCAGCGCTTCGGACTTGCCCGGCTCCCAAGCCTTGAGCCCGACGGCGACTTCGCCGAACGCGGGGTCGGTCTCGCGCTGCGCCACGTTATAGTAGAGTTGCGGGTTGCCACGGCCGACATTGGCCGATGTCCAGCGCACTTCGGAGCGCGCGGAGACGACGTGCTCCACCCAGCTCACGGCCTGATCGGTGCGACGCTGTGCAGTACCTTGCGGCATCTCCACCCGGACCAGAAACTGCGGCGTCTCGGCCGGGGGGAACAGGCTAGACCCAATGACCTTCACCAATGGCAGCGATAGCGCGCACAGCAGCAACAGGCTGATCATCCAGCGTCGCGGCCGGTCGAGCGCACGGTGCAGGACCGGGGCGTAGAAGCGGTGAATGCCGCGCTGGACGGCCTGCAGCAGCCTGTTGCCCTCGGGATGCTCGTCGCGCGAGAGGAGCAAACGCGCGGCAAGCGGCGTCATGGCAAAGGCCACGATCAGCGAGCCAAGAACCGTGGCTATGACTGCGACCGGCAACGAGCGGATGAATTCACCCGAAGCCTCGGAAGAGCAAGGAGCGGCACGAATGCGAACACGAGGCACGCGGTGCAGCCAAGCACTGCCAGCGCGATCTGCCCGGTGCCCTTGATGACTGCCGTGGTGCGGTCCGCCCCTTCGCGCAGCCAGCGGGCGATGTTCTCGACCACCACGATCGCATCGTCGACGAGGATGCCCAGCGCGAGAACAAAGCCGGCAATCGCCAACTGGTTCAGGGTGAAGCCCAAGCCTGCAAGGATGCCAACGCCGATCAGCAGCGAAAGCGGAATAGCGATCATGACCACCCCTGCCGCACGGAGGCCCAGCGGCAGTAAGGTGAGGCTGACCAGGACCAGAGCGATCAGGAAGTCGCGCGTCAGACCTCCTATCCGGTGTTTCACGTTCTCGGACTGGTCGAATCCGCGCACCAACTTTACACCGCCCGGGAGCGTCCGCTCGAAGGCATCGAGTTCGGCATTGATGGCAGCGGACAGGCGCGTCACGTCCTGATTCTTTGCCTGTGTCGCCGTTACCAGCAGGGCCCGCTGGCCGTTGAATCGCGTGATATGATCGTGATCGTCCTGCGCCCACGCCACTTGTGCCACGTTACCGACACGCAATGCCCGGCCATCTCCAGGTAAGACTGGCACTGCGGCAATATCTTCGGGCGAGCGGAAGGCACCCCCGTATTTCACGGTGAACCGGCGCGCAGCAGCATTGACCGCGCCCAAAGGGCTCTCCTCGCCGGCCGCACGCAGCGCCTGAGTGACCGCCGTGGGTGACAAGCGCAGCGAGGCTAGCCGTGCCATATCCAGCGACACGCGCATCTCGGTCCGGCCTGCGCCCCAGTAGCGCGCCTCGTTGATCCCCGGAATGGTCCCCAGTCTTTCCCGCAGGCGGTCGGCGACTTTCTCGAGCCGCCGCATCGGAAGATATTCGCTGACCAGGGCCACTTCGACGATCGAAACGTTGATCGGCCGCCCGCGCACGATGTCGAGCCGTTGCAACCCCTGCGGCAAGCTGGCGCGCAGGGCGGAGACCTCGCGTGTCACCTTGTCGTAACTGCTTTCAGGGTTTGTGCCCCAGTTGAACTCGATCCTTGTGACGGAAAGCCCATCGGTGCTGCGCGAGCGCACTTCGCGAATGCCGTCGAGCCGGTAGACCGCATCCTCGACCGGCCGCGTGACCAGTTCCTCCACCTCGCTCGGAGATGCGCCCGGAAGCACCGCGTTGATGATGAAGATTGGCGGATCGAGTTGCGGATCCTCGGTCCGCGGTATGGTCAACAGCGCCGCGAGACCGAGTGCAGCAAGCAGCACTATAGCCACCAGTGTGAACTGCCAGCGCGCAAGAGCAAAGGCCGCAGGATTGAAGCTCATCTGGCGTCCACCCGCACCTTCTGACCATCACGAACGAAGCCTGCACCGGCCGTGATCACGCGTGCCGACGCGGGGAGGCCTTCAACCTCGAGCATGTCGCCAATGAAGCCGTGCAAGGTGATGGCATGCAGACGTGCAATGCCGCGGGCCGGGTCCACCACCAGCACATGCCCGTTGCGGCCGTTCGCGTCCAATAAGGCTTCTGCCGGGATATAGAGGCGCCCGGACGCCTGCGCGCTGCTGGACGTCAGGGAAACGCTGCCGGTCAATCCGCTTGCTACACCGGGACTGGCGGGCAGGCCGATATCGACATCGAGCGTACCGGTGACAGGGTCCACCGCGCTACCCTTGCGCAAGACCTTGCCGGAAATCTCACCCATACCTGCAAGCGTGAGCAGGACCGGCCTGCCCGGGGCAATGCCTGCAGCGCGTGCAGGAGTGACCGCGGCGCGGGCAATGAGCGGGCTGTTGACATCCGCCATACGCAGCACCGGTTCGCCCGGAGCGACCGTTTCGCCAGCCTCATGCATCCGGGCGAGTATCAATCCCCGGAACGGTGCCCGCGCCACAGTGGAAGCCCTGTCATAGCGCGCGGCGCGTAGCACTGCCTGCGCCGCCGCCAGCGCGGACTGTAAATCCTGCTGCTGCGCTTCCGATATTGCGCCCGCTGGGAGAAGCGTTGCGTTCCGGCGCACAGCCCTCTCGAGTTGCGCGACGTCTGCTGCTGCCCGTTGTTCGCTGGATACCTGCAGTGTCGGGTCAATCTCTGCGAGAACGGCTCCTGCCGCGACTCGATCCCCGGGGTGCACCGGAAGCGCGGTCAGCGTGCCGCCGACCCTTAGCGATATCATCGCCTCTCGGTCGTAAATTACGCGGACCGGATACCGTTCGGCGCCTCGACTGTCTTGGGCACCCGGCAAACTGCGAGGCAGTGCCGCCTCGACCATTGCGATCTGATCGGCATTATTGGCGGTGGTCGGCGAACAAGACGCAACCAGACCTGCGCTGGCAATCGCTAGAGCGCCGAAACAAGGCGTTGGTACGCGCAGCATTAGGTTCGACTCCGAAACCTATCATTGATAGCCGATCAGTGATAGGTTGACGCACGGAGGTCAAGTGGCAAAAGGAGCGTATGGCGCCACCAGCGAAATCAACGCGGTCTGCAGACCGGCGTGAGCAGATCCTTGATGAGGCGCAACGCCTGTTTCTCGAGCATGGCCTCGACAGCACCACCACCCGACAAATCGCCTTGGCTGTAGGTATCAGTCAGCCGTCATTGTACGCGCATTTTGCCAGTCGGGACGCGATTGCTGTCGAGCTCTGCATTCGGGCTTTCGGCTTTCTTGAACGCCGGCTTCGCTCTGTTGATCAGTCGTTGCCCTCTGCTCAGCGTCTACGCGAACTATGCCGAGCTTATATCCAGTTTGGTCTAGAAGAGCCCGCAGCGTATCGCGTAGCGTTCATGGCCGAGATCGCTGTCGACGAGGAAAGCGGGATGCACCGCGGGCTTGAGGCTGGGCTCGCGACTTTTTCCATCTTGCGAGAAGCAATGACGGCTCATTTGGGCAACGCGAATGAAGCAGAAGTAGCTGCCCAAAGTGTGTGGGCTGGCATTCACGGGCTTGTCGCAATCTTCCTGACCCGGCCGGAATTTCCCTTCATCGAGCCCGGGAAGCTGATTGAAACGCACCTCGATCGTCTCTTGGCTACCCACTCGTCTTCGGCAGCGTAAACCAAGTTCGCCATACATGCCTGTACGGCCCGCCCCGACTTACCAGTGTGTGAGAAATTGCAATTCAGCTTCAATTGCAACCCACGCCGGATGTCACATAGGATGATCAATTACCGCTTCCAGCTGGTTGCCGAATCCATACAATGTTCGTATGGTCACTCCGACTGTCTCGCACAAATCCAGTTTACGGCGCAGTCTAGCAATATGGGTGTCAAGAGTGCGGGAGTGGACATCAACTCCAGTGCCCCAAACTCGTTCAAGAAGATAGCTTCGAGACAAAGGCCGGTTTGGGTTAGGCTCAGGATCTGTAATTGCAGAGCTGGGCGGTGTGATCCCTTGAGGGTTTCATGGATCTGTCCGCACTGACCGAGCCGGAGCCTGGTCGTGCTGTATCGGGTCTCACAGAGGCGAACGTTGCATTGACTCGAAGCGGGCTTTGCTGCCCATCTGACTACCTTCGCAGATCGTTCGTCCCTGCGTTCCCTCTCGGGACACCGCCCTCGGATCAGCTTTGACGCTTCACCGCTGGCAAGCAGGTTCTATCCTATTTCACGCCTGGAACAAAGTCCCGTCGCGCAGCATGGCATGCATGATGACCGCGAGGCGACGAGCGAGCGCGACACGGGCCTTCTTCAGGCCGCGGCGCTTCGCAACTTTCATGGCCCATGTCTTCAGCGCGAACGTCTCTTTGCTCCTGGTCAAGATCGAGTTGGCGGCTTCGTAGAGCAGCTTGCGCACCGTGCCATCGCCCTGTTTGGTGATCCTGTCTGTCCAGTCGAGCTCACCCGACTGATGACGTCGGGGCACAAGGCCGAAGTAGGCCCCGGCATTGCGCGATTGTCGGAAACGCCCCGCTTCATCCACTGCAGCGGCGATGGCGGCTGAGGTCTGAACGCCGACACCTGGGATGGTCATCAAGATTTCGCAGGCTTGTGACTGGCTCGCGATGACACGCAGGCGGCGGTCCATTTCCTTGATTTGCTCGACCAGTTCCGCGCGCGCGGACAGCAAGGATGCGATGGCGTCGCCAAGGCCTGGGATGTGGGCGGCCTGCATGATCCGTTCAAGGAAAGCCTTCCCTTGACCTGCGCCGGGCCGATAGCCGAACGTCGCGCAGAGACCGCGGATCGTGTTGTCGAGGCGGACACGCGCTTCCACCAGATGGCTGCGTGCGGTGATCACGCTGCGGACGCCATGCGCTGCAGAGGATTTGACGTGCACCTCCTTGAAGCAGCCGGTGCGGGCCAACTGCGCGAGGCAGGCAGCATCGTGAGGGTCGGTCTTGTTCGCCTTCATTGCTTTGAGGCTCTGGTGCGCTTGGCGGGCATCGATGCACACCACCGGGGCACCCAGTTCACGCAGACCAAGGCAAATCGCCGGCGACATGCGGCCCGTTTCGGTCACCGCCCGCTCGATTGGACCGTATCGCTCCAGCATCATGGCGATCGCTTCCGGAGAGCTTTCCACTTTCTCCGACACGACCTTCCGACCATTGTCATCAACGATGCAGACCTGCGTGGATTCCATCGACAAGTCCAATCCGGCATAGTGCTTCATGGCTGCTTCCTTCCTTCAGGATTCGACAACCAGAAGTGTGCGCCCCAACCAAGCTCCGAGGGAAGCACCCGCAATTACGCGATGACTCACTGATCACAGCCAGAAGAGCACGGTGGCGGCGAGAGCGAGTGCGGCGAAGTAAACGGTTGGGCATCGGTCGTAGCGGGTAGCGACACGACGCCAATCCTTGAGGCGGCCAAACATGATCTCGATGCGGTTGCGGCGTTTGTATCGGCGCTTATCGTATTTGACGGGCATGGAACGGGATTTTCGGCCCGGAATGCACGGCTTTATGCCCTTTTGCTCGAGTGCGTCCCTGAACCATTCGGCATCATAGCCCCGATCGGCCAGCATCCACTGCGCCTTGGGTAGATCATCGAGCAGGGCCGCTGCGCCGGTGTAATCGCTGATTTGGCCGGCCGTGATGAAGAAGCTCAGGGGCGGCCGTTGGCATCGGTTATCGCGTGAAGCTTGGTGTTCATGCCACCCTTGGTCCGTCCGATCAGACGCCCGAGATCCCCTTTTTTACCCCAAGGCTGGAAGCCGTGCGGTGAGCCTTGAGATAGGTCGCGTCGATCATGAGTGTCTGAGGTTCGGCCCTCTGGGCGGACAGGCCTTCCATCATCCGGCCAAACACCCCCATCGCGCCCCACCGTTTCCAGCGGTTATACAATGTCTTGTGTGGCCCATACTCCCTTGGCGCATCCCGCCAGCGCAGGCCGTTCCGGTTGACGAAGATGATCCCACTCAGAACCCGCCGGTCGTCAACCCGCGGCTTGCCGTGGCTCTTGGGGAAATACGGCGAAAGGCGAGCCATCTGCTCGTCCGTCAGCCAGTACAGGTCGCTCATGCTCAGTCTCCTCGCGGAGCCTGAATCACATCCCCCTCAGCCAATCAATGGGTCCTGAGCCTAGCAATCGCCCCCGGTGCTTGGTCTCATCGCATGCGCCGTCCTGGCGGGTAATCCGTTGCGATTCCGGTCATGTCCAACGGGATGGTGCGAGAAGGCTTGGCTGGCCGGGTGGCCACCGTCCCTGATATGCCACGGTTCGCATGCGAGGAACGGCAGGGCAGCAGATCAGGTCAAAAGGACTTGCCGCCCGGTTATATTTCGATATCAATATATCTCCGTGACCGGCGCGTGATGCGCGAGACGCCAGAAGCGATCTCAGATCAGGCCTGCGGAACGGATACTCGCCATGGCAAATGGCGGATGAATGGGTGAGGATTGGCATGGTGGATACCGCAGTGACCGGGCTTGCCACGCTAGGCAAGGCACAGACAACCGCACATTATCGCAAGCCGGCCAAGCACACCGCTGCCTGTGCCACAGGGGGCATCCGATGACAGCCATCACTCTCAATGTGAACGGCGCTTCCCACGCGATCGATGTCGAGGACCGCACGCTGCTGGTCCACGCCCTGCGCGACACTCTGCGGCTTACCGGTGCGCACATCGGCTGCGATACGAGCCAGTGCGGTGCATGCACGGTCCACATCGATGGGCGCGCCGTGAAGAGCTGCACCGTTCTGGCCGCGCAGGCGGTCGACAGTGAAATACGCACGATCGAAGGGCTGGCAAAGGGTGCCGACCTCCATCCGATGCAGGCGGCGTTCCGCGAACATCACGGGCTGCAATGCGGCTTCTGCACGCCGGGCATGATCATGATGGCGGTCGATATCGCCCGCCGCCATCCCCGGCCGGACGATGCCACCGTCCGTGCGGAGCTTGAAGGCAACCTGTGCCGCTGCACCGGGTATCACAACATCGTCAAGGCGGTGATTGCCGGTGCCGCCGCGATGGAGGGACTGGCATGAACGCCGCACCTTCTACCACCGCGAAGTTCGGGCAATCGGTAAAGCGTGTCGAGGATTCCCGGCTGATAACCGGCAACGGGCGCTACGTGGACGATCTTCTGCTGCCGGGGCAGACTTACGCGGCCTTCGTGCGGTCAGCCCACGCCCATGCCCGCATCGCGTCGATCGACACATCGTCTGCGGCGCAAATGCCGGGTGTCGTGCGCATATTGACCGGACAGGATCTGGTCGATGCCGGTCTCGCGCCCCTACCCTGCGGCTGGAATCTCGATTCCGTCGATGGCACTCCTGCGAGGGTGGCGGTTCATCGCGCGCTGGCCACTGATGCCGTCCGCTTTGTGGGTGAGCCGGTGGCGCTGGTCATCGCCGAAACGCGCAACCAGGCCCGTGACGCCGCCGATGCCGTCTTCGTCAACTATGAGGAGTTGCCGACGGTCGTAGACCTGCGCGCCGCCATCGCTCCTGACGCGCCGCAGCTTCATGCCGACATTCCGCAGAACCGGGCCTTCACCTGGGGCATCGGCGATGCCGCGCAGGTAGATGCCGCTTTCGCCCGCGCCTCGCACAAGGTCGGCATCGAACTGCGCAACAACCGGCTCGTCCCCAATGCGATGGAACCGCGCGCCATAAACGCCGAGTGGCGCACCTTCGACCGTTCGATGACGATCCATCTGACGCACCAGAATCCGATCGGGATGCGGGTGATGTTCATGATGCTGCTCGGCCTGGAAAGCGAGAACCATCTCCGCGTCGTCTCTCCGGATGTCGGCGGCGGTTTCGGATCGAAGGCCCCCGCCTATCCCGAAGAACTTGCCGTCGCCTTCGCTGCGCGCGCCGTTGGCAGGCCGGTGAAATGGACTGCGGAACGCACCGAATCCTTTCTCACCGATGCCCACGGGCGCGACCACATCACCACGGCCGAACTGGCGCTGGACGATCAGGGCCATTTCCTGGCGATCAGGGTTCACACGCTGGCGAATTTCGGAGCCTACGTCTCGACATCGAACGCGCTCGTCGTTTCCTACATGTATGCCACGATGCTGACCGGGCAGTACAACATCCCGGCGGCGCACGCGCTGGTCGAGGGTATCTACACCAATACCTGCCCGGTCGATGCCTACCGCGGTGCCGGACGGCCGGAGGCTGCCTATCTGATCGAACGGCTGGCGAATCTGGCTGCGCAGGAGATCGGCGTCGATCAGGCCGAGATCCGGCGGCGCAATTTCATTCGCACCTTCCCGCACCAGACGCCGCTGGTCTATTGCTATGACAGCGGCGATTACGAAGGCTGCCTTGATGCGGCGTTGCGGCTTGCCGACTATGCCGGTTTCGAAAGCCGCCGGGCAGAGGCGCGAGCGCGCGGGAAACTGCGCGGCATAGGCCTTTCGGCCTATGTCGAGGCCTGCGGCATCGGCCCGTCCCGATTGCTCGCCAGCCTGGGCGGCGCGGGCTCAATGTGGGAATCGTGCGAAATCCGGGTGCAACCGGCAGGTTCGGTGGAAGTGCTCACCGGCGCGCACAACCACGGACAGGGCCACCAGACGGTCTATGCCCAGCTCGTTTCCGAACGCTTCGGCATCCCGATGGATCGCATCACGGTGATCCAGGGCGATACCGATCGCATCCAGGCCGGCACCGGAACCTATGGGTCAAGAGCGTCTGTCGGCCTGTCGGCGGCGGCGCGATCGTGCGACAAGATCATCAGCAAGGGGCGCGAGATCGTCGCCTGCATGCTCGGGGTAGAGCCGGATCAGGTCGATTTCGAGGACGGCATCTATTCGAGCGCGGCCACCAACCAGACCGTCGCCTTTGCCGAGATGGCCCATGCCGCACATGCTGCAGCCAGCTTCCCGACCGACCGGATCGAACCCGGCCTTGTCGCCACCACCTTCTTCGATCCGCCCAACTTCACCTATCCGGCCGGGGTTCATGTCTGCGAGGTGGAGATCGACCCCGAAACCGGCGTGACCGAAGTGGTGGCGTTCAACGCGGCTGACGATTTCGGTACCGTCGCCAACCCGATGATCGTGGAGGGACAAGTCCACGGCGGGGTCACGCAGGGCATTGGCCAGGCACTGTGGGAAAATGCGGTCTATGATCCCGAAACCGCCCAGTTGCTGACCGCATCCTACATGGACTACGGCATGCCACGCGCCGACAGTCTGCCGGAGTTCGGACTCACCTTCTGGCCCTCGCCCACGCCGGTAAATCCGCTGGGCATGAAAGGGTGCGGCGAAGCGGGGGCAATCGGTTCTCCGCCCGCAGTCATCAATGCCGTGTGCGATGCGCTCGGCATCGCTCACATGGACATGCCCGCCTCGCCCGAAAAGATCTGGCGGATTTGCCGGCAACGGTCGGAGATGGCCTGATGTACGAACTTGCCTATGTCCGTCCGCAATCGCTGACCGATGCCCTGGCGATGCTGGCGCAGGATGATGGTGCCCAGGCGCTTTCGGGCGGGCAGACCCTGATGCCGGTGCTGCGTGCGCGTCTTGCGATGCCGACCCGGCTGGTCGATCTTGCGCGGCTGCACGAACTCGCCGGGATCACGCCTGCCGGCGATGGCATTGAGATCGGCGCGGCGACGACCCATCACGATGTGTCGACCAGCAGCGCGGTACGCTCTGTGCTGCCCGCGCTGGCCGGGCTGGCAGGCGGGATCGGCGATGCACAGATCCGCCATCGCGGGACCATCGGCGGCTCCATTGCCAACAACGATCCCGCAGCTTGCTATCCCAGTGCGCTGCTGGCGCTGGGGGCCAGCATCACTACCAGCCAGCGCACGCTTGCCGCGCAGGACTTCTTCACCGGCATGTTCAGCACCGCTCTCGAACCCGGAGAGATTGTCAGGAGCATCCGCCTCCCGGCGTGCGACAAGGCAAGATATATCAAGTTCCGCAATCCCGCGTCCCGCTTCGCGCTGGTTGGGGTGTTTGCCGCGCGCCTGCCCGGCGGCTATCGCATCGCCATCACCGGGGGGGCAACGGCGTGTTTCGCTGGCAAGAGGCGGAACAGCACCTCGACAGCGGCGGCAGCGTCTCCGCCATCGCTGAAGAACGGCTGGATATCGGCAACTTCACCGGCGATCTTCACGGCTCGGCCGAATACCGGCGCCACATTGCCGCCGTCACCGTGCGCCAAGCCATCTCGGCCATAACCTGACTTTTCGGACTGACTGCATCATGGAAATCACCGGATCCTATCTCCTGCCTTGCTCACCGGATACCGCATGGAAGGCGCTGAACGACCCCGAGGTGCTGAAGGCGTGCCTCAAGGGTTGCGAATCGCTCGAAAAGACCGGGGAAACCGCGTTTTCCGGCAAGGTCGCTGCAAAGATCGGCCCTGTCAGCGCGCGTTTTTCGGGAACCATGCGCCAGACGGAAATAGATGCGCCGCATTCGTGCCGCATGCAGTTCGAAGGCCAGGGCGGCGTTGCCGGATTTGCCAAGGGCGGTGCGCTTGTCACGCTGGCCTCGCGCGATGGTGGCACGGAATTGACATACGTTGCCGACACGCAGATCGGCGGAAGGCTGGCGCAG
The DNA here is from genome assembly GCF_003454795.1 of Novosphingobium sp. THN1. Taxonomy (GTDB): domain Bacteria; phylum Pseudomonadota; class Alphaproteobacteria; order Sphingomonadales; family Sphingomonadaceae; genus Novosphingobium. Next base: position 203,547 of record NZ_CP028348.1, read on the forward strand.
ATGGGCGCACGGCTGGTGGAAGGCACGGCAAAATCGATGGCCGATGATTTCTTTGGCAAGTTCGCCGCCGCTGTCTCTGCCATGGAACCGGCGGTCGGCGCACCTGCCGAACCGCCAGTATCGCCACCAGCGCCGACCGGTCAGCCTTCGTCGCAGCGATCGTTGCTTGTGCCGTCCCTGATCGCAGCAGTGATCGTGGCGCTGGCGATCATTCTGCTGCGCTAAAGCGGATTCCACCAATTCTGCCCCGCCCTGGCTGGCCCTCGCAGATCAGGCTGCCGCGCGGCTGTCAGGGCCGTGATCGGGATAGGGGCCGAGCAGGACAACCAGCATGGCCCCGGCGAGGAACAGCACGGCGGCAATCCCGAAGCTTGCCTCATAGCTGGCGGTCCGCTCGAAAATTCGGGAAAACATCGTCGGTGCCGTGGCACTGCCGATCGCCAGCGCGGCATAACTAAACGAATAGATCTGCGGATAACGGCGCAGCCCGAAGTAGCGCACGGTCAGGAAGGCCAGAATATCGAGCTCGGCCCCCGCTGCGATGCCCAGCATCATGCAGGCCCCTGCCAGAATGGCCGGATTGTCCGATCCATTGAGCACGAGGCAGGCGAACGCGGGCAAGATCAGGGCACCACAGGCCACCATCGGAGCCCAGAACCGGTCCATCAGAAAGCCTGACGCAATTCTGCCGGGAATCATCCCCACGGCAAAGAAGCTGGCGATGCTGGCTGCATCGGCAGCATCGAAGCCGCGATCGGACAGGGCGGGCACCAGGTTCGGGCTGACCCCGGAAATGGCAAGATAGCCGCACAGGATCGAAGCGGTCAGAAACCAGAACCTCCGGTCGGTCAGCGCCTCGCGCACGTCAAACCCGGATTGCTCCTTTGCGGGATGGTATGAATGTCCGGCCTGCCCGCGCGGCAGGAACAGCCAGACGACGGGCAAGGCCACGATCACCGGAATGGCCGCTACCAGGCGCAGCGCCCCGGCCCATCCCAGTTCCGGGACTGCGTTGGCGATAAGGATTGGCAGCAACAACGCGACAAGCGCCGTTCCAACCAGGGCAAGGCCCAGCGCCGCACCGCGCGCGCGATCGAACGTGGCTGCGATGACTCGCGACCACAACACCGGATTCGAACCGGCTCCGAGAATGGCCGCCAGCGCATATCCTGCCCAGAATTGCCCCAGGCTGTCCGCCATCGAGGCTATAGTCAGCCCGGTGGATACCCCTACCAGCGAAGGGATCGCAACCCTGCGAGGACCGAAGCGCCCGATGAGCCAGCCAACGACCGGCGATGTCAGCGCTCCGATCCCGGAACTGAACAGGATGGCCAGCTGAATGTCGGATCGGGTCCAGCCCATGGCGGTCTCGATCGGCTTCGTCAGTGGTCCGATCGAATAGAACGGCAGCGCCACCGCGCTGCTGCCCACTCCCACCGCACAGGCCACAAGGACAAGCCAGCCAGCGCGCAGTTCCGCGCCGACCGTGCCTTCACGCATCACGCCTCGCCGCTCCATTCGCGCAATGTCGGTGTAGCAAGGAACAGGCGCGGTCCCGAAGCGACAAAATGAGATGTGTCATGCACCACCTCGTCCCTCCCGCGATCGCTGTCGAAAAAGCCTTCGATCAGGGCCTTGCGATCGGGAAAGCGCAGTTCCGGCAGGCCGCGCGCCGGGGGACAATCGGGCGTGATCGCACGGGTGATCCAGTTCTGGATATAGCGCGAGGCACCGACGTGCACTTTCTCGGCCAGGGCGGCGTGGTGTGCCCAGCACCGCTTCGCGGCCGGATCGGGCAGATCGGCATGGAACATCAGGCGTCCCAGCAATGTGATCGCCTCGTCCTCCTCCCCCTGACGCGCGCGGCGGAACCGCTCGGTCGGCTCCACCTGCCAGGCATGCAGGCAGTCTGCGCCGGAAACCGCAGTGAAATCGGGAACGCCCGCGGCATCGTCCCAGATCGCCGCGGCATCGTAAAGAGCGCTGTTGCTCATCGGGTCGGGATCGGACGGTGGCCGGTAGGCGCTGCCCACGGGCGATTCGATCACGCGCAACAGCCGCGGCGGCTGCCCGCCGCCCGTGGTCGCCGCAGCCAGCCCGGCCCAATCGACCGGGGCGCCATCGGCAAAGCGGACAAGTGCAATGATCTTCATGTCAGGCCCCGCCAGAAATCGAGGGATTGGAACCGGTCAGACAAGCTCGTCCAGCATGTCCTTGCTGAACTTGCGCAACTCTTCGGCGCGTCCGGCGCGGACCAGGTCCACCCAGTCGGGATTGGCGATCAGGCCCCGGCCAATCGCCACCAGATCCCAGTCGCCGGCCTCCAGGCCCTGTTCCAGCAGGGCGATGTGATCCAGCGAGAGGTTGGCGCGGACTTTGCCGTCCGGTTCCTTGAAGTCCGTATCGAGAGTGACCGAACCGACCGCGATCGTCGGTTTGCCCGACAGCGCCCTGACCCAGCCGGAAAGGCTGCGTCGATCACCTTCGAATTCGGGTTCCCAGAAGCGGCGGGTTGAACAGTGATAGACATCGGTTCCTGCAAGCGCGAGCGGTTCGACCATCCGGGCGAGCATGGCGGGCGACGTGACCATGCGCGCACCGTAATCGAGCTGCTTCCATTGCGAAATCCGCAGGGAAATGATGAAGCCGGGTGGCGTGGCGGCGCGTATTGCGCGGATGAGTTCGATGGCAAATGTCAGCCGCGCCTCGGGCGAGCCGCCATATCGATCCGAACGCTTGTTCGTGCCTTCCCAGAAGAACTGGTCGACCAGATAGCCATGGGCGGCGTGAATTTCGACGCCATCGAAGCCCGCAGCATCAGCCGTCTGCGCCGCCGAAACGAAGGCGGCGATCGTCGCGTCGATATCCGCCATTGTCATTTCGCGGCCAAAGGGCATTTCCGGCGCCGCAAGGCCGGAGGGGCTAACCCGCTCGACCTGTTCGGGCAGGGATGCGGTCATGCCGATCAGGCTGGGGCAGAATGCCCCGACATGCCAGAGCTGCGCCAGGATGGCGGTGCCATGTTCATGTACAGCATCAACGATGGGGCGCCATGCCGGCACGACGCCTTCTCCATAAAAACGTGGCACGGTCGATCCGAAGCTGCCGGGAACATCGACCGCAACACCTTCGGTGATAATCAGGCCCACTCCACCGGCGGCGCGCCTCGCATAGTATGGCAGGGTGGCTGCGCAGGGCAGGCCCGCGACGGCCTTTTCCCGCGTCATCGGTGCCATGGCGATGCGATTGGACAGGCTGCGCCGGTTCAGATCGATGGGCGAAAGGAGTCTGCTCGCTTGCATGGCGCTACGAATTATATCGATATCGATTTACATACAATGCCCTTGCGCGATCATTTGCAATTCAGCCGAGGCTTGACGGTATCAAACGCCGCATTTCAGCGCCCCCGGATCGATGTTGCATTTCTATCGATATCGATATAAACAACCTGCCGGGAGCAGGGAGAGGCACAGACACGGTGCAGAAAACGAATCGGACGCTAATAGAGAACGGACAGGTCTTTGATGGAACGGGCAGTGCGGCAGGCATGGCACCGATCCTGTTCGACACGAAGATCATCGCGACAGGAGAGGAGGCTCTTCGCCTGTGCGAAGGGCAGCCCGTTGCACGCATCGATGCGCGCGGTGCGACCGTCATGCCGGGCCTGGTCGATGCGCATTGCCATATCAGCTTCGATGAGCCGTTCAGCAACGATGAACTGTTCTTCCATCGCCGCGAAGGTCTGGCCGCGATCATTGCCGCCTACAATGCGCGCAAGGTCCTGCGCGCGGGCGTCACGACCATGTTCGATGCGGACACGATTTTCGACGTTTCGCTCGATCTGCGCGATGCCATCGAGTGCGGCGTTACCGAAGGGCCGCGCATGCGCTGCGGCGGGAATGCCCTGTTCACCTCGGTTGGCGGCACCGCCGGGCTGCTCGTGCCCGATGAAGGCAGCATCGGCTACCTGAAGGTGACGCGGACGCGCGACGAGATTGTCACCGAAATCCGGCGGCAGGCCAAACGCGGGGCGGACTGGATCAAGATTCACGTCACCGGCTTGATCCCGCGGCAGCGGCAGGAGGGCGAGATCCAGGTCTGGACACTGGACGAACTGAAGCTGGCAGCCGACACCGCGCACGAAGTGGGCCTGCCCATTGTGGGCCATTGCCGCAACGCTGCCAGCACGCATGATGCCGCCATCGCCGGCTTCGACATGATCCTGCACGCAACCTACATGGACGATGCCGCGCTGCGGGCCGTATGCGATGCGCGCGTGCCGATCGTGCCCACGCTGACGTTTCAGGCCGTGCTGGCCGATCATGGCGCGCGGATCGGCGCCAGCCCCTACCTACAGGACCTGTTTGCGAGGGAGATCGAGGCAAGCAGCAGGCAGTTGCGCCATGCCTATGATGGCGGCGTGCCGATCGTCTGCGGCACCGAGAGCGGTTTCTCGATCACGCCCTATGGCGAATGGCACTGGCGCGAGTTGCAGATCCTCGTTGAAAACCTGGGCCTGACCCCGCTTCAGGCCCTGTCCTGCGCAACGCTCGAAGGCGCGCGCGCGCTCAAACTCGATGACTGCACCGGCAGCCTTGAGCCGGGCAAGGACGCCGACATCATCGTGGTCGAAGGCGACGTGGCATCCGATGTCACGCTGCTCGGGCGCGAAGGGGCCATTCGCCACGTCTTCCAGGGCGGCAGGTCGATCGATGTCGAAACCCCGCTTGCCCCCGCCGCGATCCGCCATCGTGGCGGGTTTCCAACTATTCGACCCGACCTGCGACCCGGCTGGCCGCCGGCCTGTGGAGCCCCAAGCAATGACCGAACATGTTATCTCCACATTCGAGGCCTGCTCGCGCACCTTGCGCCAGAACGACCTGCGCCAGGCGCTTTATGACGAAGCCGCGCTGATGATGGACCGCAGTCTCGTCAATCTCCATGGCACCGAGCATCGCGTGCGGCGCAATGTGGAGGCGACGGTGTTCCGCAAGAACATCTTCGTTGAATACGAGCGCAACGTGCTGCCGATTACGCTCGAGGAGACCCTGTCTCCCTTCCTGGCGGCAGGGCGCGGTGATCTGGTCGATATCGGCTATCGAATCATGATGAACCTGACGGTCGATTTCACCGGGATCGACCGCACTGAACGCTCGCCCGAGGAAACCGCCGAACTCCTACGCTTGCTCAAGGAGTTCAGCCTTGCGCCGGCGCTGGGCCAGTCTCCGCCAGAGGATCGCCCGGCCAAGCGCGCGCGGATCGAGGCTGCAATGGCGCAGTTCAACCAGCGGTTCCTCTATCCCTCGCTGGAGCGCAGGCGTGCCCTCAAGGCAAGAGTGGATGCCAGGGAACTGCCTGCCGATGCGCTCCCGCGCGATGTTCTCATGGCGCTGGTCTCGGGGGAAAGCACGCTGGGCATGACCGAGCACGAGTTTCTGCAGGAAGGCATCTTCTTCACCATGGCCGGTGCCCACACGACGATTCATTCGCTGACCCATGCCATTCACGAAATTCTGCAATGGATCGCAGCCCATCCTGAAGATGTCGCGCGCCTGCGCGACGATCCCTTCTTCGTGCAGCAATGCGTGTTCGAAAGCCTGAGGCTGCATCCATCGAGCCCGGTCGCCAAGCGCCGCACCACCTGCCCGTTCACACTGGCCAGTGGCGAAGAGGCGCAGGCAGGAGACACTATCGTCGTCAATCTGCGCTCGGCCAACCGGGAAACTGAAATCTTTGGCGTGGATGCGGACCAATTCAATCCGCACCGCGTCATCAATGGCTCGGCCTTTGCGCACGGCATCTCGATGGGGGTCGGCGCGCATGCCTGCCTTGGCCGCAACCTCGCGATCGGGGTCGAACCGAGACCGGGCACCGACCCGGACGACCACCAGTTCGGTACGGTGCCGCTGATCGTGCGCGCCTTGCTGCAAAGCGGCGTAAGGGCCGATCCGGATTCGCCTGCGGAACTCGACGGTGGCATCACCCGCATTTCGTGGGCGACCTACCCTGTCCTTTTCGACAAGACGCGGGCGATAATCTGATGGACGGTCACCGCATAACCGCGTTCCGGGAATGTGAGGCCGCACTGCGGAATCGCGATCTCAAGCAGGCCCTCTATGACGCCGGAAAGGTCGTCATGGATGAAGTGCTGCTGACCTTGCATGGCGAGGAGCACAACGCCCGGCGAACTGTCGAAGTGCGCGTTTTCCGGCGCAACTTCTTCAACTACTACGAAAAGGAGGTTTTCCCGCGCACTCTGGCGGAAACGATCGCGCCTTTCGTAGAGGCTGGCGGCGGCGACCTGCTCAAGCTTGGCTACCGCTTGACGGTAAACCTCACGTCCGACTTCGCCGGGATCGATCGTCCGGCGCGAACGGCGGAGGAAAGCGAGCATCTGATCGCGATCACCAAGAAGCTCAGCGAAGGCGCGACCATGGTGCACAGCACCCGCGATCACGCCGAACTGAACGCCGAAGTGCTGGCCGTGCTAGCCGATTTCCGCGAGAGCTATTTTCTGCCTTCGCTCGGACGGCGGCGCGCACTGCTGGAGGAGCGCAGGGCCGACAGGATCACCGACGCCGATCTGCCGCGCGACGTGCTGATGACGCTGGTGGCCGGGAATGACGAACTGAACCTTGGCGAAGAGCAATTGCTGCGCGAGATCGCCTTCTACATGCAGGCGGGCGCCCATTCGACCGCCAACTCGGTGGTCCACGCCCTGTGGGAAATCCTTGAATGGGCGCGCGATGACGCGGCACGCTGGGCCAGGCTGGAAGATCCGATTTTCGTGCAGCGCTGCGTGCATGAATCGCTGCGGCTTCATCCCGCCAGCCCGGAAGCATGGCGCACGGCCACCTGCCCCATGCATGTTCCCGGAGCAGGCGAGGTAGCGCAGCGTGAACGGATCGAACTGGACCTGTTCCTTGCCAATCGCGACCGGTCGATCTTCGGCGAAACCGCCGATCTGTTCGACCCGGACCGCGAATTGCCTGCAACCGTGCTGCGCTCTGGCCTGGCCTTCGGCATAGGCCTGCATACCTGCCTTGGCCGCGAACTGGATGGGGGGTGGTTGCCAAGCCTGGCTCCGATCCCGCGCAGGCGCAACTGGGCATCGTGGCGCTGATCGTGATCGAATTGCTGCGCCACGGCGCACGCACGATCGAAAGCGACCCGCCGGAGCGGGACACGGCCACGCTCAGACAGAACTGGGGCCGGTTTCCCGTTCGCTTTACCGTGAAAGGCACGAAATGAAGTTCGCACTGGTAACCGGCGGGGCGGCCGGAATCGGCGCAGCAATCGCCAATGCGCTGCTCGGCAAGGGGTACAGGGTTGCCGTGGCCGATGCCAATGCGCAGGCCGTGCACGATTTCGGTCCGTCTGCTGCTTCGCAGCATGTGACAGCCCATCATTGCGACGTGTCCGATGGCGATGCCGTCACATCACTGTTCGATGCGCTGGGAGCCGCGCCGGACCTCGTCGTCAACAATGCCGGCATCGTGCGCTTCGGCCCCTTGGCCGATATCGCGATCGCGGATTTCCGGCGCGTTGTCGAAGTCAACCTGATGGGCGTTTTTGCCGTGACCAGCGAAGCCGTGCGGCGCATGCTGCCGCGCGGTTCGGGCCATGTCGTATCGCTGACATCGATCAATGCCTATGGTCCCGGTCCCGGATCGGGTGCCTATCCGGCAACCAAGAGCGCGGTGCTGCAATTGATGCGACAGTTCGCGATGGAATATGGACCACAGGGCCTGCGGTTCAACAGCATCGCGCCGGGCTTCATCGACGGCGGCATGTCGACTCCGATCTATGCCGACCCGGCGGTGCGCGCAGTGCGCTCAGCCGGTGTGCCGCTGGGCCGTCTGGGGCTGCCGGAAGACATCGCCAATGCCGTCTGTTTTCTCGACAGTGCCGAAGGCGGCTATATCAACGGTCACGATCTGGTCGTGGATGGCGGCGTAACCCATGCCGTGCTGAAGAACCTGCCCCGCACCAATGGCTGACAGCGAAATTGTGGCAAACGGGGCCGAAGCAGGCGTCGGCCGGCTGCGGCTGGTCATCTACAGTGGCGGTTACAAGCATCCCTTCGTGGAATCGACAGCGGCCCTGCTGGCCATCGCGCGCCGGGTGGGGCTCGAAGTGGCAATCTGCGCCGATCTGTCAGAGGCCCTGGCAAAGTTGCGGCGGGGGCAGGATATTCTGGCCGTCAACGCGCTGCGCTGGTCGATGACCCAGGCTGATCGCTTCGCGGCAGACCGCCCCACGTGGGGCGGCGCGTTGAGCGACGACGAGTTCGCCGCAATCTCCGGCCATGTTGACGATGGCGGTGGGCTTCTGGCGATGCATACGGCCGTCATATGCTGGGACAACCAGCCCGGCTGGCGCACCTTGCTTGGCGGAGGCTGGACATGGGACCACTCGCACCACCCACCGCTGGGGAAATTTACGGTGAGAGTCGTCCTCGCCCTGGCCGCAGGACCTGACGCCGCTGGACCTGACGCCGCCGGGCCGGATATGGCGCAGTTCGATGTTATCGACGAGGCTTACCACAACCTCGATCCGGCCACAGACTGCGAGATCGTTGCGCTGGCCGAAGCCGGTCAGGAGCCTCAGCCCGTGATCTGGCGTCGGCGACAGGGAGCGGGCCGGATCGTGGTCGACGCGCTTGGGCATGATGCCCGTTCGCTGACCGCTCCGGGACATGTCACCATCCTCAAGGCGATGCTGGCCTGGCTGTCCGGGCAATGATCCCCGCCAGGCGGGCCGATCGCCGCAATTGCAGATCCAACGGGAGAGAAGCCATATGACACTCGCAGGAAAAAGCATTCTCGTCACCGGTGGAGGTTCGGGACTGGGGGCTGCCATGGCACGCCTGTTCACGCTTCGCGGTGCAAAGGTCACCGTGAGCGGTCGGCGGGCCAACAAGATCGCCGCGCTGTGTGACGAGATCGGCTGTGCGGGCGTGGTTGGCGATGTTGCCGATGCGGCAGACCGGGAGGCCATGATCGCAGGTGCGGTTGCACACGGCGGAGGGCTTGATGCGCTCGTGAACAATGCGGGCAACATGTATCGAACGGCGCTTGCGGAGATGGTCGAGCAACGGCTGACAGCCGTGTTCCAGACAAACGTCATCGGCGCGATGATGCTCTCGTCGCTGGCGATGCCGCATCTGGAGGCTAGCAAGGGATCAATCCTCTTTTTCGGCTCCAGCCATACCCGCCGCGCCTTTCCGGGTGCATCGCCCTATGCCGCGACCAAAGCCGCCGTGCAGGGTCTGACCCAGGTTCTTGCCGCCGAAGTGGGCAGCAAGGGAGTGCGGGTGAACTGCATCGTGCCAGGCAGCGTGCTGACCGAGATCAACGTGCGGGCGGGTCTGCTGACCGAGGAGGAAGCGGCCAGCCGCTATCGCGAACTGCCGGCGCTTCAGGCGCTCGACCGGCTGGGCGAAGGTGTCGATGTTGCCGAGGCAGCCGAGTATCTGCTGTGCGCCGGGTGGGTTACCGGCGCGATCCTCGACGTTGATGGCGGCCTCGGGCTCGGCGTTTCGAAAGGCTGACCCGGACTTCCGGCAAGGCTCAGGCGCGCAGCAGGCGCCTCGCGTTGTCGGCCAGCAACTGCTCCATGCCATGCGTATCGGCGTGCTGCGGCGCGTCCCAGCCGGCGAAATTGGTGCCATAGACCAGCCGATCGCGGCCAACCCGCTGAATCAGGAGATCGAGCGAGAGGTCATCGTGCATGTGCACATCATACCAGATGCGCTGGAGGGCTGCTTCGAAGCGGCCTTCGTCACGCAGGCTTTCCGGCACCCACTGGCGCTTGTGCGCAGCATGGCGCAGGCGCCCCCACACCAGCGCCAGTGCCCCGCCGCCGTGGCTGATGCAGATATCGAGCACGGGATGGCGATCGAGCACGCCGCCGAACAGGAGCGTGGCAAGCGCGGTCGTTTCCTGCATCGCAAACCCGACGGTGATGTCCAGTTCGAACCTGCCGAATGCCGCAGGGCCGGCCGGGCCATCGATCCCGGCAGAGGCCGGGTGGATGAACAGCGGCACGTCGAGGGCGACGACCGCCTCGTAGAACCGGTCCATCACCGGATCGCACAGGCTCTGCGGCATGTCCGTGCCGATGTAGGCGGCGCGAAAGCCCAGTTCGCTTACCGCGCGGCGCAACTCGGCAATCGCCGCATCGACATCCTGCATCGGCAGGGCCGCCGACGCGCCGAGACGGTCGGGATAGCGGGCAACCTGCGCTGCGAGTGCATCATTGTGCCTGCGGCAGAAGGCAATCGCTTCCGCTGCCGGAATGTAGTGGAAGTAGGTCAGCGGATTGGGCGAGAGCAACTGCCAGTCGATCCCGATGCGATCCATCGCCGCGACCCGCACATCCGGGTCCATGAAGGCGCTGCCGCGATAGCGCACGCCGCGCAACCTGTAGTCACCGATGCGGAACACCGGCACGCCATCCTCTTCGGTCAGTTCGGGACCGAAGTGACCGGCGCTGCCAAAGGTCTCCTCGATCACCGCGTGGGCGTGGATGTCGATCACGCGGGCGCTTGCAAGGCTCATTTCAGGCATATCCCTTCGCGACGCCGCCATCGACCGCGATCGCGGTTCCGGTCATGTAGCTTGCAACTTCCGAGCCAAGGAAAACAGCGAGACTGGCGATCTCTTCGGCTTCGGCGAACCGGCCTAGCGGGATATCGGCAAGGATTGCGGCCTCTGCCGCGCTGGGGCCATCAGCGTCGCCCGGCCCCAGCAGCTTCTCGACCCGTCCGGTGCGTGTCCACCCAGGGCAAACCGTGTTGACCAGCACATTGTCCGCAGCGACCTGCTGCGACAATGTCTTCGCCCAGCCCAGCACCGCCATGCGCAGGCTGTTCGACAGCGTGAGATTGGGGACCGGCTGCTTGACCCCGAACGACGATATGTTGACGATCCGCCCCCAGCGCCGCGCCCGCATCGCAGGGAGTACCGCGCGGGTCATCCGCACGGCGGACATCAGCGTGAGGTTGGTGGCCGCCTCCCACCGCGCATCGTCCAGCGTATCGAACAGCCCCGGCGGCGGGCCACCGGCATTGTTCACCAGCACATCGACCGGCCCGAACTGCGCCGCGACCGTATCGGCAAGCCCGGTGATCTGCGCGGGATCGGCAAGGTCTGCGACAAGCGCCAGGCAGCCGGGCATCTGCGCTGCCGCCAGGGCAAGCTGATCCGGATCGCGCGCGCAAATGGCCACGCGCGCGCCTTCGTGATGAAATCCGCGCGCCGTGGCAAGGCCTATCCCCTGGCTTCCCGCGCAGACCAGAACGGTCCTGTCCTTCAGCCCCAGATCCATGCTTCAATGCCCTTTCGGAGTGCCGAGAGCCGCCATCTGCGCGCGATAGCTGGCCAGATCGAAGTAATCGCGCCATTCGCAGATCAGATTGTCGCGCACGCGGAACACACCCATAAGCGGCAGTTCAACCCGTGCGCCGCCGATGGTCATGCGGTCAATCCGCTCTGTCAGCACATGATCGCCGTTCGCTGCAGCATGGCGCACTTCCCAAGCGGAATCGGTCAAGGGCCCGACGCCGCGCAGATAGCGTTCGACTGCGGCCAGGCCGGACAGTGGCTCCATCGGAATGTTGTGATAGGTGATATCGGGCGCAAGGTGCGCAATCACCCGATCAAGATCCGGGCCGGTCCAGGCGCTGCAGAACGACAGGACGCATTCAAGCGGAGACATGTCCGTGTCGTCAGCCAAGTCGACTTCTCCCCTTCTCTTCTGGCCGCTTCCCTTGACACGGCGCACCGCAGTTGTGAAGTATCGAAATTAATATATTTCTGGACGCATTTCCTCCCTTGGCGCCGACGCCCTGCCATAGAGATCGTGCAATGCAGGTGATGACAGATCATGAAAGCCTGGCCTCCATTCTGCTGCAGGCGCAGCGGGAAGGCCGTGCCGTTCCGCAGGACGTGTTCGGCAAAGACCTGGACATTGCCGACGCGCTGGCCATCCAGCGAGAACTGCATGCACAGGCGATTACTGCGGGCCGGATGCCATGCGGCCACAAGATCGGCCTGACATCTCCCGGCGCCATGCGCCTGTTCGGCGCGCAGGAGCCAATGATCGGGACGATCTTTGCCGATACCGTACTTCCCCCGGAGCTGCCGTGGCAACGGGCACGTTCATCGCCCCCCGGATCGAGGGTGAGATCCTGCTGGAAATCGGCCATGCACCGGAATGGAATGCCAGTGACGATATCCTTCTGGCCGCGCTAACCAGCATTCGTCCGGCCTTCGAAATCGCTGATTCCCGCATAGTGGGATGGCCAGGGAACGTGACGCACGCCACTGCCGACAACGCCTGCTGCGCGCGCGTCATGCCGGGGGCCGACCGGGTGCAGGCAACGCAAGTCGATCTGGTCGATGCGCGCAGCGAGTTGCTGGAAGATGGACAACTGGTTGCAGCCGGATCGCCGCGCGATTGCCTGGGTTCGATCCTGAATGCGTGGCGCTGGCTGCTGCGCCGATCCGGCGAACTGGGCATCGCGCTGCAGCCGGGCGATATCGTCCTGTGCGGCGCGATGGGGCCTGCCGTTCCCCTGAAGCCGGGGCGGCGATATGAACTGCTGGTGGAGGGCCTTGGCACCGTCAGCCTGCAGGCGGAATGATGATGCCGGGCGCCGGTGACTCGCTACCCGGCCAGGACCTTGATCCCGGCCTGCGATCTAAGCCCGCCCTTGCTCCCGGGAACGCGCTACCCTACGCTACCCTGCTTAGCCCGGCCCGGCACTGCCCGCGCCGGAAGGCGATGCGAAAGTTGAAGATTGTATGCCAAACCGCAAGAAGGACCCGGAGCCGAGACGCAATCGCGATCCCTTGCCGCCGCTGGCCGATCGCATTTCGTTTCTGGTCCATCGGATCGGTGCGCACATGGCCCGCATTTCCAATCCGTGGTTTCAGGAAGCCGGACTCGATCTGGTCACCTCGCGGATGATCGTACTGCTGGCCGAACGGGGGGAACTGACGGCCGGAGAGATCGTCAAAGTCATGGCTCTTCCTCAATCGACCATTTCCCACCAGTTGAAACGCCTCGAAGGCCTTGGTTATCTGAAGCGTGAAGTCGGCAGCGAGGATTCCCGGATCGTCATCGCCCGCTTGACGGCGGAAGGCGTGGAGGTGGCAGGACGTGCCAACGAACTCAGCCGTGACGTGGTGGACGAACTGGTTTCGGCAATCGGGCAAAAGGAGTTGGCGGCTGTCCGGGCGGCGCTCAAGCGGGCGGACGCAGCGCTTGAGGCGATGTATGATTCACGCCTTGCCGCATCCAGTTCAAGGCGCAGGAACAGGAAGGTCGGTATGCAGGCTCCCTCCCCTAGCCCGCCAGCAGAACCGCGGGCCGTTCAAGCAGAAGCTTGATTTTCTGGACGAAGCTGGCCGCGTCATGGCCGTCTACGACCCGGTGATCGCAACTGATCGAGAAATTCATCAGCTTGCGCTCGGCGATCTGTCGCTGACCGAGCGCATCGGTAACAAAGGCAGGCCGTTCGACAATGCGGTTCGGACAGATGATCGCCACTTCGGGCCGGTTGATCACCGGCGTTGCTGCGATCCCGCCCAGCGTTCCGAGCGAGGTCAGCGTCAGTGTCGAACCGCTGAGCTGGCCTGATGCAAGCGATCCTGACCGTGCGCCTTCGGCCAGCGTGACGATGGCGGCGGCCAGTTGCCAAAGATTGCGGTCCTGGGCATCGCGAAGCACCGGAACCATCAGCCCGCCGGATGTCTGCACAGCGATGCCCATATGGACCGCGCCGAAGCGGGTAACCACGCCTGCCTCATCATCGAAGCGGGCATTGATCATCGGAAAATCCGGGATGGCCCGGCATGCCGCGATGATCAGGAAAGGCAGCATCGTCAGCTTGGCACGCGCTCCCCGTTCGCCGTTGAGCGCAGCGCGCATGGCCTCAAGCTCGGTGACATCGATCTCTTCCACATAGGTGAAGTGCGGGATCGCGCGCTTGGATGCGGCCATGTTTTCCGCGATCCGCCGCCGCAGACCGACGACACGGACAGCGTCGTCGGCGCGCGCGACACCCGCCGGGCGATATCCTTCGCCGCCGCGATAGGCGAGGAAGGTGTCAAGATCGCCATGGCGGATCCGACCGTCGGCGGTTGGCAGCAGACAGGCAAGGTCGATGCCGAGATCCTGCGCGCGCTGGCGCACCGCCGGGCTGGCAAGCGTGCGCGGCCCCGTTGTCACTGGCGCCAAGGATGCCGGGGCCGAGGTTGCCGGTGTGGCTGCGATGGCGGGCGTGGCAGGCTGGACCGGCTCAGGCGCGGCCGGAGGTGGCGGGGGCGGCGCAACTGATGGCGGCGTTGAGGCAGGGGCTGCCGCGCCATGTTCCGGCGCGACATCCTCTTCGGTGACGATGACCGCCAGCACGCTGCCGATCGCGATGACATCGCCAACCTCTCCGCCCAGCGCCTTGACCCGTCCGCTGACCGGGCTTTCCATCTCGACAGTGGCCTTGTCGGTCATCACATCGGCAAGGCGTTGGTCGGCAACGATACTGTCGCCCACGGCAACGTGCCAGCCGACGATCTCCGCCTCGGCGATGCCTTCGCCGATATCGGGAAGGTGGAACGTGAAATCGGCCATGATCAGTCCCTTGCGAGCAGGCGCGTGATGGCGGTGCCAACCCGTTGCGGGCTGGGGAAATAGTCCCATTCGAAGGCGTGGGGGTAAGGCGTATCCCAGCCGCACACGCGCATCACCGGCCTTTCCAGCGAATAGAAGCAGCGCTCCTGGACGAGCGCGGCCAGTTCCGCGCCGAAGCCGGAGAAGCGGGATGCCTCGTGCACGATCAGGCACCGGCCCGTCCGCTCGACCGAGGCGGAGATGCTGTCGATATCGAGCGGAACGATCGAGCGCAGATCGATCACTTCACCATCGCAGCCGCTGGCTTCGACGGCTGCGAGCGCGACATGGACCATCGTGCCATAGGCGAGGATTGTGAGATCCCCACCCGGGCGCACGACATCGGCCTTGCCCAGAGGCACCGTGTAATAGCCGCTCGGAACTTCGGCACGGGTGTGTCCGGCCCAGGTCTTGAGCGGGCCATCGCCATGACCATCGAACGGCCCGTTGTAGAGCCGCTTGGGTTCGAGGAAGATCACCGGATCGTCGTCCTCGACAGCCGCGATCAGCAGGCCCTTGGCATCGTGCGGATTGGAAGGGATCACGGTCTTGAGGCCGGTGATGTGCGCAAAGATCGCCTCGGGGCTCTGGCTGTGGGTCTGCCCGCCGAAGATGCCGCCGCCATAAGGCGAGCGGACCGTGATCGCCGCCTCGAATTCCCCCCCGATCGGTAGCGCAGCCGCGCCGCTTCGGAGACCAACTGGTCGTAGGCGGGCAGGATGTAGTCTGCGAACTGGATCTCGGGCACGGGGCGCAGGCCATAGGCCGCCATGCCGATGGCGGTGGCCACGATGCCGCCTTCGGCGATGGGCGTATCGAAGCAGCGGTGCCTGCCATGGCGCGCCTGAAGCCCGTCGGTAACGCGAAACACGCCGCCGAAGAAGCCGACATCCTCTCCGAATACCAGCACGCGCGGATCGCGGGCCATCATCACGTCCATGGCGTCGTTCAGCGCCTGGATCATCGACATGCTGGAGGTTGCCGCAGGCCGATCAGTCATGCTCTTCGAGCCCCAGTTCGCGCATCTGTTCGGTCAGGCGCCAGTCCGGCTCCTTGAACACGCCGAGGAACATTTCGCGCAGCGGGGGCTTGGACTTGCCCAGCGTGCCGACCTTTTCCGCCACGGCGACGGCCGCCGCCACGCGCGCGGCCAGTTCGGCCTTCAGAGTTTCCTCGCGCGCTTCGTCCCATTCTCCGATTGCGGTCAAATGGCCTGACAGCCGCTCCACCGGGTCGCCCAGGGGCCAGTGGGCGGCCTCGCTGGCAGGGCGATAGCGCGTTGGGTCATCGCTGGTCGAATGGCCCGCCGCCCGATAGGTGAAGAATTCGATCAGCGTGGCACCCAGCCCCGCCCGTGCGCGCCTGGCGGCCCAGTCGATCACGGACCAGACGGCCAGGAAATCGTTGCCGTCCACCCTCAGTCCCGGCAGGCCATAGCCGATGGCCTTGGCGGCAAAGCTCTGGGCGGTGCCGTTGGCGATGCCCGAGAACGAGGAAATCGCCCACTGGTTGTTGGTCACGCAGAGGATGGCAGGCGCGCGGTAGACGCTGGCGAATGTCAGTGCCTCGTGAAAATCGCCCTCGGCGGTGGTGCCTTCGCCGATATAGCCGAGCGCGATCTGGTCGCGCCCGCTGTAGGCGGCGGCCATGGCCCAGCCCACCGCATGGCCGAACCGGCTGCCGACATTGCCGGAGAGCGAATAGAAGCCATAGTCGCGCGCCGAATAGAGGATCGGCAACTGGCGACCCCGCAAGGGATCTTCTGCATTGGAGAAGATCTGATTGACCATTCGCTCCAGCGGATAGCCCCGCGCATGAAGCCAGCCTGCCACGCGATAGGTCGGGAAGGCCATGTCGTCGCGGCGCAAGGCCAGCGATGGGGCGACGGCGCAGGCCTCCTCGCCGGTGGACTTCATGTAGAAGCTGGTCTTGCCCTGACGGTGAAGCCGGAAAAGGCGATCGTCGAACGCGCGGGTAAGCAGCATGGCTTCCAGACCGGCGCGCAGAACGTCCGGATCAAGCCGGGGATTCCAGCCGCCCCTGGCATGGTCATCATCATCCAGCACCCGGATCAGATCGAACGCGAGGTGGCGCAGTTCATGCTCGTCCGCGTCATGGGGCGGGCAGTCCACGCTTCCTGCCGGCTGCACCACGATGTGGGAGAAATCGGGTTCGTCGCCCGGACGGGCACCGGGTTCCGGTACATGAAGGCCGATACCTGACATCCTGCTTCCTCAGCGCCATCACCAGCATCGGCAGAGCGGCTCTGCCTTCAGCGTGGTTCGGTATTGGACCAAGGGTATGCTTCCGAAGCGGGAATGTCCTTCCAAAGCTCGTGCTACCAGGCTCCAATTTTGAATGATCATTCTATTGAAATAAATTACATTAGAAGATTATTCTCAATTTCAGCCTTCAGGGGACGAATCACATGGATCAGATTGACCGGAAGATCCTAGCCGAACTGCAGGCGGACCCCGAACTTGCCATTCACGCATTGGCCGAACGGGTCGGCCTCTCGCAGACACCGTGCTGGCGGCGGCTGCGCAAGCTGGAGGCGGAAGGCATAATTCTGGGGCGGGTACTGTTGCTCGATCCCGCCAGGCTCGGTTATCCGATCAGCGTCTATGTCGAGTTGAAGCTCAATCGCCACGATGACGAAACGCTCGGGCAGTTCGAGGACCTTGTCAGCCGCCACCCCCAGATCGTGGAATGTTTCGCGATGAGCGGGCAGAGCGATTTCATCATGCGCATTCTTGCGCGGTCGGTTTCAGACTACGAACAGTTTGCCCGCACGACCCTCCTGCGCTTTCCAGCCGTTTCCGCGATCAATTCCAGCTTTGCACTCAAGACGATCAAACTCGACCGGGGCGTTCCGATGGATTGACGCGTCCCATGCCTCCCGGCCCTACCTCACTCCAAAAAATCAATATCGATATATATAGATTGATTTCGATATAATCTGGAACTACACTCCAGCGGGATTGATCGTTCGCCAACGCAAGGCTGAACGGCAAACGGGAGAGGGCAAATGTTCGAACCAAATGCGAAAATGCGTCTGCGATCCGCGTTGATCGTGGCAATGCTGGGGACCTGCAGCGTGCCCGCCCTGGCGCAATCCCAGGCAGACCCACAGGCGCAAACGGACCAGGATGCGCTTTCATCGATCGTGGTCTATGCCCAGAAGAAGGCCCGTGGCGAGGAACTGCAGAAAGTTCCGCTTGCGGTAACTGCCGTGGATGGTGCTGCGATCGAGCGCAGCCACATGGTCGATATCCGCGATCTGGGCCGGCTCGTTCCCAATGCGCAGCTCGATGGCGTCGGCACCTTTCCCGGCTTCGCCAACTTCTTCATGCGCGGTGTCGGCGTCAGCACCTCCGTCCGCTCGCTCGATCCTGCCGTGAACATCGTGCAGGATGGCATGGTCATCGGTTACCAGGCCGGCGCAATTCTGGACGCGTTCGACATGGAGGGCGCGGAAGTTCTGCGCGGGCCACAGGGCGTGCTGTTCGGCAGAAACGCTTCGGGCGGTGTGGTATCGGTTCGCAGCCGTCGGCCGGACGGATCGGATGATGCCTCCGTCAAGGTGACTCTCGGCAACGCTTCGACGGTAGAAATTCGCGCGACTGGCCAGACGAGCCTCGTTCAGGACAAGCTGTTTGCCCGCGTTGCGGTCTTCACGCGCAATAACGACGGCTTCTTCATCAATCGCAATTCCGGCACTTTCGTGACTGTCCCCGCCAATGCCAATCCGACCGGCGCCGCTGCCGCCATGCATCGCGAAGGCCGTGTGCAGGGTGCCAACGATCAGGTCGTCAAGGGAACGCTCGTCTTCAAGCCTGCCCAAAGCACAACCCTGACGCTGCTCGGCCAGTATCTGCACATGAACGATGGCGGGGGTGCGACAAGATCCTATCTGCTGCCGAACACCGCGCTGCGCCAGCATCAGACAGTCTGGGGCTGGACACCTGACAATGGCAAGTGGTCGGTCAATCTCGGTGATCCGGGCTACACGAAGATCGACGGGTATCACCTGATTGCCGAGCTGTCGCAGGACATCGGCACCGGGACGCTGACGGCCATCGGGGCCTATCGCAAGATCGATTACGATGCGACGCTCAATGTCAGCGGCGATCCGTTCAATGTCGTGCTGTTCCCCGACAACGAGGAGAGCGCACGGCAGAAGAGCCTTGAGCTGCGCTACAACATCAGCCTGAACGACACGATCGATCTGCTGGTCGGCGGCTTTCTGTTCGATCTCGATACCAGCGTGTTCGAAAAGCGCATCACCCGCCTCGCGACGGGTTCCAACCGCTACACGATCAATCGCTGGCAGCAGTC
The DNA here is from genome assembly GCF_003454795.1 of Novosphingobium sp. THN1. Taxonomy (GTDB): domain Bacteria; phylum Pseudomonadota; class Alphaproteobacteria; order Sphingomonadales; family Sphingomonadaceae; genus Novosphingobium. Next base: position 222,561 of record NZ_CP028348.1, read on the forward strand.
TGCGCAGTCCTATGCGGCCTTCGGGAACATCGACTGGCGCCCTCTGGGCGGACTGACGCTTTCGGCTGGCGTACGCTACAGTTTCGACCGCAAGAAAATGCACATCGTTCCGCTGAGCAACTGCCCCGGACAGTCGTTCGCGTCGTGCAGTTTCAATTACCTCGATGGCCAGCGCAGTTGGGATGACGTGTCCCCCCGCTTCATTGCAAATTATGAAGTGGCCTCTGATGTCATGGTCTATGCAAGCTATTCGAAGGGCTATCGCGCCGGCAACTTCAATGCCCGTGCGCCCTCTGCGGTGGGTGCGGTCACCCCGGTGGATCCCGAAACCGTGGGCTCATTCGAAACCGGCCTGAAATCGCAGTTCCTGAATCGGCGGGTGCGGCTGAACGTCGGCTATTTCCGCCAGAAGTATGACGATATCCAGCGGCTCACGCAGATTGCCCTGCCCGGAGATTCGCCGCTTCAGCAGCTCGTCAACGCGGCCAAGGCGACCATTCAGGGGGTCGAGGTGGAAGCTTCGGTCGTGCCGGTACGCGGCCTGCGCTTCGATGGAACGCTGGGCTACATCGACGCAAAGTACGATCGCTTCGACAATCTGACCGGCCTTGCGGCAGGACAGGCGGCAACGGACCTCAAGTTTGACCGGGTGCCGAAGTGGACCTACTCGATCGGCGGCAGTTACGATCGTGATCTTGGCGAAAATGCCAAGCTCAGGCTGCACGCGGGATATACCTGGCGCAGCCACGTATTCACCGACCTGCTCAACACCAAGTCGCTCGAACAGAAGGCCTATGGCCTGCTCGATGCCGGCGCGAGCATTGACCTCGGGCGCTGGTCTATCGGCGTGTTCGGTCGCAACATCGCAAATGTCGAATATGCCGAAATCAAGTCAGCCGGCGTCGGCTACAATGCTTTCGGCGGTTCTCCGCGGTACTACGGGATGGAACTTGGCTGGCATTTCTGAATGCCGGCTTGATCTGAATGCATTGCGGACATTGTGTTGGAATCTGGTCCGAAACTGTCCGGCCGGGCAGCTTCGGACCGGACTTCCGGACCGCAGATGGTCCTGCTGTGAAGCTGCACCGGCCCGTTGGGCCGTGAGGCCCATTGCGCAGCTTTTGCGCTGACTTTCCGGACCCGAATTTCACGGGGAACCCGGAAATGCAGCGATTTCGATATACATGTGTATCGATATCGTTATATTTTACTGGACGAGGATAAGGCGAATCAAAGTTCGCTAACACAGATAAGTCAGTAACCATCTGACAATTGGGGAGATTTATGAGGAACCTGAAGGTTTGTCTCAATCTTGGCAGCGCGGCGCTGGGGCTGATGGCTGTTTGCGGCAGTCCAGCGGCACATGCCCAGGATACGACTGCGAATGACAGCGGTCTTACCACCCTGCAGGAAATCGTGGTCACTGCACAGCATCGTTCTGAGAATCTTCAGAACGTCCCCATTGCGGTCAGCGCGATCAATGCCGAACAGATCGAACAGCGTTTCAGCCGCGACATCGCCCAACTCGGCGGGCTTGCGCCGAACGTCGTGATCGACACGCTCTACGGCGCAAACACCCCGATCATTTCGGTGCGCGGAGTGCAGTTGAACGACGGCGAAAAGAGCTTCGATCCGGCGGTCGCGGTCTATCTCGACGGGGTCTATCTTGCCACCACCACCGGCGCCCTGCTGACGACCTTCGATGCCAGCGAAGTGGAAATCCTGCGCGGCCCACAGGGCACGCTGTTCGGTCGCAACACCATTGGCGGCCTTGTCCATGTGCGCCGGGCCGAACCCACCGGCGAATTCGGCGGGCGGATCAGCGCGACCTACGGAAGTTTCGAGCAGATGGACTTCAAAGGCGTGATGAACCTGCCGTCGATCGCCGATGGCGCGATCTCGGCCAAGGTTGGCCTCATAAGCCTGCACAACGGCGGCTATTTCCGCAACATCGTGCGCAACAAGCGCGAGGGCGACAAGGACTTCAACATGTTCAGCGCTTCGGTGAAGATCGAGCCAAGCTCGTCCGCCAAGCTCGTCGTCAATTACGACTATATCGATGACAACACCCCGACCACGCCGGTCACCTCGCTGACCGGGCCGGGCGAATTGTTCTGTATCATCACTCCTGTCGGATCGTGTGGCGCACCGGCGAGCGATTCCGACTATCACCGGCGTCCCGTCACCAACTTCGTGCAGCCGCAGCGATTCAACGCGCACTCGCTGATCGCGAACGGCGAAGTGGAGGTGGCACCCGATCACAGCCTGCTGGCCGTGGTCGGCTATCGCACTTCCAACGAAAAGGCGATGAACAAGTTCGACGGGCTCGAACAGCCATACTTCTTCGTGTTCCGTCCGCAGACGCAAAAGCAGTTCTCAGGCGAACTGCGCTACCAGGGCACGATTTCAACCGCGAAGATCGTTGCCGGGGCATACTATTACAGCGCAAGCTATGAGATCCATCAGCGCAACTACTTCTTCCCCTCGCCCATCGCCACCAACTCCACCGAACAGCAAATCTTCGACCTCATGGAAGGCAACACCGTGGGTGGCGAGACTCCGGGCGGCGAAGCCAAGCAGCGGACCAGGAACTACGCCTTCTTCGGTCAGGTAGACTGGGAAGCGGTGCCGAACCTGACCCTTTCGGTCGGTGGCCGCTATACCCATGAAAGGAAGCGGATTTGCGCAGGCACAGCCACGGGAGCGGTGGGCAACCGCACTTTCACCTCCGCCTTTGGTGACTGCCCGGACGCCATCGCGAACCTGGCGGTCTATACCCCCAACGCGGTTGATCCGGTGACCGGTGCCGTCACGCGCCAGACCGGCATTCTGACCACTTCGCGCTTTACTCCCCGCTTCGGTGTCAGCTACAAGTTCGACAACGGCATGGTCTATGCCAGCTATTCGAAGGGCTTCCGCTCGGGCGGGTTCAACGGTCGCGCATCGTCGGCATTCTCGCTGGGGCCGTATCAGCCTGAAACCGTGAGGAGCATCGAAGCAGGCTTCAAGTCGCAATGGTTCGACAACCGCCTGCGGGCAAACGTCAATTTCTTCCGCATGGACTATTCGGGCAAGCAGGAGGATGTGGTCTTCCCAGATCCCGTGCTTGTTACCCTCACCGTCGTGCAGAACGCGGCAAAGGCCCGCATGCAGGGGGTTGAGGGCGAGTTCCAGTTCATTCCCGCCGAAGGCCTGACGCTTGGCATGAACGTGGGCTACCTCGACGCAAAGTATCTGGGCTGGCTCGACCTGGGCACGAACCTCGATCCTGCCACTGCCGCTGCCCGGCCGCTGGTGACCATCGACAAATCCGGCTTCTCGATGCGTCGCGCGCCCAAGTGGTCGCTTGATGCAAATGCAGTGTACCGGACCAGCCTTGGCGAAGGCAAAACCCTGATCCTGGATGGCTCGATTCGTTACAAGAGCCGGTATTTCATCGGTGCCAACACGGTTTCGGCGAATGTCGAAAATCCGCTGCTGGTAAAGCCCTTTGCAATGGTCGATGCCAGCATCACCTACGAGACGGGGCCATTCCGTTTCTCCTTGTTCGGCAAGAACCTGACCAATCGCAACTACTTCACGCACGTACTCGACGTTGGGACCGGATATGGGGCGACACCGACCAATCCGACCCCGGTTCCGATTCCGGGCCTGTGGACCTACGGCACCATCGCCGCGCCGCGCACCTTCGGTATCGAGGCGCAGGTCAAGTTCTGATGACTGGCCAGCCACGCCTGCCTTCAGCGTCGGACCATGCTGTGACCGGGCAGCCAGGCACATTGTGTCCGGCTGCCGGTTCAAGCAACGTCATCCGGGAGAACGTGCTTGGCGCACACGTTCGCCGGGCGTGGATGCTGGTCGTGGCTGGGGTGCTGGCGATCGGGACGAGTGCCTGGGCCGAGCGCACGTCCGAGAAGCAAGCTGCCCCAGAAGCGCTGAAAGACGTGTCGGAGTTCAACACCGCAAAGGGCCTCCTGGCCGACCGCGAAGCCCTGCCCGGCGCAAAGATCTTCGCGGAGAACTGCGCGGCTTGTCACAATGGCGGCGTACCAAAGGCGCCCCATGTGCAATGGCTTGAAATGCTGGCGCCGTCATCGATCGTGGCAGCGCTGACCAACGGCGTGATGGCGCTGCAGGGCGCGAACCTGACCGCCGACCAGAAGCTGCGCGTGGCCGAGTATCTCACGCGGCAAGATCTCTCGGCCGGCCTTCCGGTGATGAACTACGCCGCGCAATGTACCGGGCCTGCGGGCAGCTTCGATCGTCGGCTTCCCGTCGTAAAGGCGGGTTGGGGCTACGATACAAGGCGCTTTGTGCCCGAAGCGCTTGCCGGGCTCGATGCGGGCGATCTCGGCAAGCTGGAACTGCGCTGGGCTTACGCTTTCCCCGCCGCCACCAAGGCGCGTTCGCAGCCTTCGATCGGATATGGCGCGGCCTTCGTCGGCAGCGAAGACGGCAGGGTCTATGCCTTCGATCTTAAGACCGGCTGCGCGAAATGGACCTTCAAGGCGACTGCCGAGGTGCGAACGGGCATTGTCCTCGTCGATGGCCCCAAACCCATGGTCTATTTCGGTGATCTGTTCGGCAAACTCTATGGCGTTGACGCGCTGACGGGCAAGCTCGTCTGGGCGCGGCGCATGGACAATCACCCCAGCGCGACCCTGACCGGCACACCGGCCTATCGTGATGGCCGCCTCTATGTGCCGGTGTCTTCGCTGGAGGTCGTTCCGGCGGCAGGGGCGGACTATGTCTGCTGCACGTTCCGCGGGCATCTCGATGCCATCGATGCGAAAACAGGCGAGCCGGTTTGGCAGTTCTTTCCCATTCCGGAAGAACCGAAGGAACGCATTCTCAATGGCAAGCGGGGCTTCGCCCCTTCGGGAGCGCCGGTCTGGACAAGCCCGACGGTGGATGAGCGGCGCGGACTGATCTACATCGGGTCGGGCGAGAATTACAGTTCGCCCTCGGACGGCAACAGCGATGCGATCTTTGCGGTCGATCTGCGCACCGGCAGGCGGGTCTGGCAGAGGCAGACGATCTCCGGCGATGCCTGGAACGTCGCCTGCATGATGGCTGACAACCCCAATTGCCCGGCCGAGAAAGGGCCGGACTTCGATCACAGTTCGTCCATGCTCCTGATCGACGTTCCGGGCGGAAAGCAGATCATGGTCGTCGGCCACAAGAACGGCACCGTCTACGGACTTGATCCCGATGCGCAGGGAAAGCTGCTGTGGCAGACAAAGGTCGGGCGCGGCAGTATTCAGGGAGGCGTTCATTTCGGCATGTCGGCAGACGGGACGACGGTCTATGTGCCCATCAATGACATGAACGATACGCATAACGGCCAGTATCTCGATCCCGCAACGGCCCGGCCCGGTATGCATGCCATCGATGCCACCACTGGCAAACTTCTGTGGAGCAAGGTCCAGGGCAACGTCTGTGGCGATCGCCCGTTCTGCGATCCGGGCATTTCCGCGCCGGTCACCGCTGTCTCCGGCGCGGTCATCGCCGGTCATCTGGACGGCCACATCCGCATTTACGGGCGCGCTGGCGGAGCCTTGCTGTGGGATTTCGATACGACCCGCAATTTCAGGACCACGAACGGCGAACCCGGCCAGGGCGGCAGCATGTCCGGTGCGGGGGCCGCAGTCGGCAATGGTTATGTCGTGATCAATTCGGGCTATGGCTTGTACAGCCATTCGCCAGGCAACGTGCTGCTTGTGTTTTCCGCCAGAGCGGAGGCCGACGATACCGCCAACGGGCGACCCGGCCACTGATACCAGGCTGCACGGACTGGAAACAGGCGGCGCTCGCCCCGAACAACGCGGCAATCTCGCAGGAGCAAGCCTCAGAAATCACCGCACCGTAGTTCCGCCATCCACCGCCAGGGTCTCCCCGGTGACGAAGCTCGATTGATCAGACAGTAGCCAGGCGATCGCCTGTGCCTGCTCGTGCGGCGCAGAGACACGGCCCAGCGGGATCCGCGCGACCGTGCTCGCCTCGCCGCCCGGACGTGTCAGCATCTGCTGGTCGAACATCTCAGTGCGGGTAGTGCCGGGCAGCACGGCATTGACCCGGATCGCATCGGCCGCCCCGTCCAGCGCGGACGAGCGCGTCAGCCCGACCACCGCGTGCTTGCTGGCCGAATAGAGCGCCAGCCCCGGAAAGCCGCGCTGGCCGGCAATCGAGGCGACGTTGACGATAGAACCGCCGCGCCCACGCATGGCCGCCATCTGATGCTTCAGGCAATGGAACACGCCGCGCACGTTGAGCGCGAAAAGCCGGTCGAACTGCGCGAGGTCGAGGCTGTCGAGCGGTGCCGCATCCTGCGTCATCGCCGCATTGTTGACCGCACCGTCGATGACCACGCCTCCGCGCGCCAGATCGGCAAAGAACGCGATAACGGCGGCATCGTCGGTGATGTCGAGCGGCACGAAGCGCCCGCCCGCTTCGGCTGCGATCCGCTCCCCCTCGTCGCGGCGGCGACCGGTGCCGATGACCGTTGCGCCCTGCTCGCAGCACAGCCGATAGACCGCCTCGCCTATCCCGCCGGTGGACCCCACGACCAGCACCGTCCTGCCTTCAAGCATCATCGTCCCTCCCAGCATCCCCCGGCAGTTCGATCCCGTCCTGTTTCAGACAGGCCCGCGTCAGACGGTCGCGCATCGGCAGCGCGGCGCAAGGGGCCGAAGCAGCGGAAACGACGACATGGCTATTTGCTTTATATCGCTTTCGATATAAATTCCAACACCTATGGCCGACCTCATCCAGCCCAAGCTGATCTATCTGATCCGTCGCCATCCTGCCTTCACCCGTGCAGACTGGACAGCGCGCTGGCGGCAGCACGCAGCGCTCGGCATGTCGCTGCCGCGCTGGAAGAATGTCGCGCGCTATGTCCATGGCGATGTGGTGGAACCGCGCGCCGGGCAACACGCCTATCTGGCCGATCACGACGGCGTCGGCCTAATCTGGCACCGGTCGCTGGCGCATCGCGCGGCGCACTTCGCCGACACGTCGTCGCAGGCCGTGATGGTGGCCGACGAGGCCGAGACTTTCTCCGACTGGATCGCTAACCACTGCCTGTCCGCGCGCGAGGAAGTGTTGATCGCGCCGAGCGACGCGGCGGTCGTGAAACTGATGTGCTTTCTGTGGCACGATGCGGCAGTCGCACGACCAGACGGCACGTGCGGCCATGTCCGCAACGTCCCCATGCCCGGCGACTGGGGCCTCGATTGCACCGGAATCGAGGAATTCTGGTTTGCCGATGAGGACGCGGCCGACGCCGCCGCGAAAGCGCTCGGCCTGACCGGTCGCTCGCTCGCCGTGCTGGTGCGCGACTCCGAACTCTACAGCATCGGGGAGCTTTTGTGACAGCGCAGGAGACTGATCCGGTCCCAAGGAATCGGCCGGCTCAGCAAAATGCGGTGCACCGCTGCGCAAAGTAACGCAATCTTGCACATGGGATCCAATAGACAAGATGTACATAGTTGTCTGGAAATGGGGACATCCTAGGGGGCACACCACCTCTGGCCCACCAAATAAATCACATTTTATCATTGCCTTAACGCAGAACTATGGCTTCCTCCGTCTCCGCCAGAACCAAATCCATTTAGATCTGCCAACGTCCGCCGATGGAATTGAAACCCGCGGTTTTCCTAGGGTATTTTTCCATCGTTGCGTTCAAACGTCCGCAGCCTCTTTTCCAAATCCGGGAAATGGTGGTGGGACAAATGGTGGAACAATTTGTCGATGGCTCTTACAAATCTCGAAATTCGCTGACGTGACCCCCAGCTTTCCCCCAGCTGGGATTAGAGCCGGGCGGTTGTTTTGCGCATCGGCGCGGTTGAAGCAATGGGCTGCGTAGCGGAGCCCGTAGGGCGTAGCGAAGCAGGCCATTGCTTATCCAGTTCGGCGGCGAGCGCCGCCGGGGTTGCGTAGCCGAGGGACGAGTGCGGTCTCTCCCGGTTGTAATCCTCGACCCAAGCAGCGATCTCGACCCGTGCATGGGTCATGCTGAGGAACAGCGTCTCGTTCAGCAGTTCGTCGCGCATGCGGCCATTGAAGCTCTCGACGTAGCCGTTCTGCATCGGCTTGCCGCGCTCGGCGATCAGCTGGGTCAGCTCGCGCACGACACGGTGCCCGGAGATCGAGGTGTCCGGCACCGCTGCCAGGTACTCTCTGGTCACATCATCGACCACGTTAAGCACCCGGAACCGTCTGCCAGAAGCCATCTGGTCGTGAACGAAGTCCAGGCTCCAGCGCTGGTTCGGCAGCGCCAGCACCGGAGCAGGTGCTCTGGCCCCGACAGCACGCTTGCGGCTGCGCCGCCGCCTCACCGCCAGACCTTCCTCACGATACAGCCGCTGGGTCTTCTTGCGGTTGATCATCACGCCCTCTCGGCGCAGCAGGATATGCAAACGGCGGTAGCCGAACCGGCGCCGCTGGTTGGCCAGCTCACGCAGCTTCTTGCGCAGCGCACCATCGCCGTCCCGGATGGAACGGTAGCGCACACCCTTGCGATCAGCATCAATGACGCGGCACGCCCGCCGCTCGCTCATCCCATGACATGCCTGGAGATGTGCGACCGCTTCCCGCTTCGCGACGGGCGTCACCACTTTTTTGAAAGAAGATCCTTCAACGCGACGTTGTCCAGCATCGTGTCGGCCAGCAGCCGCTTGAGCTTCGCGTTCTCGCTCCCAAGTTCCCGCAGCCGCCGGGCCTCGGATACCTCCGCCCGCCATACTTGGCCTTCCAGTTGTAGATCGTCGCTTCAGACACCCCGTGCCGCCGGGCCAGATCAGCGGTCTTCGCGCCCGCTTCTGCCTCCTTCAGCACCCCAATGATCTGCTCTTCCGAAAACCTCTTGTGCTTCATCGTCTGTCCTTCCTTCAGGCCAGACTCTAATCGCTCGTGGAGGAAAATCAGGGGGTCACGTCACCCTGATCTGCCCCTTCTGAGTGGCCCAATTTCTATTTTGGGAATGGCCACGAAGGAGGAATGGAATGGCAAGAAAGCACAAGCCGGAAGATATCATCGGCAAGTTGCGTGAGGCGGAGATCGTTCTAGCGCAGGGCGGCACGGTCGCAGATGCCTGCCGGCGGATCGGCGTTACCGAACAAAGCTACTACCGTTGGCGCAAGGAGTATGGCGGCCTGAAGATGGATCAGGCTCGGCGGATGAAAGAGCTTGAGAAGGAGAACGCCCGGTTGCGCCGGGCGGTATCCGACCTAACCCTGGACAAGCTGATCCTGCAGGAGGCCGCAAAGGGAAACTTCTGAGCCCTGCGCGGCGCAGGCGCTGTATCGATCATATAAGGGAGATGATGCCAGTGTCCGAGCGCCGGGTCTGCCGTGTGCTTGGGCAACATCGATCGACACAGCGCAAGACGCCGCGTGGGGCTGATGACGAAGCCGCACTCACTGAAGACATCATCGCCCTGGCCAGGCAATATGGTCGCTACGGCTATCGCCGTGTGACGGCCTTGCTGCGCGATGCGGGCTGGCATGTGAACCGCAAGCGGGTGGAGCGCATCTGGCGACGCGAGGGGCTCAAGGTGCCGCACAAGCAGCCCAAACGCTCTCGGCTCTGGCTCAATGACGGATCATGCATCCGACTGCGACCAGAGTATCCGGGGCATGTGTGGTCCTACGACTTCGTCGAGGGGCGCACGCACGACGGTCGCAAGTTCCGCATCCTGTCGATCATCGACGAGGCCAGCCGGGAGTGCCTGGCCCTGCCGGTAGCGCGACGGTTGCGTAGCGAGGACGTTCTGGCAGCGCTGGCTGAACTGTTCGTCACCCGTGGGCCGCCAGCCCATATACGGTCAGACAACGGCCCCGGAGCCGCAGGCGTGCGCAGCACAATTTATTGCCAATGCCGTCCAACAGTGGCTGGCGAAGATCGGTGTGCAGACGCTTTACATCACACCCGGCAGCCCATGGGAGAATGGCTACTGCGAGAGCTTCAACGGATCGATGCGTGATGAGCTCTTGAATGGGGAGATCTTTTACACTCTGGCTGAGGCAAAGATCCTGATCGAAGCTTGGCGACGCCATTACAACACCGTCAGGCCGCACAGCTCGTTGGGGTACCGTCCACCAGCCCCGGAAACGGCGACACCGCCATGGCAGCCCTCCGGTTCCGCTTCGCTCCACCTACGGCCAGCCATGGCGCAGGAGGCGATCATGCACTAACAATTAACGCGGACCACTCAGTGGGGGCCGGTCACCCCTGAGAGCCCGATCTGTAATTGCAGGACGCTAGCGGTGTTGATCCCTTGAGGGTTTCATGGATCTGTCCGCACTGGCCGAGCCGGAGCTTGGTCGTGCTGTATCGGGTCTCACAAGAACGAACGTTGCATTGATTCGAAGCGGGCTATGGTGCCCATCGGACTACTTCGCAGATCGTTCGTCCCTGCGTTCCCTCTCGGGACACCGCCCCGGATCAGCTTTGACGCTTCACCGCTGGCAATCGGGTTCTACCTTATCTCAAGCCTGGAACAAAGTGCCGTCACGCAGCATGGCGTGCATGATGACCGCGAGCCGACGGGCCAATGCAACACGGGCCTTCTTGAAGCCGCGCCGTTTCACGATCTTCATCGCCCATGTCTTCAGGGCGAAGGTCTCCTGGCATCGGGACAGGATTGAGTTGGCCGCTTCGTAGAGCAACTTGCGCACCGTGCCGTCGCCCTGCTTGGTGATCCGACCAGTCCAGTCGATCTCACCGGATTGATGGCGTTTGGGTACCAGCCCGAAGTAGGCGCCGGCACTGCGGGATTGTCGGAAGCGGCCAGCTTCATCGACGGCGGCGGCAAAGGCGGCGGATGTCTGGACGCCAACGCCAGGGATGGACATCAGCAGCTCGCAAGCCTGCGACTGGCTGGCAATGAGCCGTAACCGGCGGTCCATTTCCTTAATCTGCTCGACGAGCGTCGCGCGCACGGTCAGCAGCGCGGCGATAGCTTCGCCCAGACCCGGGATGTGCACCGCCTCCATGATCCGTGCGAGAAATGCCTTTCCCTGCCCAGGCCCAGGTCGGTAGCCGAACGTGGCGCAGATGCCCCGGATCGTATTGTCGAGCCCCACGCGGGCTTTGACCAAGTGACTGCGCGCGGTGATCACGCTTCGCACTCCGTGCGCCGCCTGTGATTTGACGTGCACCTCCTTGTAGAAGCCGGTCCGGGCCAACTGCGCGAGCCCTGCTGCATCGTGCGGGTCGGTCTTGTTCGCCTTCATTGCTTTCAGGCTCTGGTGCGCCTGCCGGGCATCGATACATACGACCGAAACGCCAAGTTCGCGCAGGCCGAGGCAGATCGCGGGCGACATCCGTCCAGACTCGATCACTGGCCTGCTGCCGGTTTGGCGGACACCGAGATAAGCTCATTCAGGCTACCCCAGCTTCTCGTTCGAAGTCGATAGGACTGAGGTACCCCAGGGTCGAGTGACGCCGTGTCGGGTTGTAGAAGCATTCGACGTAGTCGAACACGTCTGATTTCGCCTGCGCCCTCGTTCGATAGACCTTCTTCCCGATCCGCTCGGTCTTGAGCGACGAGAAGAAGCTTTCCATGGCGGCATTATCCCAGACATTGCCGGACCGGCTCATCGAGCAGGTGACGCCATTGTCGGTCATCAGTCGCTGGAACTGCTCACTGGTATACTGGCTGCCCTGGTCTGAGTGATGCAGCAGGGCATCCGGCTTGCCCCGCCGCCAGATCGCCATGATCAGCGCGTCGGTGACGAGTTGGGCAGTCATGGTATCGCTCATCGACCAGCCCACCACTCTACGGGAGAACAGGTCGATCACAGCGGCCACGTAGAGCCATCCTTCGGCTGTCCAGATGTAGGTGAAGTCAGCCACCCACTTCTGGTTGGGCCGGTCGGCGGTGAACTGGCGATCCAGCACATTGCCGGCAATGATCGAGCGTTCCCCTTGATCCTTGGGCAGTCCACGGCGACGGGGCCGAGCCCGCAGCCCCTGCGCCTGCATGAGCCGTTCGACCCGATGCAGGCCACAGGAGATGCCTTCGGCGAGCAGGTCATGCCAGACACGGCGGGCACCGTAAGTGCGATAGCTGCCAACATGGCTGGCCCTGACCCTGGCGCCGATCACCTCGTCTTCGCGGGCGCGCTGCGACGGGGATCGAGTTAGCCAGGCATGGAACCCGCTTCGCGAGACACCGAGCGCCCCGCACATCCATGCCACCGGCCAGATCCCTCGGTGCTTCGCGATGAAGGCGAACCTCATATCGAGTCCTTCGCGAAGTAGGCGGCGGCTTTTTTTAGGATGTCGCGTTCCGCCTTCAGCTTTGCCACTTCGCGACGGAGACGGTCGATCTCCAACTGTTCCGGCTTCATCTGCCCGTGCCCCGGAAAGGCATGGCCAGGATCGGCAGCGAACTCCTTTACCCATTTGCGCAGCACGTTCTCGTGCACGTCCAAATCGCGAGCAGCCTGCGCAACTGCGACACCGCGCTCGCGCACCAACCTCACCGCCTCAAGCTTGAACTCGCGGCTGAACTTCCTTCGTTGCATTGTGGACCTCCGATAGGTGAAAACATCCTATCTCGGTGTCCACCAAACCGGCAGCAGGCCACACTGCCCGTTCAACCGGACCGTGTCGCTCCAGCATCGTGGCAATCGCCTCGGGGGAACTCTCGACCTTCTCCGAGACAAGCTTCCGACCATTTCCATCAACGATGCAGACCTGCGTGGATTCCATCGACAGGTCCAATCCGGCATAGTGCTTCATGGCTGTTTCCTTCCTTCAGGATTCGACAACCAGAAGTGTGCGCCTCAACCGAGGTCCGAGGGAAGCAGCCGCAATTACACGATGATTCAGAAGTTGATCAAATTTGACAGTATCTTGCGGTTCTGCGCGTGAGCATGCGGATTGAGGCGATGAGGGCCCATGCGGTGGATGACGCGATGGACCTTTCCCAATCCTTTGCCAGCCTTCGACAGCGCCCAAGCCAAGCGAAGGTTCGCTCGACAACCCATCGGCGCGGTAGCACCTCGAAGCCCTTGGCTTTGTCGGAACGCTTGATGATGTCGATAGTCCACTTGCCCATGCCGACAAGCGCGGATCGCAGTTTATCACCTGCATAGCCGCCGTCAGCGAAGACATGGCGTAACCATGGAAACCGCGTCCGGACGGCAGCCAGCACATCGACAGCACCATCGCGATCCTGAATGTCGGCGGCGTGGACGAGAATGAAGATCAGAAAGCCGCATGTGTCGGTCAGGATGTGTCGTTTGCGGCCATTGACCTTCTTGCCTGCGTCAAACCCGGAAACTCCGCCACTTTCCGTGGTCTTCACCGATTGGCTGTCGATCACTCCAGCACTGGGCGAGGCTTCGCGTCCTTCGATTTCCCGCAGGTTCATAACCAGCACGGTGTTAATGGCCTCGAACAGACCGGCATTGCGCCAGGCGTAAAAGTAGCGCCGCACCGTCGACACCGGAGGGAAGCATTTGGGCAAGAGTCGCCACGCGCACCCACTCGCGGCTACATAAAGCAAAGCGTTGAGGACTTCGCGCATGTCTGCCGTTCGAGGTCGGCCTCCACGCCTTGCCGGAGGCACGAATGGCTCTGCCAGCGCCCACTCCGCATCCGTCATATCCGATGGATATCGCAATCCCTCCCGGCTATGCTCGCGCCGGGCAATACCAGTCCATGTCACCATTCACTCCATCACTTCGCAAAGAGGCGTGAATCACAACATGCTGGTATTGCTCAACAACTTTCGGATCAGGTTCTGAGAGCGCATATAACTTATTGCTCTGTCAGTAACTATGGAATGACAAGTGTCTTTATCTTTTCTAATTTTTGATAAAACAGGGTCACCGCACGAAGACAGAAGTAGGGAAAATGCGATTGTAACTACGATTAACCTCATCTCACCCTCCGCCTATGATACTATGCACAATTAAATAACATAAATGTGAGAGAGGTAGTTAGCAACCTAACTTGAACAATAAAAAAACACATTCAACTGATCTGCCCCCTACTTCTTGGCCATTCCTAAAATAGAAAATGGGCCACTCAGAAGGGGGCAGATCACGTCATCGCAGTCAGCGATTAGGGATAATAGTTCTCATTGATCAGTCCCCGGCTGTTCGCCAGGTTCTCGATAAACAGCTCGAGCGACCAACGGTCAGCGTTAGCGGCGAACCCTCATTCACCCGCAAGGGTTGCAACGTCTTCGATGTTAGGATTGGCGTAAGCGGAGCCTTGCCCCCACCTTGCGGGCTTGAAGCGTAGCGCCGAGTCTTCGCGCCCTGATCGACGGGGTGCGCTGCTACTATGATAATCACGAGTGATAATTCTGTGAGCAGGGGCGCGCAGCGTTTCGAGGTATTCACGGGTGCGGGCAAGCGGCGCGAGTGGCCGCCCGAGGTAAAGGCGTCGATTGTCGCGGAGTGCTATGCGGGCCGGGAAGGCGTAAGTTCGGTGGCACGCCGGCATGGGCTGGATCCTTCGCAGGTTTACGCTTGGCGGCGGGATTTGACGAAGCAGCTCGAAGCCGAAGGTGTGATCCTGCCTCCGGCAAGGCCGGAAGCGGTCGGGTTCGTGCCTGCCGTAATTGAGCCGAGCGCGGTGCCCGATGTCGCTCCGACGCGGCGTCCCCGCCGCCGACGTCGCGCAGCAGGTGCAGCAGTCGAGTTGGAGATCGACGGTGTAGCGGTGAAGATCGGTCGCCGGGCCGATGCTGGCGTGATTGCGGCGGTGATCGAAGCGCTCAAGGCAACGCGATGATCGGGCCTAGTGCTGGCGCGCGGGTGATGGTGGCGACGCGCCCGGTGGATTTTCGCAAGGGACCAGACGCCTTGGCCGCGCTGGTCGGCGCCGAGTACGGCGGTGATGCGTATTCCGGCGTGATCTACGTGTTCCGGGCGAAGCGCAGCGATCGGATCAAGCTAGTCTGGTGGGATGGTACCGGGCTGTGTCTGATGGCCAAGAGGCTGGAGTCGGGCGGCTTCAAGTGGCCGGGCATCCAGGACGGCGTAATGCGTCTGACCTCGGCCCAACTTGGCGCTCTTTTAGAGGGCTTGGACTGGCGCCGAGTGCATGGTGGACGTCGCCCGATTGCTCCGCAGATTGCCGGTTGACGGGACTTTCCAGGACTGATTCACTGCTTCCATGCTCATGGAAGCGGACCTTCCCAACGATGTCGAAGCGCTCCGTGCGCTCGTCCTCGAACAGGCCCGCGAGCTCGACGCACTCAAGGTTTTCCAGGCCGAGGTCGAACGACTGAAGGCCATCATCGACGCCTTGCAACGTCACCGTTTTGGCCGCCGGTCCGAACAGCTCGATCCCGATCAGTTCGAGCTGGCGCTGGAAGAAGTCGAGACGGCCCTGGCCGAGGCCGAGCACGCTCGTGACAAGGCGAGCCGGGCGCCGGCCGAGCGGCCCCGCAAGACCAACCGTGGATCGCTCCCAGCCCATCTCGAGCGGATCGAACAGATCGTCGATGTCGAGGACAAGGCTTGTCCCTGCTGCGGCGGCGCACTCCACCAGATCGGCGAAGACGTAGCCGAGCGCCTCGACGTCGTGCCGACCACTTTTCGCGTCCTGGTCACGCGTCGGCCGCGCTACGGATGCCGCTCATGCGAGAGTGCGGTCGTGCAAGCCCCGGCGCCGGCGCGGATTGTTGAGGGCGGTATTCCGACCGAGACGCTGATCGCGCAGGTGCTGGTCGCCAAGTACGCGGATCATCTTCCGTTGTACCGGCAGACACAGATCTACGCCCGCCAGGGCATTCAGCTTGATCGCTCGACTCTGGCCGACTGGGTGGGACGGGCGGCTTGGTATCTGCGTCCGTTGCGCGATCACATCCTCGAACGGCTGCGACGATCCGAGCGGCTGTTCGCCGACGAGACCACAGCCCCAGTGCTCGATCCAGGGCGCGGTCGAACCAAGACGGGCCAGATCTGGGCCTATGCCCGCGATGATCGACCTTGGGATGGCGGTGCCCCGCCCATGGTTGCCTATGTCTATGCTGCCGACCGGAAGGGCGAGCGGGCCGAAGCGCACTTGGGTGACTTCGCCGGCATCCTGCAGGTCGATGGCTATGGCGGCTACGCCGCGCTCGCCAAACGCCGGCAACAGGTCAGCCTCGCATTCTGCTGGGCGCACGTGCGCCGCAAGTTCTATGAACTGGCAGGCACCTCGCCGGTCGCGACCGAAGTGCTGCGGCGCATTGCCCAACTCTACGCCATCGAGGACGAGGTCCGCGGCGCACCCGCTGAACGACGCCGACAAATCCGCGTCGAGCGCAGCCGCGTCATCGTCGACGAGCTGCGGCATTACCTCGAAGCCCGCAATCGCCAGGTCAGCGCCAAGGCCAAGTTGGGCGAAGCGATCCGCTACGCGCTCACCCGCTGGGAAGGGCTCTCGCGCTTCCTCGACAATGGTCGCGTGGATCTTGACAGCAACACCGTCGAACGCAGCATCAGGCCCCTGGCCCTCAATCGCAAGAATGCCTTGTTCGCAGGCTCTGACGAAGGCGGCGACAACTGGGCGGTGATCGCCACCCTCATCGAGAACTGCAAGATTTCCGGCATCAACCCGCACACATGGTTGACCGAGGTGTTGACCAAGCTTGCCAACGGTCATCCCGCCAACAGCGTCGGCGAACTCATGCCTTGGACCGTGGCCTGAAAACACCGGTTACGGATTGGCGCTCGATATCGATCGACGTTCCGCCAATGTCCTTGGGACTGCGTTTTGATGAGAGCAGGTTTAGGCAAGAACGTTGAGAGACGGCAGCTTGATCGGCTCTCTGCCAAAAGACAAAAAGCTCTCATCGACCGTCGTATCAAAATGTGATGCGCTTCCGGTTATTGCACGTGCCAACAAGGATCCTATCGCAGGAGCAAGTTTGAACCCGTGGCCACTGAAGCCGCTGGCGACCATGAGCCCATCAATGGGTGTCGGACCAACGACCGGATGCATGTCTTTGCGGTTCATAGTGTAGAGTCCGCTGTAACCTCGGACTGCACCTCTTAGAACTGGGAAGCGAAGGCGATGAGCTAAAGCATGGAGCTTCTCACGGATAAATTCATCATCAGCAAAACGCGGGAAATCATCCGCATTGCTTACTGTCTCTAACTCATCCTCTTCCCGGATTGACCCTATGATAATCTGCTGGCCTCGATTTTGAGGTCTGAAATATATCCCTCCTGCCATGTCAACGCAGACTGGCAGATCGCCAATTACGCACGGCGGCCTATCAATATGGGCGATCTGAATGCGGGTTGGCTCCAGCGGCCACAGTCCGCCTAGCCCGACCCTATCAAGTAACAAGGTGGACCAAGGTCCCGCAGACAGGATGATGGTCTCGCACGCGACTGTTCTGCCGTCTTTGAAGCGGACCCCGCGGGCAGCGCCACCTACGACTTCAATCTCGGCAACCTCTGTCCTAAACTGGAGATCTACATGGAGGCAGCGCGCAGCGTCAATCAGGTCTTGCAAAGCATCGCTTGGGTCCATGTACCCGCCGGCATGCTCAAGCAGGTGTAAATTCTCACCATCGGTGCAAACGTGAGGACTGCCATAGATGAGATCGGGCGGAATTCCGCAGGTACTTATAGCAGGAAAGCGGTCTGACACCTCGGCATCATCGATTGCATCAACACTGACACCGAGTAACGTAAGACGATCAGCGTCTTGCTTCGCCTGTTGCTGGTCATTTGAAAGCCATAGGACCCCAGTTTGTTGATACCTGGCCAGGGGGCTGTGACAACCTAGAAACTCGCCCCATTTCTGATAGGCAGCGATGCCGTCCTTTGCGAGTTGCACTGTCTCCGGGCGGGTATATCTAAAGCGACATACGGCCGAGGACGCGCCCGTTGACCCTTCGCCCGGGCCCGATCCTTTTTCCGCAACAAGTACGCGGAGACGCGATCGCTGAGCGATTTGAAGCGCTGCGCTCATGCCGATAATGCCACCGCCGATGACGATCACGTCCACTGTTTCGCGCATATTGAAGTTCCTAGGATATGTTCAGCGATGAAAGGCTGTCGGTATGAAGCAATTTCTATGTAAATCTCAATACTCCCCCCGGGGGTACGCGCTTCAACTATTATTGCTTCCAGACTTTATGCGCAATCCGCAGCATATTTTTTCCCAGAATATTGCGAATTTCATCCTCTGTGTAGCCCGCTTTGAGCTGAAGTTCGATCAAAGGTTCTATCTGTGCGGGTGATACACAACGAATGCCGCCTCCAAGCTCATATCCAAGGCCCGGGGGAAAGTTGCCCTTCATCTTTGTGATGTATGAGTTCAGGTCTTCCATATCAAAGACGTAATCTAGACCCAAGCCCACATTGTCGGCGCCCACCAGCTGAACGACGTGGTCCATGTGGCGAAAATAGGTTTCGGTCGAATTATCGTTGTTTCCCAGAAAGATGCCGATACCGCTCAGGCAGATAACGCCTCCCTTGGCAGCGCACATAGTAATCAAGTCATCCGGCACATTTCGTGGGTGATCGTGCTGCGCGCGCGGGTTTGAATGGGAGAAGATTACCGGGTTCGCGCTGTAATCGAGTACGTCCCTAGCCGTTCGGTAGCCGGTATGAGAGCAGCATGCAAGCATGCCTACACGCGCCATCTCGTCCAACGTCTCGCGACCGAATGCGGTTAGCCCTTGATCATCGTCTTGACAGCCGCCCCCGACCCGGTTGTTTCGGTTATAGGCCATCAGCATCCAGCGCACGCCGAGATCGTAGTAGAGCGCGATCAGGCTGATCTGATCGTCGATCGCGTTTGCACCTTCGATATCAAATCCGATCGCGAGCCGACCGGTTCGGCGGGCCTCGTCAATATCTTCAACGCGTTCGATGAGGAGATAGTTTTCGTTGTGCGTCGCAATCCAGCGGCGGAATTGCGCGAGCATGCGGACATGCTGTTCGATCCCATGGCCACCAGAGCCGATGTTGATCATAGCGACATCGACCCCGCTCGTGCGATAGAGTTCGAGTTGCGGAAGAAACGTTTCATCGAGCGGCCGCAACGGCAAGCATCCATGATTATCCCAGACGAGACTGGAGCGAAGCAGTGACGCCGCGGACATGGTCAAAAGTTCCTGGTAGTGTTCATGGGTAAATTCCTTGAAAACGCCTTTATATGAGGTTAGCCGCAGATTTATCTAAAGGTCAACCAGAATTGGTTGAACGCCTGACTGAGCATCAAGTGTCCGGATTAGGGGACGTTCAAGGCCCCCCGGCGCGAAACGCGTTGCCCCTTTAGGTCACGGCAACAAGCGACTAGGCAAGAGGTGCATCACATGAAATCGTTAGGCGCAGGCAGATCGCAATTCTTCTCATGGCGTCGAACTGGCGAATTCTAAAGCCGGGCTGTCGCTTCGCGAACCTAGGCGGCGTGGACAAATTCCGCGACGTCTGGTCGGGAGTTATCACTGCGACATTTGCCGAAGTCGTAGCTTGGTTTAGCATGGCAGGATGCAGTTCCGACCTCTCCGCATTGACGTGTCCGCCCGCGTGATCGGGGTGTGGGCGCTGGCGCTGGCGCTACCCGGTCTGATGTTTGGCTCTCTCATCGTTGTTATAGCTACATTCTCAGTGCCCTTTTTGATTGCTGCCGCTGTCCTTTCCCTCTGGTTTGGGGCCGCGATCCTGCGTCGGCCAATACCTTGGTCGCTTGCAGCGATAGCAGTCCCGCTATTTGGCGGCTGCGTGATTTTTGGCCGGGCGGGCCTATTGTCGCTGGCCATTACCCTGCCAGCCGCCGTCTATTTCGTTGCCTCGCTTCGCATCATTCCGCCGACACCACGAGACCAGATTGACGTAGCCCCCACTCGCTGATTCAAGGCTGCTTTTTGGAGGCAGGCTTGAGCAGGGGCGATCTCACCGAAGCGGAATGGCGCGTTCTGAAGGGCTTACTACCGATCGAGCCTGAGAACCGTGGGCCAGGCAGGCCGCCTGAACAGAACCGTTCAATCATCAACGGCATTCTCTGGCGGCTTCGGTGCGGTGCTCCTTGGCGCGACGTGCCGCCCAAATATGGCAGTTGGAACACCATTTATCGGCGGTTCCGGCGATGGAGTGAAGCCGGGGTCTGGGAGACCGTTGCCGTGACGCTGGCCGAGATCATGGCGGACAGCGGCCATTACAGCATCGACAGCACCACCGTTCGCGCCCACGTCTCGGCAGCGGGCGGAAAAGGGGGACTCATCGACGCGCTCTTGGCCGCTCGCGGGGCGGGTTCACCAGTAAGCTTCACTGCCTGGCCGATGCCCTCGGACGACCGATCGCCTTCCATTTGACCGTCGGCGAGGCGGCAGATTGCAAAGCCTATGATACCCTGATCGGCCTTCCCGAACGGGACCCCGATGCCCTGCTCGCCGACAAGGGCTACGACGCCGACGCAATCCGAGCCGACCTTGCCGAACGGAATATCGAGGCCGTCATTCCTGGTCGGTCAAACCGTCGCGTGAAAATCGAGCATGATCGGGCGCTCTACAAGCAGCGCAACCGGATCGAGCGCATGTTCGGCCACCTCAAGATCAATCGCGCCATCGCCACCCGATACGATCAACTGGCCAACAGCTTCCTTGGGATGGTGCATCTTGCCACCGCCAGATACTGGCTTAAATTTGTCCACGCCGCCTAAGCTTGACTTGAGATAATATGAGAATATACTCAGATTATCTCAAGGGACCGGGAGGCAGGGATGAGTGCAGGCATCGAAAGCAACTCCCTTGGTTACATGAAATCTCGGCGTTGGGCCTATTTGGGCCTTTTGTTTTTGGTGGCGACCTCTGCGGCGGCTGATCGCCATGTCGTGTCGATCTTGCTTGAACCGATCCGAAAGGAATTTGCACTTTCGGATACAATGCTCGGGTTGATTACGGGGCTTGGCTTCACCCTTGTCTATTCGACGGCCGGTCTGCCAATTGCGCGCTGGGCTGATAGGAGCGATCGTCGTGTCATCTTGACGATCGCCATCACAATCTGGAGTGCAATGACGATCGTGTGTGGGGTTGTGCACTCAGTCTGGCAATTGCTTATCGCCAGGCTAGGGGTGGGATTGGGAGAGGCTGGTGCGCTCCCCCTGCACAATCGCTTGTCGCTGACTTTTTCCCTCCGCAAGAGCGCGCGCGGGCAATGGCCTTCTTCATGGCGTCGGCCATGGCTGGCTATCTGCTCGGACTGGTCGGCGGTGCGCAGATCGCGAGTGCCTATGGTTGGCGAACGGTCTTTATCGTGCTGGGATCTGCGGGCTTGCCTCTTGGCCTTATTGTCTGGTCCTGCCTGCGCGATCCCAGGCTGGTTGCAGGCCAAATTACGGAATGTCAGAAAGAACCTCTTGGCCAAGCATTTCAGACGATATGGAAAAAGAAGAGCCTGCGCATAATCATTCTCGCCCTCATCCTCTATATGTTCGTTGGATATGGCGCATTGATATTCCTGCCGTCCTACATGGTGCGACTGCTTGGAATACCACTTGCAGAAGCAGGCACTGCCTATGGCATGAGTTCCGCAGCCGCCTCTTTCATCGGCATTCTCCTTGGCGGTTTGGTCGTTGATCGCTTGGCACAACATGATCGGCGCTGGCTTGTTCGTGCGCCTGGCGCCCTATTGCTGGCTGCCTTGCCTTGCTACTTGCTGGCACTGACGGCGAACAATATGCATATGTTTCTGCTGTTTGCCGCAATTGGCGAGCTAGCTCTGAATGCTGCGATGCCGGCAGTCTATGCTGCGCTCCACGAGGTGTGTGGCAGCACTCGGCGTGCGACGACTGTCGCTCTCGCCTCGCTTTTGGCAAACCTGTTTGGAGCCGGGCTCGGACCCTTGGTTACGGGCATGGTCAGCGATGGCCTAAAGGACATCTATGGGGCCGACAGTCTTCGTCCAGCCATAATGCTGGCCTTCATGGTCTTTTTGCCGACCGCTGCATGCCTCTTTGCTGCGGCGCGGAGCCTACTGACCGATAGCGAGGATTAATCAGTCTCAGGTTTTCGTAGGCCTAGTCCTGAAGTGAGGTGTAATCCGGTGTCAGACGCTCTACCATCCAATTGGGGGGTCTCCGAGAGAGACCATTACTGGTCCATTCAAAATAGTGTGTTACCCGGCCATGCGCCAGCTTACGGTCGTGAAGGCGCCGTCACGACAGCCCTTAACGGTCTCGCTGCGCGTGTCGGCTTGGGGATCTTGCGCGAAGGTGGAAGTGCGCTGGATGCAGCCCTGGCCACGGCGTTTGTGCAAATTGTCTTGGGTGGCGGCGCAGTAACAAGCTTCTTTGGTATTCTCGGCATAGTCCACTTCGATGCAACAAGTGGCGAAGTCACCAGTTTGAACGCTGGGTGGAATACCTGCCGTGAAGAGAAAGATCCCCTTTCGATACCGGGCGATACGAACCCGGGCGGCGACGGCCTGGCGGAAATGATAAGACCATCGGAACCTTCGGGTCGAACTGCGCTTGTGGGTGGACTCTTGCGAGGCGCTGAAGCCGCGCACAAACGGTTCGGCCGTTTGCCTTGGGTCGATTTATTCGCGCCCGCGATCGAACTCGCAGAAACGGGCTTTTCCATACCACCGCAACTTGCACGTTACATGGCAACACGGCAGGTAGACCTCGCGCGATTGCAACAAACGCGCGCAGTTTTCCTTCGCGCCGACGGCAGCCCGTTTTCTGTCGGCGATTGGTTTCGTCAACCTGCCTTGGCACAAACGCTGCGTCGCATTGCCAATGACGGTGCCGACTATATCTTTAAGGGTGAATGGGCATCGCGCTGTGTTGCCGCGGTGCGAGCTGATGGCGGCAATATGACGCTCACGGATTTGAGTGCTTACAGGCCGATTTGGTCCGCGCCGACTATTTTTCAGCAAGACAGTTTCGAGCTTGCAATGCTTGGCCCGCCAAGTGAGGGCGGACTTGCTGCGGCAGAATGCCTCAACCTTGCGACCGCAGCGCAGATACCTGCGCTTGGGCCTTGGTGGCAGAGCGCTGAAAGCCTGCGGCGCATCGCACTATGCTGTGGCGCAACCGGCGGCATGCGGTACGAGTCTGCGGCTCAACTGGCTGCGATGTTTCCAGGTATCGATATGTCGGCGGAAGCAAGGTTGGAGAAAAATCATGCTGAGCGCCTTTGGGAACGGCTCGACAGTCCTGATGGCCCCATCCATTTAGCCCGGGCCGGCACCCATTCGGATGATGTAGTTGCAGCGGACAGATGGGGCAATATGGTGTCTCTGTGCCATAGCATCAATTGCCTGATATGGGGCCGAACTGCGATTGTTGTGGACGGCATAACAATTGGCGATCCCGCCTCTTATATGCAGGCACAGATCGCGGCGATCCCGCCTGGCTCAGCGCTTCCGAATCCTATGCAATTGGGGATGCTTTTGCGTGATGGACAGGTCCATACGGCATGGTCTTCTATGGGGGTCGGCCTTCATTATATGACCGCGCAGTCACTGCTCGCCATGATGCAATTCCATCTGTCGCTCGAAGAGGTTTCAGCAATGCCGCGGCTGTTGTTTCCCTCCTCGTCGGATCGTGAACAAACTCACTTGCGTCTACGAGTGGTAGAGGGTGAATTCTCGGAGGAATTGCTTGCGGCGTCCGGCCTCGACGTGAAGCGCCTTCCACCGGAGGAAGCCCGCTTTTCACAGGGGCTTTGGGTTGGCATTGGGCGCGATCCGACCGGTCAATATTGCGCTGTATCACCTAAGTATGGGAATGGGCGGGCCGTTGCTTTTTGAGGTCTCAAGTTTGACCCGACCAGATGGTGGGTGCGCGCCCAAGCACCCTCTTTGGCTAGCCGGCGTGAACAAATTCACGGGAGCGTTTCCACGCTCACCAGCTTGAGATCGCCGTCAAAGGCGCCTACATATGCGCAAACGTTGGGGGACCGCTCCGCGCAAGGTCGCCTCCCGCACTCTCCTGCGCGATGTGTTCGCTCCTGGCACTACCCGGATTCATTATGTCTACGATTTCGGCAATTACTGGGAACACAGTTTGATCATCAGGGATGTCCGAGCTGGGGATCGCTCTACGGCATATCCTCGCTTCATCGCCGGTGACGTGACCCCCTGATTTTCCTCCACGAGCGATTAGAGTCTGGCCTGAAGGAAGGACAGACGATGAAGCACAAGAGGTTTTCGGAAGAGCAGATCATTGGGGTGCTGAAGGAGGCAGAAGCGGGCGCGAAGACCGCTGATCTGGCCCGGCGGCACGGGGTGTCTGAAGCGACGATCTACAACTGGAAGGCCAAGTATGGCGGGCTGGAGGTATCCGAGGCCCGGCGGCTGCGGGAACTTGGGAGCGAGAACGCGAAGCTCAAGCGGCTGCTGGCCGACACGATGCTGGACAACGTCGCGTTGAAGGATCTTCTTTCAAAAAAGTGGTGACGCCCGTCGCGAAGCGGGAAGCGGTCGCACATCTCCAGGCATGTCATGGGATGAGCGAGCGGCGGGCGTGCCGCGTCATTGATGCTGATCGCAAGGGTGTGCGCTACCGTTCCATCCGGGACGGCGATGGTGCGCTGCGCAAGAAGCTGCGTGAGCTGGCCAACCAGCGGCGCCGGTTCGGCTACCGCCGTTTGCATATCCTGCTGCGCCGAGAGGGCGTGATGATCAACCGCAAGAAGACCCAGCGGCTGTATCGTGAGGAAGGTCTGGCGGTGAGGCGGCGGCGCAGCCGCAAGCGTGCTGTCGGGGCCAGAGCACCTGCTCCGGTGCTGGCGCTGCCGAACCAGCGCTGGAGCCTGGACTTCGTTCACGACCAGATGGCTTCTGGCAGACGGTTCCGGGTGCTTAACGTGGTCGATGATGTGACCAGAGAGTACCTGGCAGCGGTGCCGGACACCTCGATCTCCGGGCACCGTGTCGTGCGCGAGCTGACCCAGCTGATCGCCGAGCGCGGCAAGCCGATGCAGAACGGCTACGTCGAGAGCTTCAATGGCCGCATGCGCGACGAACTGCTGAACGAGACGCTGTTCCTCAGCATGACCCATGCACGGGTCGAGATCGCTGCTTGGGTCGAGGATTACAACCGGGAGAGACCGCACTCGTCCCTCGGCTACGCAACCCCGGCGGCGCTCGCCGCCGAACTGGATAAGCAATGGCCTGCTTCGCTACGCCCTACGGGCTCCGCTACGCAGCCCATTGCTTCAACCGCGCCGATGCGCAAAACAACCGCCCGGCTCTAATCCCAGCTGGGGGAAAGCTGGGGTCACGTCAGCGGTGAGCGCAACTGTCCTCCCGAGGACTGCGGTGGCATCCCGGGGTTCTACGAAATGCTAGAGGCGAGAAACGATCCGGACCATCCAGATCACGCCGATGTCAGCGAATGGCTCGACGACTTCGATCCAGACGAACTCGATGTATTCCCGATCAACGGTATCCTCGGCCGTAACGCTCGCCGAAGTCATGGCGGACAGCGGCCATTACAGTATCGGCAGGACTACGGTTCGCGGCCATGTCTCGGCAGTGGGCGGAAAAGGGGTGCTAATCGACGCGCTCATGGCCGCTCGCGGGGCGGGTCCACCAGTAGGCTTCACTGCCTGGCTGATGCCCACGGACGACCGCTCGCTTTTCATGTGCCGGTCGGCGAAGCGGCAGATTGCAAGGCCTATGACGCTCTGATCGGCTTGCCCGAGCGCGCACCTGACGCCTTGCTCGCCGACAAGGGCTAAGACGTCGACGCAATCCGTGCCGACCCTTGCCGAACGGAATATCGAGGCCGTCATTCTTGGTCGATCAAACCGCCGCGTGAAGATCGAGCATGATCGGGCGCTATACAAGCAGCGCAACCGGATCGAGCGCATGTTCGGACAGCTCAAGATCAACCGCGCCGAAGCCACCCGATACGATCAACTGGCCAACAGCGTCCTTGGAATGATCTCTCTCGCCACTGCCAGATACTGGCTCAAATTTTTCCACGCCGCCTAGACACCGCCGGGCAGACTGCTTCGGGATATACAAGTCAAACAAATATGAGATTTGATTCATTTTATTGACTCGCGATCAATATGAGGTAGATTTCATATTTAGCGCACTGGGTTTCGGCGTAACGCTTGTTCGTCGCGCATAGGGAGGAAGCCAATGGCAAATTCAGGGGTCCCGTTCCGCTGGCGTTCGATCAATCGACGATGGATTAAGTCGCCACGTCCCGAGCATGGATCTTGGCTCGTGCGACTGTTCAGAAACACGCAAGCGATGTTTGATGCGTTTCGGGTGGGGACGCATCTATGCGGACCCGATGCATGACCTTCCGGGTCGGTCGGAGGAATATAAACCATCCAATAAAATGATTTTATTGGATTTTTTTAAGGTTAGCATGCTTATGGCAGTGATCCGTTCTGTAAGCAAGTTTCTGCCCCCGACAGGTAGCGTGTCCGGTAATTACTTCAACTACAGGTTCGCGCGTATTGGCGTCTTTTCTGTCCTCGGCATCGATGAGCATCCTAACACCAGACGCACCGTGACCTTCAAAGGGAAGGTCAAGATCGAGGGTCGGACGCGCCGTCCCCGAGGCCGATGAGCTGTCAGCTTGGCAGTCTAACTGAGCGGCAACGAGGGTAGCGCGAACGACGCAACATTCCAAAAAAAGGGAGGCAATTATGAGAACTCTAAGAATCTTTTCCGTTATGCAATCGTCGGCGATCGTCGCCGCAATCGCGTCGCTTACATCCACCGGGGCTGCTGCGCAATCGTCGGCTCCGACCGCGAGCGAGACCTCGGCTGCAGAGGTCGAGGAGATCGTCGTCTCTGCCCGCAGGCAGAACGAGTCGATACAATCTGTCCCGTTGTCGATAAAGGCGTTTTCATCGGCTGATATCGCGCGCTCGGGCATCACGTCGATAGCGGACATAGCGCGTCGCACCCCGAACCTGACCTTCGGCGATTTTGGCGACATTAAGCTGTCGCCGACTTCGATCCGCGGCGTTGTCTCGTCGTCGGGTTCGGCCGGCGCAGATCCAGCAGCCGGTTATTATGTCGACGAAGTGTTCGTCGGCCAGGGCGCCGGTGCCAGCGTCGACCTTTACGACATTGAGCGGATCGAAGTGCTGCGCGGCCCGCAGGGCACACTGTTCGGCCGCAACACGCTGGCGGGCGCGATTAGCATCACAACCACCAAGCCGTCGGACGTGTTCAATGCGTCGGTCACCGGCACCTACGGCAATTATGATTACAAACGGCTCGGCGCCTCGGTGTCCGGCCCGATCGTGCCGGGCGTGGTACAGGCGAAAATCTCGGGCATCTACAACAAGCGCGACGGCATCTCGTTCAACGAGATTCGCAACGAGGACGCAAACACGCTCAATTCCTGGATTGTCCGGGGAGCGCTGAACTTCATCCTGTCGCCCGACACGACGCTGCTGATCAGCGGCGACCATCAGAAAGTCGACCAAAGCCCGCTCGCGTTCGAGGTGCTTCGCTACAACAGCAATCCGAATGTTGGCACTAACAGCTTCCTCCAGACCGCGCGCGGCATCCCGCTTAACCAAGATCCGTTCGACCGCGTCGTCCAGTCCTCGATCCGCAACGTCGAAACGCTAAACGCCAGTAACGTCACTGCGACGTTCAAGACGAAGATCGGCGGCATCGACATCACGAGCATCACCTCGCACCATTTTCACCGCTATTTCAGCGAAGGTGACACTGGTCGCGGCGCCGTCCGGCTGCTGACTGACGGCGATCCCGAGCGGGTGACGCGCGACTCCCAGGAGTTGCGCGCGGCAATCAGCAGCGACCGGGTTAACGTGATCACCGGGCTCTATCTCTATCGCCAAAAATCCATCAACCAGAGCTTCGTCAAGATCGGCCCCGATCTCGCCGCGCTGTTCGGCGATCCTTCGCTCGCCGGTATCGTCACCGGCTCGGACGGCACGCTGATCACTAAAAGCATCGCTGGCTTCACAAACGTCAACGTTCGGGTCAGCGACAGCATAGAGATCACCGCCGGCGCGCGCTATACTCGTGACCACAAATCGATCGACTATACCCAGTCAGACCCGGTCGCGCTGCTCGGTGGCAATGTTGCGATCAAGGCGAGCGACAGCTGGACGTCGTTCACGCCGAGCGTTACCGCGCGGTACCGCGTCAGCCCGGACTTCATGACCTATGCGACGATCAGCACCGGCTTCAAGAGTGGCGGCTTCAACGACGCGCTCGGCGACGCCAGTGGCATCGCGTTCAAGCCCGAGAAGCTCACCAATTACGAGCTCGGCTTCAAGGGGCAGACAGCGAACCGGCTCATCACTTACGACGCTGCCATCTTCTACATGGACTGGACGAACGT
Organism: Novosphingobium sp. THN1; assembly: GCF_003454795.1. Classification (GTDB taxonomy): domain Bacteria; phylum Pseudomonadota; class Alphaproteobacteria; order Sphingomonadales; family Sphingomonadaceae; genus Novosphingobium. Next base: position 250,830 of record NZ_CP028348.1, read on the forward strand.
CCAGGTGTCGCAGATCGTGCCGCCGCGTTTTAACCCGACAATCACAAACGGCGGAAGGGCCTATAGCGCGGGCATTGAGGTCAATACGACGATCCGTCCGGTTGAAGGGCTGACGCTCGGCGTGAGTGGCGCGCTGCTGCGGTCGCGCTTCAACAACGATGTCCGGCGCGGGCCGACCGCGTTTGCGCCAGAATACACCGCGAACGTCAACGTCGAGTATCGCTTCCCCGAAACGAGCCTCGGTCAGTTCTCGGTGTTCGGCGAAATGCTGGCGCGCGGCAAGACCTATCTCATCCCGCCGACCGGCAACACGATCGACCTCGACGGCCGCGTCTCTCCCTACGCTCTTTTCAACTTGCGCGCCTCGCTCAGCGCGCCGAACGAACGCTGGAAGATTAGCATTTGGGGAAAGAACCTCACCGACAAGACCTACAAGACCCGCATGTTCGATCTCTTCAACGTGCCGCCGATCGGCGAAAAACTAATCCAGCTCAACGAGCCGCGAACCTATGGTGTCGAGGTGAAATTTAGCTACTGAACAGGGGGGATGGGCGGCAGCAACCCTGCCGCCCCTTGTCAATCGCCATCGCGGCGTCATATTACGCACATAGGCGACGTCGCTGCCTCTGGGGCCGGTGAGCGCCTCCCCAATATGCTGTGCGGTCAGACGGAATTGTGGTGGTGCTGACGTGATGTGTTGGCCCAGATCACCGAGCGCTGGTATCCGGTTGCGGAGGTATCACAGCGGGCGTTAGCCCGCACTCGCTTTATGCCTGGTGTTGAAGGACAGTTCACAGGAGCCGTAAGGCGACATCTACCTTTACGATTTGTCGCCTTGGCCTGATCGATTTCCCGGCGGGTAGTCTTCCGGGAGAGGACGATGGGTTGTCTCGATGGCGAGGCATTGACGGCGATGAGTGTGCTGTTGAAGCAAGGGCATACGCAGAGTGCGGTTGCGCGACTGCTTGGGATTACGGAAGGGCGCGGTCCGTTATCACCGCCGCCGGCGCGCTGAGGGTGCGGTGGATGGGCGGAGCCGGCAGATCGGCAAGGCGGCCGAATATGCTGAAGCGATCGCGCACTGGCGCAGCGGCCGTGGGGATGGTGCGATCAACATCGCGGCGCTGCATGAGTGGCTGACGCGCGAACATGGCTATACCGGGAGCCTGAAGTCGGTGCAGCGTTATTGGTCGCGGACGTTTCCAGCCCCTGTGATGCGCGCGCGTCGCCGGGTGGAGACGCCGCCGGGAGCGCAGGCGCAGGTCGACTGGGCCGAGTTCCCTGGCATGGTGCTGGGCGATGAAGTAGTCGACCTCTCGGCACTGGTGATGACGTTATCGTGGAGCCGCAAGCGAGCGATCGTGTGGTCCCGCTCGAAGGATGCGTTGGCGTGGCAGTCATGCCATCTGGCCTGCTTTCAGCGCCTTGGTGGGGTCGCGGCGGTGATGCGCATCGACAACGTCAAGACGGCTCTGTCGAAGGGCGCGGGCGCTTGGGGAGAGATCAACCCGACCTACCGCCGTTTCGCCAGCCAGATGCATTTTCATGTCGATGCGTGCCAGGTCCGTCAGCCCCGCGCGAAGGGCAAGGTCGAACGTTCGGTCCGTGATTGCCGCGAGTACCTCGATCCTTACAGCGGTGTCTTCGGCAACCTTGCCGATCTACAGGCCTGGACGGATGAGCGAATGACCGAACGCTCAGGCCAATTGCGCTGCCCGGCGACCGGCACAAAGGTCATGCAGGCCTGGGAGCAGGAACGTTTCCTGCTGACCCGGCTCCCCGAGGCGCTGCCCGAGCCGTTCGACGTTGCTGTGCGTCGCCAGGTTGGCGATGACTGCATGGCGAGTTTTGAAGGCCGCCAATACAGTGTGCCCTTCCGCTTCATCCGACAGGACGTCGAGGTACGTGGAGTCTCTGGCAGGGTACTGTTCCTGAAGAACTGCGAAGTTGTCGCCAACCATCCGCGCGGAACCGAGGCGCTGGTCGTCATTGACCCCGCCCATTTCGAGGGTCCGAGCACGCCCCGGGTAATTGCGCCGCTGCCGCTGGGCCGGATGGGCCGCAAACTGCAGGAGATTGCAAGCGCTGGTGTCCAGCACCGCTCTCTCGACCTCTATGCGCGCCTCGCGGAGGTGGCTAGATGAACACGCCCCGGATCAGGCTCGATATCGATGCCACCCGCGAGAAGCTGTGTCAGCTTGCTTGTGGCCATGCCGCAGATGCTCTCGATGACATGATTGGCGAGGCGGTGCGTGACGAGATCAGTGCGCACGTCTTCCTCGACCGGCTCCTCACGACCGAACTTGCTGGCCGCGAGGAGCGGCGTGTGCGGGTCATGCTCAAGAACTCGAAGCTGCCGTCGGGGCAGACGCTGGAGAACTTCGATTTTGCCTTCCAGCCCGCAATCGAGCGCTCACGCATCGACACACTCGCCACTGGCACCTGGATACGCAACGCCGAGGTGGTCCTGCTGCAGGGGCCGCCTGGCGTGGGCAAGTCGCACTTGCTCGCCGCGCTGGGCATCCGTGCGGTCCAACTCGGCTTCTCGGTCCAATACTACCGCTTCGACGAGCTCATGGCCGCGCTGCGCCACGACGCCCAATTGCCACCGCCGCGCATCAAGATGCGTAAATACATGTCGAGCGCGCTGCTGTTAATCGACGAGATGGGCTACGATCCGCTCAACCGCGAGGAAGCCAGCCTATTCTTCCGTCTCGTCAGCTATCGCTATGGCCGGGGCGCCATGATGATCACCACCAACAAAAGCATCCGCGACTGGACCGAACTGCTTGCTGGAGACGAAGTCCTCGCCACCGCCATCCTCGACCGGCTTCTCCACCGCGCCCATGTCCTCAACATCAAAGGCCGCAGTTACCGCCTGCGCGACCTCGAGGACGCCTTCAAGGCCTGACCGCCAATCCTCGTCGAAGAAATTTCAGGGGTGGGGAGCATGCTCCCCACCCCTGAAATCATACCTCTCATGCAGCGCGACACCTCGTAACACTGGGTGTCGCCTTAGCTCGTAAAACTGGGTGTCCATTGACACCTGGAAGCGTCAGCTTGCGAATGTGATGTCCGGCGATGCCAGCAGGGATGCCGAGATCCGCCAGTTGAAACGTGAGCTGGCTCGGGCGACCGAGGAGCGCGACATTCTGAAAGAAGCCACCGTGTATTTCGCTCTAGATGCAAAGTGAGATACGCGTTCATCGCCTAGCATATCGAGCGTTTTGGCGTGCGAGCCATCTGCCGGTGCCTCGCTGTGCAAACTATTGGCTACTATGCTTGGCAGAAGAGCCCGCTGTGCCAGCGGGCTCGGGACGATGCCCGACAGACCGATCTGATCCGGATAGCTTGGAACGACAGTGGCAAGGTCTATGGCTACCGCAAGCTGCACGATGGCCTAGTGGATCACGGCGAGACTTGCTGTCCGAGCCGACGCGGCAACTGCCATGACAATGCCGTCGCCGAGAGCTTCTTCTCCTCGCTCAAGCTTGAGCGCATCCGGCGCCGCACCGACAAAACCCGCGTGGAAGCCCGGCAGGACGTGTTCGATTAGGTAGAGATGTTCTACAACTCGATGCGCAAGCAGGTCAGGAACGGGATGCTGTCGCCCGTCGAGTTCGAACGGCAGCAGATTTTGAAAGCGGAAGCCGGCTAGAAAACTAGGGGCTACTCAATGTCAGAATTTCTGGCATAACTCCGGCCGATGAAGCGCCGGATCTTTGGTTCTGGGCGGATACAAATCCTGGACAGTGTCAAGGCAAGTTTACAATAACAAACCATCAGGACCTATCAGCGGGGACGGCCATTTTAGGTATCACAGGAATTGCCAGTATACAGAGGGCGGATGGAACGATTAAAACAAAATAAGCACTAATGTTGGGCTCTGTCCTCTCAAAGATGCTCAAAGCAGCAGCTCCTAGGCCTGCGCCTACCGCTAGGCCTGACTTCTCCAGCGATGTCCAGACGCCATTTAAGAAGGCGCCACTGCCCCTCGAGGTGTCATTGATGATGTGCGCCACCGCTGTGAACGGCAGCACTTGCACGCCTGCAAACGAAAAACCGCAAACGGCGAGAGATAGGCAAAACAGATACCAATTCTGTAAAATCAGAAACGAACAAGCGATCAGGACGCTGGAGACAGCGTAGAGAAGGCTGGCCAGGCGCATTGCACCACGATCCCCTATTTGACGCGCGATGGGTGCCCATATCTGCACAGAAATGATGGTGACACCGATCATGATTGCCAATGATGTCCCGACCTCTCCTTCGGGACGGGCGAAATCGATCGTGACAATATAGGGGATCATTGCCACCAACCCCCCAACCGCGCTCAGCTGAAGTATGAAGGAAGTCGATAGCCATAGGAATTTTCGGTTCTGCATTAAAAGGGCGATGGGTGTCTCGCTAGGCAGGTCTGCCTCAACACCGTCTGCCTGCTTGAAGTGGGGGCAGACCGGATTGATGCCAGGGCAGTGGTCATTGCCAATGCGCATATTGCTGCCAGAATCGTTGCCATAGCTGAATAGCCGAACCGCCCTCCGCCAGTTGCATCAATAATCAAGGGCGCGGCAGAAGCTCCGCAAAAAACGCCCAGCATCGCAAACATCATCCGCCGGCTAATCAGGCGCACACGATCTTCGCGGTCGGAGGCAATTAATGCAGGGTAAGCGGTGTAGGGAACGGCAAAAAGAGAGTAGATCGTCGTCATAAGGAAATAGCTGCAGGCGACCCAGAAAACGACCATCTTTTCAGACAGGATAGGTGTTGAAAATAGGGCTACAAAGCCCGCAATCAACCCGAATGCCCCCATCTTCATAGCCCCCATATGGCGCTTTGAACGATCAAGCCAGCCGCCGACCAAAGGATCCCAAAGGAGCGACCATAATTTGGGAACGAGAATGATCAGCCCAGCCGCAGCCGGCGCGATCTGCAAAATCTCCGTGCAATAATAGAGCAGCAGCACAGACGGCACGGTCGAATACAGACCAGTAGCAAATGAGCCTACCCCATAGCCGTTAACAAATCGCTCCTTCAGTTCACCCTGCACACGCATCACTTACCATCCAGCCCATGATCCTCTCGAGAGGTTTCCTATAGACAGCTTATAGGATGGGGGATAGCCATAAGTGAGAAACGACTCAGAAAAATTGGAGCAGGTGACGTGGACATTTTTCGAACCCCTGACGAGGCATTTGAACATCTCGATTATCCCTTCCGCCCCAACTGGCGCGAGGTCGAGGGGCTTCGCCTGCATCATCTCGATGAAGGCCCATCGGGCGGGCCCGTCGCATTGCTTGTCCATGGCGAGCCGACGTGGAGCTATCTTTACCGAAAGATGATCCCGGCTTTGGTGGCCCGCGGCTTTCGATGCATAGCGCCCGATCATGCTGGATTTGGCAAGTCAGACAAGCCGACAGACGAGACTTGGTATGATCTTCCAGGCCATGTCCGTCGCCTGAGTGATCTTGCAGCAGAACTCGATCTGAAAAATGTGACTCTTTTCGTGCAGGACTGGGGCGGGCCAATCGGGCTTCGACTATTGGTGGATGAACCCGAAAGGTTCGAGCGAGTGGTTATCATGAGCACCTGGCTTCATCGCGACGGATACAATTATTCAGCAGGAATTCGGCAGTGGGCGGCGCGTGCGAATGACCCTGCCGAGCTCGGCGGCGACATGGATGTCGGCAGGATCGTCGCTGGATCTTTGCTTAATCCGAAGGTCAATCGCCGAGAAGCTTTTGCCGGCTATTCGGCACCATTTGATGGTCATGAGTCAAAGGCCGGAGCCCGCCGGTTTCCGAGCATCTTGCCATTCCTAGGCGGGCAGGCCGGCGACCCGCTGGGACAACAGCACTGCTTTGAGACCTTGCCCAAGTTAGGTCTACCGATGCACTTTTTCTGGGAGACGGTGATATCATTTTCCCTCCATCGGATGGCGAGCGTTGGTCGAACATGATCCCCGGATCTACTATCGACATTATGAAAGACGCAGGCCACTTCATCCAAGAAGATGCAGGACTGGATATCATCAATCTATTGGACAAATACTGGTAGTCTCATAACTCAAACATCCGATCAATATGTAATAGTTATGAACACATAGGAGGCTCTTATTGTGAACGGAGCTGAAGCGCTGATAGAAACATTGCAGGGCTGCGGGGTAGACGTTTGCTTTGCAAACCCAGGGACCTCTGAAATGCAGTTGGTCGCGGCGATTGATCGGCAGCAGGGAATGCGAGCCGTTCTTGGCTTATTTGAGGGTGTCGTAACAGGCGCTGCCGATGGCTACGGACGTATGGCCGACAAGCCAGCAATTACTTTACTTCATCTCGGGCCAGGGCTGGCGAACGGACTGGCAAATCTTCACAATGCTCGGAAAGCAGGTAGCCCAATAATCAACTTGGTTGGCGACCATGCGACCTACCACTTACAGTTTGATGCGCCTCTAACCACTGATGCTGCGGGAGTTGCCCGCCCCATGTCAGACTGGACGCGGGTTTCAAGATCGAATCGCGACCTAGCGCAAGCTGGCGCCGAAGCATTCAGCGTGGCAATGGGCTACCCAGGCAAAGTGGCCACTATTATTGCGCCGGCAGACCACGCTTGGACAGGTGGTGCAGCGCCGGTTACCTCGCGGTCAGTCCCAGCTGCGCCACAATCACCCAGGTGTGCAATTTCGTCTGCTGCAAATGGCTTAAAAGCAGTTAATGGCCAGAAGTGTTTGTTCCTGGGCGGCCGGGCTCTTCGAGCCGACGCACTGCATTTGGCAGGCCGAATTGCGGCAGCGACGGGCTGTCGCCTAGTGGCGGAGACTTTTGCAGCTCGCCATCAGCGTGGCGAAGGCCGAGTTTCAGTCGAGAAATTGCCCTATTTTGGTGAACAGGCCGAGGCTTTTCTCAAAGACTTTGACACGATTGTGCTTTGTGGCGCGGATGCGCCCGTCTCTTTTTTTGCGTACCCTGGCAAGCCGAGCTGGCTGTCGCCCGGTGGCGCGACCATGATAAACCTTGCCTCCAAAAACGAGGATGTACAGGCGGCATTGGCAGAGTTGGTGGATCTGCTAGACGCACCATACAACCCGGCTAGTCTTCAGCGATCGTGCATCACTCCAGCGAAGCCGGGAAAACTCGATGGAGCCAGCCTTGGAGCCATAATCGGCGAGCTGATGCCCGAAAATGCGATCGTTTCCGACGAGGGCGCGACACAAAGTGCAAATTTGATGAATATGACTGCTGGAGCGAAACCGCACGATTGGCTTCAACTGACGGGTGGCGCCATTGGTCAGGGCCTCCCCCTCGCCGTTGGCGCAGCGGTGGCGTGTCCCAACCGGAAAGTCATCGCGCTGCAAGCGGACGGCTCAGGAATGTATACGCTACAAGCCCTATGGACCATGGCGCGTGAGAATTTGGATATCACCACCATCGTGCTCAATAATGGCTCATATGCGATACTCAACATTGAGCTATTACGGGTGGGAGTCGAGAACCCAGGGCCGAAAGCGCTCTCGATGCTTGACCTCAAAGACCCAAGTTTGAACTGGACTCAGATATCGGAAGGTATGGGGGTTCCTGGGGTCCGCGCAACAACGACCGAAGATTTTCGCAGCGCGCTTATCGCGGCATTTTCGCAAAAGGGACCACGTTTGATCGAGGCGATCTTGCAATAGAACCGGTGCTTCTGACATGATCGCGAAGACATGATGAGCTTCAGCTCGATTATCCTGATGTGGTCGCCTTTGGAACATCATTCAAAGGTTTGATGATGGATTCCCATATACCAAGACTCTCTGATCAGGACCAGTGGGCCCATTGGCGCAGGCCGATGGACATGATGCGCCATGGTTGCTCGACGAGCCTGATCCAGGCGAAGCAGCAGTGATCGACGATGTCGTCGTAGGATTTGAAGATGCGGTTCGACAGCCAGTTGTCGCGCATGAACTGCCAAAGGTTCTCGACTGGATCGAGCTCTGGGCACCTCGGTGGCAGCGGCATCAGTGTAATGTTGGGCGGTACGATCAGTTCGGTCGATCTGTGCCAGCCAGCCTGATCGAGCAAGACCACGGCGTGCGCTCCCGGAGCAACGTGGAAGGCGATTTCCTCCAGGTGAATGCCCATTGCCTCGCTGTTGCAATGGGGCATGACGATGCCGGCGGCCTTGCCTTCAGCAGGGCAGATGGCCCCGAAGATCCAGGCCGAGGAACGGCGCTGGTCCCTCGGAGCACAAGGGCGGGTGCCGCGCTTTGCCCAGCGTCTGGTGAGCTTGGTTTGCTGGCCGATGCGGGCCTCGTCCTGCCACCACAGCTCTACCGGCGTCCCGCTCGGGAGCCGCTGCCTGATTTGCGCCAGACAGGCGGCGAACTCTTTTTAAAAACGGCAATGTCGTCGGACCGTTGCCCACGATGGCGCGGCCGCGCCGAAAGCTTGCGATAGCCCATGGTGCGCAATTCATGGCCCAGTGCCTGCTTGCTGATCGATACCGCGAACTCGTCCCACAGCCACTGCGCTAGGTCGATGATGCGCCAGCGTACCACTCCATGCACGGCGGGGATCGGTCCTGTCGCGATGACTTCTTCCAGAGCGCGACGATGACGATCATCCAGAATGGTTGCGGGGCCAGGTGCCTTGCGCGTCGCCAGGCCCGCAATCCCAGCCTCGTTGAACCGCAGGACCCAGTCACGGATGATCTGCAGCGTCACACCGGCGATCCTCGCTGCTTCGCTCCGGCTGCCGCCATCCAGGATCGTCGCAATCGCCAGCAGCCGGCGGACCTGCCCAGCATCCCTGCAGCTCCGGGAAAAGGCTCGAACCTGATCCGAACTCAAATCACTGCGCACCCTGATCGGCGCCGCAATCGCAAACCTCCAACAGTTTGCCATGGTGCATCATGCCTGGCGGCCGACCAAAACCCCTCGGGCGTTACGTACCACAGGTTTTGGTATTACATGATAATCATACAACGGCCGAGAAGATCAAGAAGGCATAGGCCGTGCCGATCTTGACCTATCGGAGGTTAACGATTGTATTCCCGGCCTACGAGAGGCCTGGATAGAGACCGTTCGCGCCTTCACTAAGACCCCTTGTTGTTCCCAGCGGCAGGCAGGAAACTCAGGCCTCCTGGTTGCTGGTCTCGTGCAGTTAACGCACTTAGCGATGGACGGCGGGCCCTCATCGCCAGGGGCGAGCCGGGAGAATCACGTGACTGCCTCCCTCGCCTATGCGGACGTCGAAGCGCTCGCTCCCCCCGTTCGAGTAGATGGTGAACCAGTCCTTGTCGGCTCCAGCGATGGCAAGGCGCAGCCGGTGGCCCGGACGTATCAGTGCGGCGACCGGCATGAGCGGAAACTCGAGCGTCATCGTTTCACCCGGGTGTACCAGCTCAGCATCTTCGCGCTTGAAGCTGTGGGCAGCGGGACCCTGGTCGTACGGCAACGATGAGCGATCCGCCGGTCGACGATGAATTGCCCGAAACATTCCCTCCGTCACGTAAGTCACCCGCCCATCAGGGGCCACGTCCTCTAAGTATGCAAACACAGCGGGATCATCGCTTCGGGTAGACAATACCAGCGAGACAACTGGCGTCCCAACAATTTCCATAGCTTTGTCTACCGGTGCCGAGTCAAACGTGAGCAGACGGCGATCTATTTCCTTCCGGTCGCCGTAGGCCGGCGGGGTGCCGTTCTGGGTCGACCAACGCGTCCGCTGACCCGTGCCGACCGTCAGATCGACGTCGTGGACTACACGACCTGCGGCGCCTGCCTGCTCGGCAAGCGAGCCGTCAGCGGCGAGATTTAGCTTCCAGGGCTGAGCATCCGGCACGGGCCAAACGGATGTCGTCCTAAACTCGCCAGCACCTAGCACGTAGTAATGAATCTGTCGAGCTATCTTCTTCCCGGCCAGCCGTTCGCGCACGAAGCGAGTCTGCAGGTCAAGCTGATCCGACAAGGCCGGCTTCGGCTCGGTTACATAGGGAAAGAATGGATCCGCATTTCGGAAGTTACTGTGGTCGTTTGCCGTGATCCATACCTCCATTGGAACCTCCGGCAGGGACCGGAAGCGCGCAAGCACCGACTCCGCCGTTCCGCCGTCTAACCAGGATCCCCAGTATTGCACCGGCACCTTCGCATGACGAAGGCCATCCAGTTGCGCGACTGGAGAGATGTCAAACAGTCCGTAGCCGTTGTGTCCCTTATCGTCCCGGAAGGTGATGTTGAGTAGATCCTCGCTCCTCCAGCGGTTCTTGCCCACCAGTGCCGCCCGCAGGCGGGCATAGTCCTTATCGCTGTCCACTGGTTGTAGGATAGGATATAGCGCGGAGCAATCGTTCACCTGCACGATGCAATTACGCGGCGGCGCACCCAGGTCGAACCCGCTGCGCCCCAGGTCCATGCCGAGCGTGACTCTTCCCCATTCAGCAAGAAACCCGCGATTGATGACGCCGCCGGGCGCCATGAGGTGCGCATAGATGTCGAATTCCGACTCATGAATGACACCGCCGAGAAGGTTTGCCGCCGGTCGCGAAGTTGCCAGATCAGCTGTGTCGGCCGCGTAGGACTGCCCAGCAACGAATACCTGGCCGGAGCTCCAGGGTTGCGACTTGATATGCCGAACAATCTCGTCGACGTCGGCGGTCTCCTGCGGCGACAACTCCGTAAGTCGCTGTCCAAACGACGCGGTCGACCCCCGCGTATCCACTGCGACAACGACGAATCCGTCGTCAAGCCAGCGCTGCGTTCTGCCCCAGGCCCCGATCCCTGCCCGCCCGTAACGCGTCTGCATCAGCACGGCGGGAACCTTTGCGCCAGTCTGCCATGACTTAGGGAAATAGAGACTGATGGCCAGGGAGACCCCGTCGTGCATCGCCACGTAGTATGACTGATCGCTGTGGCGCTTCGCCGAACCTTCACTGGCAGCCGCATCACCGGCAAACAATGCAGCGCAGCTCACGAGCAGTGTGATGGAAAAATCACGGAAAATTTGAATCTTCATCATACTACTCCCTGCCAAGTTGACTGTAACTGCACGCGTTGGCACAGCGCGGCACGTGACCTATCTGGCGTGATCCAGCTGCATGCCCGAGAGCAGTCGCCGGACATACCGGCACACGAGCGCGCGACAATCAAAAAGATTGAGGCTTAAACCTTGAATGGCATCGACCAAGGAAATCCGCCTTTGAAGCGGTAATCTACTCCCACGGCTTTCAAGCCGATAAACCGCTTTCACCAGAGCTTTCGGGTGGGAGCCAAGCCGAAAGCCACTCGCAAACGAGTGCAGGCCGTTCTTGCCCCTCTACTTCGACTTCGCACAGTAGTTTTACGATACGGCGACCGCCATCGTCTTCGCGAATGCCTCCGTGCTGGAACCGCCCCCGGATACGTGAACCACTCGGCACTGGTGAGACAAGCCTCAGTCTATCAAATCCGTAGTTCAGGAAAAGTCCAAAGTCGGTGTTGCGCAAGTCCTGCTCAGCCATGGATCGAAACAGGTGTGTGAGCATCGAAATGGTCAAAAAGCCGTAAGCGGTGGTGCCTCCGAAAGGTCCGGAACTGGTCGCCCATTCGGGGTCCATATGCATAGGATCAATGTCATGGGTCAGTTCGCCAAATTCGTCGATCATCGCCTGATCAATTCTTACCCAGCCCGAAATTCCAAGGAGATCTCCTGAGCGCCCGGACAGAATCGGATCATAAGCTTCTTTTGCAATGTTCATCACAATCTCCCTTGACATAAAATGAGCTTGATCTCATTAATAATGCGTGTCAAGCCAATTTTCGAGCACGGCAATCGGAGGGGCAATGATGGACTTCAATGGTGTAGATACAGTCGGCCATCGGATTTGCGATTTCGTGCGCTCAGCCGCGAATGCATTCCCCGATCGGGAAGCACTAGTGGCGGACGGCGGCGATCGGCTGACATATTCCGAATATGCGAGACAAGTCGATGCCGTCGCCAAATCGCTCATCGCCTTGGGCGTCAAGCCCGGTGATCGGGTCGCGATGCTCGATTCACCATCCCCCAGATTCATGGTGATGTTTGCGGCAGCAAGTGGGATCGGCGCAATCTGGATGGGGTTAAATCCCCGTTATCAACTTGGGGAGTTGTCCTATGTTGTGGGTGATGCTCAGCCAGTCCTGATTTTCGCTAAGTCGCGAGTTGGGTCTCGAGATTATTCCGACGTTTTGGTCAGTGTCTCCCAGCTCAATGGTCGCAATGTTCCCGTTATCGAGCTCTCCGATCAGAAAGAAGGCAAGTTCGAGAGCTATGATGCGTTCATCGCAGCGGGAGCAAAGGTCACAGCTGACGAGTTAGCCAATCGCCGTTTGAAAGCTGGCGGTCGCCAACCCTGCCTTCTTGTCTACACATCCGGCTCGACAGGGAAGCCAAAGGGCGCCCTGCTGCATCATGAGGGGATCATTGCCTTTAGCCTTGAGCAAGCCCGGCTTTGGCAGGTTAACCCGCATCGATGTCTGAATTACTTTCCTATCAACCACGTAGGTTGCACGGTCGATATCTCCGTCCCGGCTATCGTCCAGGGTGGAACCATCATTTTCATGGAGCAGTTTGACGCGAAGCGCTCCATTGAAGTTGCTTGTGAAGAGAGAATTACTTGGCTTGGCTCTATTCCAAGTGTTTTTGCGCTACAAATGGCCTGTCCGGAATGGGAAACGTCTGATCTATCCGCTGTCCAGCTGTGTATATGGGAAGGTGCGGCGATTTCGGAGGACATGCTAGATGAGCTTTTGGCACGCTTTCCCTTACTTGCGACCAATTACGGTATGACCGAGACAACAAGTGCGATGGCGGCAACGCCGCCCTGCCGAGATCGGGACATGCTCCTTAACTCGGTAGGAAAACCCTTCCTCGGGGTGGAGCTGCGCATTCTTGATGAAGATGAACGAGACGTTGAGGCCGGCGAGATTGGCGAAATTGTCGCTCGCTCCATCTACAATTTTACGGGTTACCTTAACTCACCAGAGGCCACATCTTCGTCCTACACCAGTGAAAATTTCTTCAGAACTGGCGATTTAGGTATATTCAGGGCAGACGGAACCTTAAAGATCGCTGGACGGAAGAAGGAGATGTTCAAATCTGGTGGATACAATGTCTACCCACGAGAAGTCGAAATCGCCCTAGAGAATCATCCGGCGGTAGAATCTGCGGTTGTCGTGTCTGCACCCGATGCGATTTGGCAGGAAGTCGGTGTAGCTTTTGTTATTGTTAGATCAGTGATAGATCCAAACGAAATTATTTCCTGGTGTCGAGACAGAATCGCAAACTACAAAATCCCAAAACGTATAATTATCGTTGATGAATTCCCGTTATTGCCAATAGGAAAGGTTGATCGGAATAAGCTTAGAAAAGCAGCAAAAAATTGCGACGTGCCTGAAATTAGCTAGACTTTATTGACAAAAGGGATGCCCAAAGCGGTCAGGTTCCAATTCAAGGCTGCTCTATGGCGAGCAGTTACGGGCCGTGGGGATTTGTCGAATGCGCAATTTGTGGGAAGCCCATTATCGTTTCCCACGTCTTCGTGGGACTGCGACTAGCAGCTCAGCGATCCCTTTACTTCTTTCAGAAATGTCAGACGGGAGGGTTGCGTTAGGATGCAAAATTCTCAGCCAAACTATGCTGATCACATCCACTAAACTTTCCCGATCGATCAGAATATCATCCAGAAATGCTTGCAGTTGTTTATCAACATAAACAACTAGTCTACGGATTAAATCGTCCACCATTCCGCCCAGTAAATATACTAGCAGGACTGATCCTTGGCTATCGGTATTATGCCAAGCCGAATGCGCCACCCGCATATGCCATTCAAAGTTTTGGCGTTGCATTTTGGCACCAAACTCGGCGTCGTCATCGGCGAACTGCAGCAGGCATCGAAGTAGGCCGGGATTGTCAAAAGCCAGGTCGATCCAAGCGCGATTGCTGTTGCGGATCGCCTCAAAGGCCGAGGCAGAGGGTTTTCCGGATGCCGCAAGATATGGACCCAAAAAATTGCCCGTAAATTCGTCTAGGACAGTTCGAGTAATATCTTCTTTATCTTTAAAATACAGATAGAAAGAGCCTTCTGCTAAGCCAGCTTCGGCGCTTACTGCGCCGGAGGATATTTCATGATAACCTCTCGAGGCAAGCAATCGAGCAGCAGCAATCTTAAGTCTTTCGCGCGTTCTTTGCGACTTTCGCAATGGAGGATCATCCTGAAGACGGCGCTCCAAAAACTTTATAAAGGAAAGATCATCGGTTCGAGGCTGCACCGGGTTTTGGCTCCACGGTTGAGGGAAGTTCTATTGACGTCCTTAGAACGCCAGCAACGTTCTGGCAATCAGCGCCGGAACCACCTGGCAAGTCGGGGGATTCGAGCCATCAAGAGCTGGTTCGCTGGTTCGTCCAGGAAATCCGTAGCATCGCCAATAAGCTTGCCCAACGCAGTATCGAGCCCGCCCATATCATCGCATGGTCATGCTGGAGACTAGGCGGCGTGGACAAATTCCGCGACGTCTGGTCGGGAGTTATCACTGCGACATTTGCCGAAGTCGTAGCTTGGTTTAGCATGGCAGGATGCAGTTCCGACCTCTCCGCATTGACGTGTCCGCCCGCGTGATCGGGGTGTGGGCGCTGGCGCTGGCGCTACCCGGTCTGATGTTTGGCTCTCTCATCGTTGTTATAGCTACATTCTCAGTGCCCTTTTTGATTGCTGCCGCTGTCCTTTCCCTCTGGTTTGGGGCCGCGATCCTGCGTCGGCCAATACCTTGGTCGCTTGCAGCGATAGCAGTCCCGCTATTTGGCGGCTGCGTGATTTTTGGCCGGGCGGGCCTATTGTCGCTGGCCATTACCCTGCCAGCCGCCGTCTATTTCGTTGCCTCGCTTCGCATCATTCCGCCGACACCACGAGACCAGATTGACGTAGCCCCCACTCGCTGATTCAAGGCTGCTTTTTGGAGGCAGGCTTGAGCAGGGGCGATCTCACCGAAGCGGAATGGCGCGTTCTGAAGGGCTTACTACCGATCGAGCCTGAGAACCGTGGGCCAGGCAGGCCGCCTGAACAGAACCGTTCAATCATCAACGGCATTCTCTGGCGGCTTCGGTGCGGTGCTCCTTGGCGCGACGTGCCGCCCAAATATGGCAGTTGGAACACCATTTATCGGCGGTTCCGGCGATGGAGTGAAGCCGGGGTCTGGGAGACCGTTGCCGTGACGCTGGCCGAGATCATGGCGGACAGCGGCCATTACAGCATCGACAGCACCACCGTTCGCGCCCACGTCTCGGCAGCGGGCGGAAAAGGGGGACTCATCGACGCGCTCTTGGCCGCTCGCGGGCGGGTTCACCAGTAAGCTTCACTGCCTGGCCGATGCCCTCGGACGACCGATCGCCTTCCATTTGACCGTCGGCGAGGCGGCAGATTGCAAAGCCTATGATACCCTGATCGGCCTTCCCGAACGGGACCCCGACCTTGGTCTATGCCACCCAGCGCGCCGAGCGTTTGGGAGCTATCGCACCAGTCGTGGGTGCGATGTTCAGCTTTGACGAGAAGCCCAGCAGACCGCTACCGATCATGCTGATCAACGGTGGGCAAGATAATGAGGTTCCCTCCGAAGGCGGCTTCAGCCGAAATCCGCTCGTTTCGCGCAACCAGGCGGCACCCTATAAGCCCTTGGCTGAAATGGTTCAGTTCTGGACCGCTGCTAACCGCTCACTAACGCCGCCTGTGATTACCCGAAGTGGGTCTGTGACCACGTCTGTTTATCGCTCCGCGCCAAATGGCGCTGTCACGATCTCAGTAGTCGATGACGTTGGAGGCCATGGCTGGCCAGGGACGCGCGGTCGGCGACAGGGTAACAATCCCATCCAGTCTTTTGACGGCGCTGAACGTGTTTGGGAGTTTTTTAAGACGCAGTCCGAAATGCCTTGAAGGCATACAATCGCGCTTTGGGATCGAAAATTTAAGCATATAATATCAATAATATAATAGAAAGAGAGTTGGTTGGGAGACGCTCTCGCTCCACTAAGAGTGACTCAGCCTCCGTCAACCAATTGCAGCAGTTGCGCCTCGGGCAACATGCAAAGGTGTAACCAAAAGCAAACACACTGAAGCGAGTTGAGAGGGCCATCAAGTCGTCACACTGTCCGCTTCAGGACTAGCCAATAGAGCCCCGTTCATCAATATCCATAATTTCGTGAACGGAAAATCTCATAATAAGGTTGTGCCGGCGACTGGCACGACTATAATATTGAGATTCACACAACCAAGGCGGCGTGGACAGATTCCTCGAGGCCACAGGTCGGCCCCGTAATGGTTGTCCCGGCGATGCATCGTTCGGGACCATCAATCCCAGCGGCACACAACGCGCTAGCGACGATGCGGTAACCGGCAAGGCCGGTTTGCGGTATGAATTCAGCCGCCGTGCTCGGGTTCATGCAAGCTATACCCGCGGATACAAGGGCCAGGGTATCGACACCGAGCCCACGGCCAACTCCGGCAATGACCCGGTGATCCAGCCTGAGCGCGTGAACGCCTATTAAGTGGGCTTCAAGGGCTCGACATCGGACGGCTCGCTGAGCGTAGCGGCAGCGGCGTTTCTCGCGGACTATACCAACCTTCAGGTCCAGACCAACCGCGGCGACCCGGCCAACGGCGTGATCGCCTTTCAGCCGACCAATGCGGGTATCTCGCGCACAAAGAGTGTGGAAATCGAAGCCACGCTCCGTTCGTCGCGCCGTTTCTCCGTCAGCGCAGCCGTCACCTATCCGCAGGCCACCCTCGACGTTGATGGCCTGAACTGCCCGACCCAGTAGCAGCCGAGCGCAGTCACTGTCGCACTGGGTGGCACCCGGCCCGTCAACACGTGCTATCGCTATCAGTTCAGGGCACCGAACGGCAGCGTGGCAACGAGCGGCCTTGTGCAGGACGTACGGTGCGGGCAGCTTCCGGTTTCGCCCGAATGGCGGTTCAACGTAAGTCCCCGCTGGGAAGGGCCCGTGACGTCCTCACTCAATGGCTTCGTTCAGGTTGACCTGCCTTACCAGAGCGACGTTCAGTTCGCGATCGAGCAGGACCCGCTGCAGACTCAGGACGGCTATGCGCTGGTCGATGCCAGCATCGGGCTTTCGGCGCCGGATTCGCGCTACACGCTGACGGTCTTCGTGAAGAACCTGTTCAACCAGAATTTCTACACGACCACCACGACGTCTGCGCTCATCGGTAACAGCCTTAGCGTTGTTGACGTCTACGCTTTCCGTCCCAAGAATGCAGACCGTTATTTCGTGGCCTCGCTCGGCTTCCGGTTCTAAGATGGCATTGGCCCGGTGAGCTGGTTTACCGGGCCAATGCTTTGGCTTGGCCGGCCTGCGCACTCCGGGCCGGCCACCAGCTTTCCGACCACCCGCCCCCGGTCCGGTGGGCAAGCTGATCAATGTTATTCATGCGCCTGCAGTGGGAGCGCCGCAAAATGTTACACACTCGCCGCCAAGCCATGGCCCTCGGTGCTCTGGGACTCGGGGCAGCGGGCCTCACAGCAGCCCATGGCCAGACCCCTCGCGCGTTGCCGAACATCCTCTGGCTGGTGAGTGAGGACAACAATCCCTATGTCGGCGCCTACGGGGACAAGCTGGCCCATACGCCGCACATCGACGCGTTGGCCAAGAAGGGCGTGCTGTTCCGCAATGCCTATTCGAATGCGCCAGTCTGTGCGCCGTCACGCTTCGCCATTCTGACCGGCGTCAATCCCGAGAGCTGCTCGCCGGCCCAGCACATGCGGGCCGAAGCCAAGCTGCCGCAAGCGTTCCGCACTTATCCCGAACTGATGCGCGCGGCGGGCTACTTCTGCATCAACAACCCGAAGACCGACTACAACAGCGATGTCGTCCCGGCGGCCATCTGGGACATTCAGGGCGTCGAAGGGCATTGGCGCAAGGCACCCAAGGACAAGCCGTTCCTGTGCGTGATGAACACCGGCACCAGCCACGAGTCCAAGATGTGCGCCCCTATGGCCGGTCCCGTTACTCCAGACCAGGTTCGCATCCCCGCCTTTCTGCCAGATGATCCGGCAATCCGGCAGGATTATGCCAACTACTACAACATCATGACCGCCATGGATCAAGAGATCGGCAATTGGCTGGCGCAGCTCGACGCCGATGGTCTGGCTGACGACACGATCGTGTTTTATTACGGCGACAATGGGGGAGTACTGCCCCGGTCCAAGCGATATTGCTACGAGGAAGGCTTGCGCGTGCCGCTGGTCGTGTATGTACCGCCGAAGTGGCGGCACCTCGCGCCCGCCATGCCCGGAAGCACGATCGACGCGCTGGTGACGCTGATCGATCTGCCTGCTACGCTTCTGTCAATTGCCGGAGTGGCACAGCCACCGCAGATGACCGGACGCCCGCTGCTGGGGCACCGCATCGGTCAGCCGCAGAAACATGCTTTTGGCTTCCGCGATCGCATGGACGAGCGCTACGACCTGGTGCGCACCGTCACCGATGGCCGCTGGCGGTACATCCGTAATTACCTGCCACATCGACCTCTTGGGCAGCACGTGGGTTACGAATGGAGCGTGCAGAAAAGCTATCGCCAATGGAATGCCCTGCATCTGGCGGGCAAGCTCAACGCAAAGCAGGAAGCATTCTTCAAGCCGAAGGCTTTCGAGGAGCTTTACGATCTATCGGCAGATCCGGACGAAGTGAACAACCTGATCACCTCGCCCTCGGCCGCTGCGGCAGCGAGGAGGCTGCGCCAGGCGATTGACCGGCATATGCTGGCGATTAACGACAACGGGTTCCTGCCTGAAGGGTCCGTCGGCGAAGGCTATTTTGAAAGTCGCAATCGCGCGGTTTACCCGCTTCCTGCGTTGATGCGGCTGGCTGCTGCAGCCGCAAAGCGCGAACCGCGCAATGTGAACCGGTTCCGCAAGCTGTTGCGCAGTTCCAACGAAGCAACCCGGTTTTGGGCAGCGCGGGGACTCCTGATGCTGGGCGGGGAAGCGGCTACCGTCCGCGGCGATCTTGAAACGGCTTTGGTGGCGGATCCATCGGATCATGTCCGCGTGGTTGTGGCCGAGACCCTCGTCGGTCTCGGCAAGCCGGAACAGGCCGTGCAGGTCCTCGCGCGATTGGCCGACGAACCATCACCGATGCCGGTTCGCATCCAGGCTTTCGATGCATTGTCGTGCATCGGCAAGGCAGCCCTGCCGGCGCTGCCGGTAATCCGGAAAACTGCGGCGTCGACCGCCCAACGGGATGCAGAGTATCCAAAGCGCCTGGCAACCTATCTCGAAGCAGTTCTGACCGGGCCGTACGACCCTATGGCAGAGGCGATCGCCGAGGCGGCCTGTCAGGGGTCGATAAAGAGCGGGTCCGCCTTCATGGGGCCCGCTGAAAGTGCCAAGTGGCCTTCATGACGGTTTGCGCACGGCGATTTGCCGGGCACGGCTGTCCGGCATTCGCACTGCCGGCTCGGGGCTTTTAACAGGCGTGATCTCATGAACGGCATGGAGCAGGGCTGGCCGGGCCTTTCTGTGGGACGGAGGCGCCTAGATAGTTGCAGGACTAAGCTTTGGGCTAAGCACATGCACGACGGCGAGGGCCAGAAGGTAGCTGCTGGCGCAGATGGCGAACAGAACTTCGTATGAGCCGCCGGTCTTGTCGAGGATATAGCCGGTGAACAGCGCCATGCCCATGCCGCCGAGCGCTCCAACCGTGCCGCCAATGCCAACCACCGAACCCACTGCTCCGCGCGGGAACACGTCCGAAGGCAGCGTATAGAGGTTCGCCGAAAAGGCCTGATGCGCTGCGGTGGCTAGCCCGATGATGAGAACGGCAGCCCACACGCTGTCGATGCTCTGCGCAAACCAGATCGGCAGGACCGCCACGGCGCACAGGAGCATCGTGGCCTTGCGCGCGAAGTTGGGGGTGCGTTCCGCCTTGATCAGGCGCGAGGACATCCACCCGCCAAAAATCGATCCACCATCGGAAATCAGGTAGATCGCCGCGAGCGGCAGGCCGAAGGTCTTGAGGTCCATGTCATAGCGCTCGAACAGGTAGCCGGGCAGCCAGAACAGGAAGAACCACCAGACCGGGTCGATCAGGAACTTGCCCAGCGCGTAGGCCCAGGTCTCGCGCACGGTCAGGAGCTTTGCCCAGCCGATCTGCTCGACCGGGTCTGCAGGGTCCTGCTGGATCCAGGCAAGTTCGGCCGGCGAGACGCGCGGGTGTTCGGCAGGATGGCGATAGACCAGCCACCAGGCGGCGAGCCAGGCCACGCCGAAGATACCGGTGATGAAAAAGGCGGCGCGCCAGTCGAACCACAGCACAAGCGCCGGGACCAGCAGCGGGGTGATGATGGCGCCGACGTTTGCACCGGCATTGAACAGTCCGATCGCGTAAGCACGCTCACGCTGGGGAACCAGTCGGTTACGGCGCGGATGCCAGCCGGGAAGTTCCCGCTCTCGCCCACGCCGAGGCCGAAGCGCGCAGCGGCAAAGCTGGCAAGACCGGTCGCGAAACCGTGGGCCATGTGGCCGGCGGTCCAGACCACGATGGCGATAGTGTAGCCAAGCTTGGCCCCGACCACATCGACGATGCGGCCAAAGCCGATGTAGCCGATGGCATAGGCGACCTGGAACCAGAACACGATCTGGGCGAAGTCGGTTTCGCTCCAGCCGAACTCCGCCACCAGCGTCGGCTTGAGCACGCCGATCATCTGGCGGTCGATGTAGTTGACCGCAGTGGCCGCAAACAGCAGGGCGACGATGACCCAGCGGTAGCGCCCGGCCTTGGCAGAGGCGGCAGGCGGGTTGAAGTTCTGGTCCATTGCTTCTCTCCCGAAGCGGCCAACCCGTTCCGGGCCATGCCGCCAAATGCAATTCAGCGGGGGGCCGCCGCGATGATCGTGCAGGTCAATTCGCCGTGGCCCTCGAAGATCGCACGAAACTCCTGGCCGACGGCGATTTCGTGCACGCCGGTCACGGCGCCGGTGGAGACCCACAGGCCCTGCGACACATCGAAGCCACGCGCCAGCAGGTTGCCAAGCAGGAAGCGCACCGCACCATAGGGTCCGTCAAGCATTGCGGCAGCGGTCGCCGATCCGACTTCGATGCCGTCGATCTCGCTCTTGACCCTGATGGCGCAAAGGTCGGTCGACTGCCAGTTTGGCAGAGCTGCGCCGCGCACCAGACCGGTGTTGTTGCCAAAGTCGGAAACGGTAACCGTCGGCCCATCGGCATTGATGCCCGGGTACGGCGAACTGGCGATCTCGATCCCGATGCGGACATCATCGACAATCGCGATCGTGCCGGCGTCGTCGGCGGGAACCGGACCCTTGAAGCCCGGCGCGACGTGGACAAGGAACTCAGCCTCTCCGGCGGCGAAGCCTCCCGCGTAGACCGGCATCGCGGGAGTATCGGCGGCATCGGCATCCACGACGCTGTCGGCAAAGATCGGGCCGACAAGGCGGTTGGCGCCAAGCGATGCGTCCAAAGGAGAATTTATGCGTCCGACTTTCCAGCCGACGATCTGGCGCCCATCGATCGTGATGGCACGATCCTGTATGTCATAGGCATCGTCGAGCGCCTGGGGCGTAGTGCCGGGGTAGATTTCGAGCACGCGGGCTTCGTGGCGGGCGCTGACGAAGGCCGCTGCAACCTGATCCGCATTCTCGTTCAATTCCGTCCCCATCCCTTGGTCCTTCATTCGCCCGGCTGCCTATAGGAAACCGGTGTCAATCACAAGTCTCGGCCGTCCGACCGCGGTACATAGTTAGAGCGTTACGCCCTTCTTCCAGATTGCCATCTCGCGCTGGTCACTGCGTTCAGCAGCCGTCTTCCGTCCGCTGGCGATAGCGATGAGCGTTTCCAGAAAAGCCGCATCTGCCGCCACCTCGCCTTCATCGAGCACGCGCGAGGCATCGAAATCGATCCAATGGGGCTTGGCCAGTGCCAGTGCCCTGTTCGAGGCGACCTTGACCGTCGGCACCGGAAAGCCGAGCGGCGTGCCGCGCCCGGTCGTGAACAGCAAAAGCGTAGCCCCTGCTGCGGCAAGCGCCGTGGAGGAAACCGCATCGTTTCCCGGCGCTTCGAGCAAGGCGAGGCCGGGCCCCATTGCCTGATCCCCGTAATCCAGCACCGAAGCGAGGGGTGCGGTGCCGGCCTTCTGCACCGCCCCTGCGGACTTTTCCTCGAGCGTGGTGATTCCGCCAGCAATGTTGCCGGGCGACGGATTCTCCGACACTGGGAGGCCTTGATCGAGGTAGTACCGCTTGAAGCGGTTCACCAGTGCAGCAGCAGACGCGAACGTCGGTGCATCGACGGCACGATTCAGCAGCGCCTGCTCGGCGCCGAAGATTTCCGGAATTTCGGTGAGGATCGGCGTGCCACCTGAAGCGGCAAGGCGTTCGCTGAAGCGGCCGAGCAAGGGGTTGGCAGTGAGACCTGACAGGCCATCGGACCCACCGCACTTGAGCCCCACGGTCAGCGCAGAGAGCGGCAAGTCCTCACGCCGGACGGAAGCTGCAAGTTCGACCAATTCGTCTACCAGCGTTGCCGCCTCCGCCAGTTCGTCGCCGGCAGATTGCGAGGACAGCGTTCGGACCTTGGACCGCGCGGCTTGCGGAAGGGCGGCCAGCAAAGCGCTCAACTGATTTGATTCACACCCCAGCCCGAGCAGCAGAACGCCAGCCGCGTTGGGGTTGGCCGCCAGTCCTGCCAGCAGCGCGCGGGTCGCGTCCAGATCATCTCCCAGTTGCGAACAACCGTGAGGGTGAATGAACGCGTGTATGCCATCGATACAGCCCTCCGCGATAAGACCGGCATGGCGCGCTTCGGCTGCACGAGCGACCTGTTCCGCCGTACGACCGACGCAGCCCACTGTCGGCAGGATCCAGATTTCATTGCGCGTCGCGGCACGGCCATCGGCGCGGCGGTATCCTCGCCAGATCGGTGCATCGCCTGCTTCCAGAGCCGCTGCGCCGCGTGCAGTTTCGGCAGAATAGACCTGTTCGCCGTCGAGGGCAGTCTTCACGTTGTGGACGTGGACGTGTTCGCCGGCCCGGATGCCTTGGGTGGCAACGCCGATCGGCAAGCCATACTTCACGATACGGTCACCGACGGCATGGGCCCGCGTGGCAAACTTGTGCCCCTGCGGGATGTCTTCCTCGATCGTCAGGGCGACGCCACCGACCGCGACCGCTGCCCCGGTCAAAAGCGGACGCAGCGCCACCGCAACGCTATCCAGCGTGTGAACGCGCAGCACGCCCGGCATGGCAACGACGACAGACAATCCGCGACTCTCCCAACAGACGCCCTTCATGGCGCTGTCTCTGGATAGACTTTAGGTAACCGGTGTCAATGGCGAAGACGCGTGGCCCATTGCAAAGTCTGGCAAGAACCGGCTAGGAACGCTGCACTGCCTTGACACCGGTGTAAGTCACAGTGAGAGGGGCCTGGATCGACGGGACAACGTGTGAAGAAGTCGAAAGACGGCAAGCCGACAATTAACGACGTGGCGCGCCTTTCAGGCGTTTCGAAGAAAACCGTCAGCCGGGTGATCAACCGGTCGCCGCTGCTCAACGATGCCACGCGCGAGAAGGTCGAGGCGGTGATTGCGGAACTGGGCTACGTACCCAACCCGCAAGCCCGGGCCCTGGCCCTGCGCCGCAACTTCCTGATCGGCCTGATTCACGACAACCCCAACGCGCAGATGGTCCTGGGAGTTCAGGAAGGCATCCTTTCCGCGATCCGCGATACCGAGTTCGCGCTGGTTGTTCGCCCCGTAAATCGCCGCTCGCCCGAAATGCTCGACGACGTGCGCGCATTTCTCGAACAGCAGCGCCTGTTCGGCGTGATGTTGCTGCCGCCAATTTCCGAGAACGATGCGCTTGCAGAACTGTGCGAGGATCTGGGCGTGACCTACGTGCGCATGGGCTCTGTCCAGCTTGACGAGGACGAGCACATGGTGGCGTCAAACGACCGTGAGGCGGTTTCGCAAGCGGTGGACTATCTGATCGGTCGAGGCCACCGCCGCATCGGCTTCGTCGCAGGCCCCGAAGGCTTCCGCTCCGCTGCCGAGCGTTCGCTGGGCTATCGCGATGCCTTGGAGAAGGCGGGAATCCCGCTGGACGAAGCCATCATGGCCGAGGGCAACTACACGTTCGAGACCGGAATTGCCGCAGGCAGGAAGCTGCTCGCCGCTGCTCCCCGCCCCAGCGCGATCTTTGCGAGCAACGATGAAATGGCCGCAGGCGTGCTGCATGCGGCGCGGACGCTCGGCCTTTCGGTGCCGGAAGACCTTTCGATCGTCGGCTTCGACGACACCGCCATCGCCGCCCATATCTGGCCCCCGCTCACCACCGTGCGCTGGCCGATCCAGGCAATGGCGAGAGCTGCGGCGATCAAGCTGATCGACCCGGCAGAGGCGCGCAGGCAACCCTCGCACTTCCTTTCCGACCTGATCGAGCGGGCTTCCGTCGCAACCTGCTGAGACTTGCGAAGATGGCGCACGAATGGGCTTGCTTCACTTAATGACACCGGTTACCTAAGGGCAAAGCCGCGTCACACTGCCGGGTCAAATTGGCCGGAGCGAGAGGAATTTCCATGAAAATCGCATTGATCATCGAGAACAGCCAGGCCGCCAAGGCGAGCCTTGTCCACGAATCGCTGGCCGCTGTCGCAGAGCCGCTCGGCCATGAGGTTCACCATTACGGCATGTATTCGCCCGAGGACAAAGCCTCGCTGACCTACGTGATGAACGGTCTGCTGACCGGCATCCTGCTCAACTCCGGGGCAGCCGACTTCGTGGTGACCGGCTGTGGCACGGGCATGGGTTCGATGCTTGCTGCCAACAGCATGCCGGGCGTGTTCTGCGGGTTGGTGATCGATCCGACCGACGCGTTCCTGTTCGGCCAGATCAACGACGGCAACGCCATCTCGATGCCCTATTCGAAGGGCTTTGGCTGGGCCGCCGAACTGAACCTGCAGGACGTCTATCGCAAGCTGTTCGATGGCGAGCGTGGCCTCGGTTACCCCAAGGAGCGCGCGGCGATCATGAAGACCAATCGCGGCATCCTCAAAGGTCTCAAGGAAGCATCGTGCCGTGACATGCTGACCGTGCTCAAGACCGTCGATCAGGACCTGCTCAAGGCCGCGATCGCCGGGGAAAAGTTCGCCGAACTGTTCTATGCCAACAGCAAGGACGAAGCGATCTCCGATTACCTGCGTGGCCTTTCGGCCTGACCCCTGATCCAGGGGAGAGGATAACGATGAACCTGTTCGATCTATCGGGCCGCGTCGCGGTCGTCACCGGCGCCAACACTGGTATCGGCCAAGGCATTGCCGTGGCGCTGGCGCAGGCCGGGGCAGACATTGCCGCTGTCGGCCGCACGCCTGCCGAGGAAACCGCAGCCAAAGTGAGGGCACTGGGGCGCAAGTGCGAGCTGGTTGGTGCCGATCTTTCGACGATCGAGCCCGTGCAGGCCGTAGTCGAACAGGTGGTCTCCGCGCTGGGCGGGCTGGATGTGCTGGTCAACAACGCGGGCATCATCCGCCGGGCCGATGCGGTGGACTTCACCGAGGAGGATTGGGACGCAGTGGTCGACACCAACCTCAAGTCGGTGTTCTTCCTCTCGCAGGCAGCGGGCCGCCTCATGATCGCCAATCGCGAGGCCACCGGACGCCGCGGCAAGATCATCAACATAGCCTCCATGCTGAGCTTTCAGGGCGGCATCCGCGTGCCAAGCTATACCGCGAGCAAGAGCGGCGTTGCCGGCCTCACCAAACTGCTCGCCTGCGAATGGGCGGCCAAGGGCGTGAACGTCAACGCCATCGCGCCCGGTTATATCGCGACAAACAATACCGCAGCCCTGCAAGCCGACGAGACGCGCAACCGCCAGATCATGGAGCGCATCCCCGAGGGACGCTGGGGCGACCCTGCCGACATCGGCGGGGCAGCGGTGTTCCTTGCCAGCAGCGCGGCAGATTACGTGCAGGGACACGTGCTGGCCGTCGACGGCGGCTGGCTGGCCCGGTGACTGCGAACGCGCTGCTGGCCGGTCACGTCGTCTGCTTTGGCGAGATGCTGTTGCGGCTCTCGCCACCCGGCGCGCGGCTTATGGTCCAGGCGCAGAGCCTCGAGATGGTCGTCGGCGGGGCGGAAGCCAACGTGGCCGTCGCGCTGGCCTCGCTGGGGCACGCGACCCGCATGGTCACGCTGCTGCCTGAAAATCCCCTTGGTGACAGGGCGCGGGCGGAACTCGGCGCGGGTGGAGTCGATACTCGCTTCGTCGCCCGTGGGCCCGGGCGCATGGGGCTCTATTTCATGGAGCCGGGCGCTGGCCTCAGACCTTCGTCGATCACATACGATCGCGCAGGGTCGGCGTTTGCGCAGGCGGATGCAACGGCGTTCGACTTCGCTGGCGCGCTTGAAGGGGCCAGCCTTCTGCACCTGTCGGGCATAACTCCTGCGCTCGGTCCCAAGGGCGTGGCACTTGTCCGCGCGGCCGTGGCCGCAGCGCAAAGCGCGGGCGTGCCGATCTGCCTCGACGGGAATTACCGCGCCCAGCTCTGGGAAAGCTGGGACAGCGACCCGCGCGCCGTGCTGACGGAACTGGTAAGTGCAGCAACCTTGCTGATCGGCAACCACCGCGACATTTCGCTGCTGCTCGGCAAGACGTTCTCTGGCGATGGCGCCGAACGGCGGCGCGAGGCGGTGGAAGCAGCCTTTGCCGCGTTCCCCAACCTGCAGCTGGTCGCCTCGACCGCGCGACAAGTGTTGAACAGCGATCACCATCGCATCGCGGCCCGCGTCGACGCGCGCGGGTCAAAGCATCAAACTGCCGAGATCGACGTTACCGGCATCATCGACCGTATCGGGACAGGCGACGCTTTTGCTGCGGGAGTGCTGCACCGCTACCTGCAGGGGGGCGATGCTCAGGCCATGGCCGAATGCGGCCTTGCGCTTGCGGCGCTCAAACACTCTGTCCCCGGCGACTTCTGTCTGATCAGGCCGAGCGAACTCGCTGCGTTCAGTGCCGAAGGTGGCGATGTCAGGCGGTGAACTGACCCGGCGCGCGCTTCTGGGCGCAAGTGCGGCACTGGTTGCATCGCCGGTTCTGGGCAAAGCCCGCGACCCGCAGGCAGGGCGCTTTACCGGACTGCGCGAGGATGGCGTGCTCGCCTTCAAGGGCATTCGCTATGGCCGCGCAGAGCGGTTCGCACGCGCCGTGCCGGAGCCTTGGCAGGGGCCGCGGACAAGGGCCCAGAGCTTCGCTCCGATTGCTCCGCAACGCGGCAATCCCGACATGGCGCAGGGCGAGGACTGCCTGTTCCTCAATGTCTGGACGCCGGACGCCAATCCGCGAGCGCGGCGTGCGGTCATGGTCTACTTCCACGGCGGTGCCTACTCGAACGGCACGGTCACCGATCCGCTGACGCACGGTGGGACGCTGGCAGCGCAAGGCGACGTCGTCGTGGTCACCGTCAACCACCGGCTCAATGCTTTGGGCTATGCCTGGCTCAAGCCATTCGGACCGCGGTTTGCCGATAGCGGCAATCTGGGACAGCTGGACCTGATCCTCGCGCTGCAATGGGTACGCGATCACATAGTGGCGTTCGGTGGAGATCCGGCGCGGGTCATGGTCTTCGGGCAGTCAGGTGGCGGCGCCAAGATTGCAACGCTGATGGCAATGCCGGCGGCTGACGGCCTGTTCCACGCGGCGGCTACGATGAGCGGCCAGCAAGTTGTGGCGAGCGGACCGGGCAACGCATGGAAGCGGACGCTTGCCCTGCTCGCAGCGCTGAAGCTGCGCCCCGATGACGTGGAAACGCTGCGGACGATGCCTGTGCAACAACTCGTCGAAGGCCTCGCCACAACCGATCCGATCATGGGTGGCAGCCTTTACATGGGGCCGGTTCTGGACATGACCAACCTGCCCCGCCATCCGTTCTGGCCGGATGCGGCGCCGCAGTCGCTGAGCATACCGATGATCCTCGGCAATGCGCGCGAGGAAACGCGGGCCTTCATCGATCCACGCGGGCCGAAGCTGCAGGGGCTGACCTGGGACAACCTTGCCGCCCGGATCGCACCTGAGATCAAGATTGACCTCGATGTCGATTGGGTCGTCGGGCAGTACCGCACACATTATCCGCAATGGACGCCCGAGCAGGTGTTCTATTCCGCGACCACGGCCGGCCGCTCCTGGCCCGGGCAGGTGATCGAGGCGGACGAGAGGGCGAAAGCTGGTGCCAAAGCCACCTGGGTCTATCAGCTGGACCGCCCGTCTCCGCGCGATCCCTTGCGCGGTGCCGCCCACACCGATGACATCCCTTACGTCTTCGGCACGCTCGATGCGCCCGGCAGCATGAGCGGGACGGATGCAGGCGCACGCACGACCAGCAACCTGCTGATGCAGGCATTCACCGGCCTTGCCAGGACCGGACAGCCCGGTCTGGCGGCGTGGATGCCCTACACCCTGCCTGCCCGGGAAACGCTGGTCGTTTCGGACGGCCGGGCCGAAACCGTCAATGATCCCCGCCGTTGGGAGCGCGAACTCTGGGCTACGGCGCCTTACGTTCAACCGGGTAGCTGATGATCAGCGCGAGAGGCGCGTCCCCGCGCTGCGTGATGCCGACGACCGCTCCCTCGTAGAGGTAGGCGGTCATGCCCTTCCTGAGCACGGCACGCTGCCCGTCGGACACGACTTCGCCCTCACCTTCGAGAACGTAATAGACCTCGTCGTGCGCGATGGGATGTTCGCCGATTGCTGCCCCGACATCCAGCGTGCGGCGGCGGAATTCCATGCGGCGCGGCTGAGGCACCGCGTCGCTGATCCGCCAAGCAGTGCTCATGCCGATGTTGCCATGCGGTGGGGGTTCCCGCCGCATGGTGTCCGCCTCATCGACAACCGCCATGGGTGGCGCGGCGGCAAGCATCAGGGCGACGATCGCGCTCACGGCTGGCGCATCCCGGCATCTCGGGTGGAGAGCTTTTCTTGCGGCCCGGCCTTCTGGCCCGGATATCGGCCCGATTTCGGCGTCATCGTATCGAGGTTCCAGTCGTCCTCGACGAAAGGCGCGAAGGTGGCCACGGGATGTGGATAGCCACCGACCTCCTTCTCGTCGTCGATAATGTCGCCACGCCCTTCGGCGACGAAGAACAGCACGCGGATATCATCAGGCGCGCGATCCCACGGGCGCGCACCGACCGTCTGCAGAACGGACGTCTCAACCTCGCCCGAAGGCAGGGCGCTGTAACGAGAGAGGTTGGTCAAAGGCGCTTTTGCGGTGATCAGCCTGGCCCGCGTCTCGCCATAGCGGCCGAACTGCGGGAGCGCATTGCCGTGGCGGTCGACCGCGCGGTTGTCCTTGCCGAAGTACTTGAGATCGCCATCGCCACCCAGCATCAGGAACGGCAGGCCCGGATCGGTATCGTTGCCGCCGCGCATTACGTTGCCCACTGCAGTGATCTCACCGGTGACGTAATCGTGCCCGGTCCATTCGAGATTCATCAGGTTGTAGTGCACCGCGCGGTGGCCGGGATTATAGATCACGTTGTTGATCATGGTGACCTGCGCCCCGCCCTTTACCAGCGGCGCGCGCTCGACATTGTGCGCCCAGACATTGCGGTAGAACGTGATGTTCGTTGCATTGTCGTGGATAAGCGAACCCTTGGAATGCTCGCCCTTGGGATGGCTGGCGTTGGCAAGCCCTTCCGCTGCGATGTTCTCGCGAAAGACGATGTCATGGCTCGTGCCGGCGCGCCATTCAGCCACGGTATTGCCGGTGAAACGCGGGCCCGATGCGGACATGTTCTCGTCAAGCGCCCACAGGAAGCTGCAATGTTCGACAACGACATTGTGCGCCGCCACGGTCGAGAAAGCGTCGGCCTCCCAGCCTGAAAGCTTGGCCTGACCATCGGCGCCGGTCATCACGCGCAAGTGGGAGAGGATGACGTCGTGGGTCTTCAGATCGATGCCACCCTTGATGATCGTGATTCCCGGCGAAGGTGCGGTCTGTCCGGCCACCGTAAGGAACGGCTCGGTGATCTCCAGCGTGTCGCGGCCCATGTCGATCGTGCCGCCGACCTCGAACACGACGGTGCGCGGACCCTTTGCGGCAAGAGCCTCGGCAAGCGATCCGGGGCCGGCCTTAGCCAGCGTGGTAACGCGGATGATTCGCCCGGTGGCCCCGCCCCTCGTCGGATCGGCAGGGTGCGGTTCTGCCCAGGCGGTCGTTGCCAGCAGACTGGCGAAAATGGCCGAAATCGTGAACTTTTGCAGTCTCTGGTGCATCGCAGATTCTCCCATTGGCATGGTTATTGACAGAGGCGCGAAGCAAGGGCAATAAATAATGACACCGGTTACCTTGATGACGCGCCAAGCCTTGGCGGGCGTGATCACTACGGGACCGGATCAATGGTCGGTGTCATGTTGGTAGCAGGGCCGGCTTGCGGGAGCAGTGGTGCACAGGAAGGTTGGCGCTTTGCGTCTTCCCCCTTTGACACCGGTATCAATAGCCCCGAAAAGGGCAATGAGGGGATTCATCATGCTTACTTCAGTTTCGCGCACATCGCTGTTCAGGATGGCACTGCTGGCAAGCGGTGCGCTCGCGGCAAGCAGCCTCGCACAGGCGCAGGAAGCGGTCGCGGCGCCTGAAGCGCAAGTGGGCGCAGACGATGCAGCACCCGATGATGCGATCGTCGTCACCGGCTTCCGCCAGTCGCTCCAGGCAGCGATAAACGTCAAGAAGAACGCCGTCGGCGCCGTCGATGCAATCGTCGCCGAAGACATCGCCAAGTTCCCCGATCAGAACCTTGCTGAATCGCTCCAGCGCATCCCCGGCATCTCGATTTCGCGCGATGCCGGTGAAGGCCGCGCAATCACGGTGCGCGGTCTGTCCAGCCAGTTCACCCGCGTCCGCGTCAACGGCCTCGAGACCGTGGCAACCTCGACCGACGGCGCTTCGGCGAACCGCGACCGCGCGTTCGACTTCAACGTCTTCGCCTCCGAGCTGTTCAGCTCGATCGTCGTCCACAAGACTGCCGAGGCCAGCCTCGATGAAGGTTCGCTGGGCGCAGTGGTCGATCTCAACACCGGCAACCCGCTGGCTGGCAAGGCCGGCTTCACCGGCGTCGCCTCGGTTGTCGGCACATACAACGACCTGTCGGACTACGTTGGCCCACGTCTCGCCGGTCTGCTCAGCTGGCGCAACGATGCCGGCACCTTCGGCGTCTCGCTTTCTGCCGCGTACCAGAAGACCAAGGTCCTTGAGCTCGGCAACAACACCGTGCGCTGGTCCCAGGCCCGCTTTGACTCTGTCAATGGTACCAACTGCTTCACGACGCCGAACAGCGGCGGCACCTACGTCAGCAGCGCCGCGTGTAACAAGGCTGCCCTTGCCTTCCACCCACGCATCCCGCGCTACGGCGAAGTCAAGCACGACCGCGAGCGCCTCGGCCTGACCGGCTCGGTCCAGTTCGCCCCGAGCGATGCCACCAAGTTCTCGATCGATGGGCTATTCTCCCGCTTCAACGCCGATCGCGAAGAGCAGTGGGGCGAAGTCCTGCTGCGCAGCAACGAGCGTTCGATCAACGTCGTGAACCCGGTTTACGATGCCAACAACAACATGATCTCCGCAACGCTCAACGATGCTTGGGTCCGCACCGAACATTACCTGCGCAAGAGCAAGACCGAGTTCTATCAGGTTGGCGGCACGTGGGACCAGGACCTGTCGGATACCTTGCGCTTCACGGTGCTCGGCGGCTTCTCGAAATCGGATGCCGACATCCCGGTCGAAACCACGATGATCTTCGATGATCGCGACGCGCAAGGCTACAGCTTCGACTACACGGACATGAAGCGCCCGAAGCTGACCTTCGGCACCAGCGTGACCGATCCGGCCAACTTCCAGCTTGCCGAAATCCGTGACCGCCCATCGACTGTGGTGAACAAGTTCAAGACTGTGCAATTCCGCACGGAATGGGACGTTGCCGAAGGCTTCACCGTCAAGGCGGGGGCAATGTGGCGCCGCTTCAATTTCGATACCGAATCCTACACCCGCGACACCGCCGTGTGTGGCAATGGCGGACTTGACCGGGTACTCGGCACGATCACCTGCTCGGCCTCGTCGGTCTTCGGCCCCACCGCGGTGTACGGCATCCCGGTGACCGCGCAGTTGGCGCAGATGTTCAACCTCGGCAACGCCGGGCAGCCGGCAGGCAACACCAACGCCTGGCTGGTGCCGAATCTCGAAACCACCACGGCGCTGACCAAGCTCTATGACCGCGCGCTGGTTGCCGATGCGGGCAACATTCGCGGGGTTCAGGAAACCACCAAGGGCGGTTACCTGCAGTTTGACGGCAAGGGCGAATTGCTGGGCCTGCGCTATGCGCTCAACGCCGGCATCCGCTATGTGAAGACCGAACAGTCCTCCTACGGCCTCGTCAGCGGCACGCAGGCTACGGTCGAGCGGTCGTACGACAACTGGCTGCCCTCGGCGAACATCGCGTTCTACCCGACCGAAGACCTGATCGTTCGCGGTGCAGTTGCCGAAGTGATCACGCGCCCAACACTCGGCTCGCTGACGCCGGGTGGTTCGGCAGACGGGTTCAACTTCCGCGTCAACAGCGGCAACCCGTTCCTGAAGCCGTTCCAGGCCACCAACTACGACCTGTCGATCGAATGGTATTTCGCCCCGCAGGCGCTGATCTCGGTGGCGGGCTTCATCAAGGAAGTGGCGAGCTTCACGCAGAGCGCAGCAATCACCGAGGCGACCTTCGCACAGACGGGTCTGCCGGTTTCGGTGCTGAATCCCTCATCGCCGGCCGCGCTGAACCCTGCCCTGTTGAACCAGCCAATCTGGACGCTGACCACCACTGTCAATGGCACCGGTGCAAAGCTGAAGGGTATCGAACTGGCCGCACAGATCCCGTTCAAGATCTTCACCGAAGGCTTCCTCGGCAACTTCGGCATCATCGCCAACGCGACCTTCATCGACAGCGATGCAACCTACACGCTGCAGGGTCCGGCGACCGCGCCGGGCGGCGCACTGGTCAACGTCGACAGGACTGCGGCTCTGGCCAACGTCTCCAAGCAGGCGTTCAACGGCACGCTGTACTATGACGACGGCCGCTTCTCGGCACGCGTCATGGGCACGTATCGCGGTCGTTATCACGAGGGGGCGAGCGGCACCGGCAACGTGCTCGAAGGCTACGGGTCGATGTTCAATCTCGACGCATCGATGCGGTTCAAGCTGACCGACTGGGTCGAACTCTCGGTCGAGGGCAACAACCTGCTCGATACCTACCGCTATCGCTACACCGACATCGACGCGAACCGGAACTACGAGAACAATCACTACGGGCGCAACATCCTGGTGGGTGCCCGCTTCAAGTACTGACGACCCACCCTGCCGGGCGCACCCCTCCCGCGCCCGGCAACTTAGAAGGAGCTGCCATGACTGTCGCAGGATCGCTCGATCGTCGATACTTCATGGCGGCTTCTTTTTTATCTCTCGGCCTCGGCGCGGCAGCGCGTGGCCAGACGACGCCGCCGAATGTTCCCGGAGGCCCTCTGCCTCCCGGCCTGCCGCAGCCGTCAGAGACGATCGATCTTTGGCCGGGCGGCGCGCCAGGCCAACCCGTCAAGGCACTGGTCGAAACCGTGCAGGAGCGTTCGATCGACCGCCTCGTTACCGATCGGGCCGTGTTCGGCATATCTCGTCCGCGCATGGCGGTCTTTCGTCCAGACCGCCCGAATGGCGCTGCGGTTCTGATCACACCGGGCGGCGGCTATCGCTGGGTGGTGGTTGACAAGGAAGGGTACGAGATGGGCCGCTGGCTCGCAGCCCGTGGCTTCACCGCCTTCGTCCTGTTCTATCGCCTGCCGGGGGAAGGCTGGGCGGCAGGCCCCGATGTCGCCCTGTCCGACGCGCAACGCGCCATGCGCGTGATCCGCCACCGTGCGGGGGATTTCGCAATCGACCCCGAACGCGTCTCGGCCATGGGCTTTTCTGCCGGCGGTCATCTCTGCGCCGATCTGGCCACGCGCTTTGCGGCGAAGACTTATGGCCCGGTCGATGCAGCGGACGCGCTGTCGGCCAAACCGCACAGCGCCGCGCCGATCTATCCCGTGGTCTCGATGTCCGCGCCCGATGCCCATCCCGGTTCACGCGAACGGCTGGTCGGCAAGGCCGCCGCCCCGGCGGTGGAAGCTGCGCATTCCCCTCACCGCAACATGCCGCGCGATGCCCCGCCGCTGTTCCTGCTTCATGCCGAGGACGATGACGCGGTGCCGGTCAACAACACCCTGCTGCTTCGCGCCGCCGCCAAGGCGCAAGGCGTGCGCGTGGAGACCCACCTGTTCGAATTCGGCGGCCATGGCTTTGGCCTGCGCAAGGCAATCGGCAAGCCGGTCGAAGTCTGGCCTGAGCTCTGGCGGGCATGGGCGCGCACTACGGGACTGGCACTATGACCGTGAATCGCCGCGATGCCCTGAAATCTGCTGCCCATGCCTCCTTCAGTCTTGCCTCCTTCGGCCTTGCCGCACCTCTCGGGGCAAGCGCCGCACCTGCCCCGGCGCCGCGTCAGATCTCCTCGCGGCACCGGGGCTTCGACAACCAGCGCGTTGCCGATCTGGGCAACGGCACGTTCCTGAACCCGATCCTTTCGGGCGACCGTCCGGACCCTGCGATCCTCAAGGACGGCAAGGACTATTACCTCACCTTCTCCAGCTTCGAGAGCTATCCCGGGCTGCTGATCTGGCACTCGCGCGATCTGGTGAACTGGCAACCGCGCAAGCCTGCGCTGCACAGGAACATCGGATCGGTCTGGGCGGTCAGCCTTGAGAAGCACGCCGGACGCTACTTCCTGTACATCCCGGTGAAGGCTCTTCCGCGCAACGAGATCTACGTGACCCATGCCGATCATATCGACGGGCCGTGGAGCGATCCGGTCCCGCTCGGCCTGCACGACCATATCGACCCGTGCCATGCGGTCGGCGAAGACGGTTCGCGTTGGCTGTTCCTGTCCGGCGGCGATCGCGTGCGCCTTTCGGACGATGGCCTCAAGCTCGCCGGGCCGGTAGAGCATGTCTACGACCCATGGCGATACCCCGATGAATGGGACGTCGAAGGCTTTTCCCCGGAAGGGCCGAAGATTCACCGCGTCGGCAAGTGGTTCTACATGCTCACTGCCGTCGGTGGCACCGCTGGCCCGCCCACGGGGCACATGGTCATTGCCGCCCGGTCCAGGTCGATCCACGGGCCTTGGGAGCAGCACCCAGGCAACCCGCTCGTCCGCACCACCGACGTGCGCGAGGCGTGGTGGTCGCGCGGCCACGCCAGCCTCGTCGAAGCTCCGGACGGATCGTGGTGGAGCCTTTATCACGGTTTCGAGAACGGCTTCTGGACGCTGGGCCGCCAGTGCCTGCTCGATCCCGTCGCATGGACTGCCGATGGCTGGTTCCACATGAAAGGCGGCGATCTCTCCCACCCCTTGGCCAAGCCGATAGGGGCGAGGCGCTTCCCCACGGCATGCCGCTGAGCGACGATTTCAGCTCGCTGCAACTTGGCACAAAATGGTCGTTTTTCCGCCCGGCGCCGGATGAAGCGGACCGCGTGCGCGTTGCCGACAAGACCCTGTTCTTCAAGGGCAAGGGTCAGGCCCCGTCGTCCGGTTCGCCACTGCTGCTGATCGCTGGAGATACGTCCTATCAGTTCGAGTGCGACATCGAACTGGCCGAGGGCGCCACTGCAGGCCTCGTGCTGTTCTATGACGACCAGCTTTATGCCGGGCTCGGCTTCGACCGGGAGCGCTTCGTCACGCACCAGTACGGGATGGAGCGCGGCCGGCCGGCCAATCCGCACGGCCCTGCCATGCGAATGCGGGTGACCAACCGCCGCCATATCGTCAGCTATCACACTTCGGGCGATGGCGGACGCACATGGCGCAAGTTCGACCGCGGGATGGAAGTCTCAGGCTATCATCATAACGTGCGCGGCGGTTTCCTGATGCTGCGGCCCGGCCTTTACGCCGCAGGCCCCGGCGAGACGAGGTTCAGCAACTTCACCTTCACTGCACTGGACGACTGATGCCCCGCACGCTTGAGCTTCATCCCGACCGGTTGCTGCCGGCCGATCCCTCGGTGCGCGCCATTGCGCGTGAGTTGTACGCCAGCGTGGCGTGTCTGCCGATCGTCAGCCCGCACGGTCATACCGATCCGCGCTGGTTTGCCGGCAACGCGACGTTCGGCAATGCCACCGACCTGCTGCTGGTGCCGGACCACTACGTGTTCCGCATGCTCTATTCGCAAGGTGTGGCGCTGGAAGACCTCGGCGTGCGCAACAAGGGCGTGGACCCGCGCGCGGCGTGGCGGCTGTTTGCCGAGCGCTACTGGCTGTTCCGCGGCACGCCTTCGCGCATGTGGCTCGACTGGGTCTTTGCCGAGGCCTTCGGCATGAGCGTGCAGCTTTGCGCCGAGACGGCCGACCTCTACTTCGACACGATCACCGAAAAGCTCGGCTCCGATGCGTTCCGCCCGCGCGCGCTGTTCGATCGCTACAACATCGAGGTGATCGCCACGACCGAGAGCCCGCTCGACACGCTGGAGCATCACGCCGCGATCCGCGCCGAGAATGCGCGCGAGGGCGGGTGGCAGGGCCGGGTCATCACCGCCTATCGCCCCGACCCGGTGATCGATCCCGAGTTTGAGGGCTTCCAGGCCAACCTCGACCTGTTCTCGGGGCTGACCGGCGAGGATTGCCGCAGCTGGACCGGCTACCTTGCCGCGCACCGCCAGCGCCGCGCCTTCTTCGCTGCGATGGGCGCGACCAGCACCGACCATGGCCATCCCACGGCAGCAACCGCCAACCTGTCTGCCAGCGAGGCAGCGGCGCTGTTCGACAAGGTCGTGGCCGGCAAAGCTACCCCGGCCGATGCCGAACTGTTCCGCGCCCAGATGCTGACCGAGATGGCGGCGATGAGCCTTGACGATGGCCTCGTCATGCAGATCCACCCCGGATCGTTCCGCAACCACAACGCTGCCGTGTTCGAACGCTTCGGGCGCGACAAGGGCGCCGACATCCCGACGCGGACCGACTTCGTCCATGCGCTCAAACCGCTGCTCGACCGCTTCGGCAACAGCCAAGACCTCTCGATCATCCTGTTCACGCTGGACGAGAGCGCCTATGCCCGCGAACTGGCGCCGCTGGCCGGGCACTACCCCTGCCTCAAGCTTGGCCCGGCATGGTGGTTCCACGACAGCCCGGAAGGCATGAAGCGCTTCCGCCAGATGACCACCGAGACGGCGGGCTTCTACAACACTGTCGGCTTCAACGACGATACGCGCGCCTTCCTGTCGATCCCGGCGCGGCACGACGTTGCCCGGCGCATCGATTGCGGCTTCCTGGCGCAGCTTGTTGCCGAACACCGCATCGAGGACTGGGAAGCGGCCGAACTGGCGCAGGACCTGTCGTACAACCTCGCCAAGAAGGCCTATAACCTGTGAAGCGCCTGTCCCCGGACACGCTGGCAGCCCTGCCCGCTGAGGTTGCTCGCCCGCTCTACGATCGCGAAAGCCAAGAGGTTGGCATCGTCCACTTCGGCATCGGCGCATTCCACCGCGCGCATCAGGCTTGGTACACCGATGCGGCGATGAATGCTGGTGACCGTGACTGGATGATCACCGGTGTCTCGCTGCGCTCGCCCGGCGTGGCGCGGCAGATGAACCCGCAAGGCGGGCTCTACACCGTGGCCGAGCAATCGGCCGATGAAGCGGCCCTGCGCATCGTGGGATCGGTGCGGGGCGTGCTGGTGGCGAGCGAGGAGCCCGATGCGGTGATTGCCGCCGTGGCTGCACCTGCCACCCGCATCGTCAGCCTGACGGTGACCGAGAAGGGCTATTGCCGCCGCGCCGACGCAACTCTCGATTTCGATCTCGCGCACAGCCTGAGCTTCTATTACTTCGTCACGCAGGGCCTGCTGGCGCGGGCCAAGGCGGGGCTTCCCGGCGTGACGCTGCTTTCGTGCGACAATCTTGCCGACAACGGTGCGAAGCTCGAGAGCCTGATGCTGCAGTACCTTGAGCGGCACGAGCCCGATCTGGTGCCATGGTTCGCGGCAAACTGCACCTGCCCCTCGACGATGATCGACCGCATCGTGCCGGCCACGACGGACGAAGACCGGGCAATGGTGGCAAAGGCTCTGGGCGGCCTTGAGGACCAGGCCTGCGTCGTCACCGAACCGTTCAGCCAATGGGTGATCGAGGATCGCTTTGCCGGCGCTCGCCCGCGCTGGGAAGACGTTGGCGCGCAACTGGTATCCGAAGTCGGCCCCTACGAGACGGCCAAGCTGCGGATGCTAAACGGCGCGCACTCGCTGCTGGCCTATTGCGGGCTGCGCGCTGGCCACGAGTACGTCCACGAGGCGATTGCCGATCCGGACTTGCGCGCGCTTGCCGAGCAACTGATGCGGCAAGAAGCTGCACCTACCATCACGCCAGCGCCCAATCAGGACCTCGATGCCTATGCCGACGCACTCATCGCCCGCTTCGCCAACCCCAGCCTCAACCACCGCCTGATCCAGATCGCCATGGACGGTTCGCAGAAGGTTCCGCAGCGCTGGCTCGAAACCCTCAAGCACAACGAGCAGCAGGGCCGGACCTGCCCCGCCATCCGCGAGGGGTTGGCCGCATGGGTGCACCATCTGCAAGGCCACAACGGACCCGTTGACGACCCCATGGCCGACAAGCTCTCCCGCGCCGTCAAGAGCGACAATCCCATGATCGCGCTGTTCGGTGATGGCGGGCTGCTTACCAGCCGTTGGCGGCCGCAATAGCCTGATTGGCCCCATACTCCGGCCGTTGGCGGGCAAGTGTGGGGCAGATCTGCTGAGGTCCGCTAGTGGCCGAGCGCGATACCGGCGAATTCCTGCCTGATGTCCTGCAGGGAACGTGCGTCGCTCCAGGTCATCCCGATTGGCTTCGACGCCGCTCCGGGACCGGTCGAGCCTCTTTCGGCAAAGCGCGCGTCTTGCGGGCGGAAGACGGTGCTCATGGTGCCGTCCCTCGAGGTTCCATTCATCGGCGCCCAGTGGTCGGGGTGAATATGCGCGTCCATGTGGCAATCGACAAACAGCGCATGGCCGACAGCTTCAGGATCGGCGTAGCGGCCATCGGCAAAGCGCTTTGTCGGGTGCCATGGTCGGGCCAACGCGACAGAAGCGTCCGGCACGCCCGCCTCGCGCGTCAGGCGGCTGCGGTAGATCACAAGGCCCGTCGACTGGGAAAGCGGCGTGGAGGGCGCCGCAACGAAGGAATGAAAATCGCCAGGGGCGATTTCCGCGGCTCTCTTCCTCGTCCGGATTTCGCTGTTCTCGATCAATAGCAGGCCGTTGCCGAAGATGAAGTCGATATTGCCGGCAATCAGCGAGCGCGCAATCCGGGCCCGGCCGCCGTTGGTGAACAGGGTATCCTGATAGCCGAGTATCGCTGCATCGGCGATAGCCACGCTGTCGCTGGCCACATCAAGAAGAAGCGCAACGGCTTGCGGGTTGGCAATCTTGCCCGCGTCGCTGGCAGCCAGCGCATCGTTGGCCAGATAGTCAAAGGTGTTCTCGATCGTGATGCCGGAAATGCTCACTTTGGCGGCATTGATCGTGAGCGTGGCCGATCCCGGCGTTCCCCAATTGGCGCGGTGATAACGGCCTGACGTTTGTGCGACGGCGCCGAAATGGATGCGGCTGACGCTCCGCCCCGCGCCCACGATCTTGACGCGGTTGCGCCTGATCACGGGCTTCTCTTCGTAATCGCCGGGCATGACCCGGATCTCGATCCACCGGTCCGAGTGATCCCGTTCAGCCGCATCCAACGCCAACTGCAGCGAGGTGTAGCAAGGCAGGGCAGAGCGCGTGCAGTCGTGTGCAACCGCGTATGTGTCGGCTGCCGCACTGGCCAGAACGGGCGCTCCGCCGAGCAGTGCAGCTGCCAGAACTCCCAAGCAGAACTTCATCGCCTGTCCCCGTTCTGGCCGAAGCCCATCACCGCACGCAAGAACCGGTCGATCCTGCGCGCAGTGGGGGTCAGCCATGGTTCAAAAAGCCAGAAATCATGCGGCGCATTGGCCAGATCGTACACTTCCGCCTGCGTTCCATGACTTTGCAAGGCCGCGAGCACTGCCACTCTCCCTGCGGTGAAGCGCGGGATGCCGCTGCCCAGGATGAGGGTCGGCGGAGACGTCTGCGAAACATGACGCCCAGCACTCGCCTCGATCCAAGTCTGCGGGGAGCTTTCGAACGATCCGCCGACCCATTGCGCAAACGGCGACTTGTCGCCCGCCGCATTCTCGAACTGCAAGGCCAGCGGATCGGTCATGTCGAGCACCCCGTCGAGATCGACCAGAGCAGCGACCGGTGCTGCACGGCCCGCCGCATCGGTGCGTAACCTTGCATCATATGCGAGCAAAGCCGCCATCTGTCCGCCGGATGAGGCGCCGCCCACGGCTACCCGATCGGGCTTGATGCCAAAGCGCGCCGCATTGTCGTGCACCCAGCGCAAGGCGTCTGCGGCGTCGGCCATCCCGGCAGGGTAACGGGCCTCGGGCGCGAGGCGATACTCGGGGAGGATGACAGTATGGCCCAGTCCGGCGAGGTGGCTGGCCAGTGCGTAGAAGTGGCTCTTGTCGCCCGATCGCCAGGCACCTCCATGAAGCAGCACCAGGGCAGTGCCCAGCCGCCTTTTCTGCGACGGCAGGAAGACATCAAGGCCAAGGCTGCGCTCGGACAGGCGCTTGTAAGAACGGTCGAACAGGATCTCCTGGCCCTCGGCAAGGGTCACTGCCGGCCAGCTGATCCCGCTGTACTGGTTCCTGTACTGCTCGAAGCGCTGGGCGACGGTATAGCTGTCGTCCACCTCTCTTGCGGTTGCCGGCATCGAACCTGTCAGCCCGCAGGCAGTTGCAGCCGCCGCGAGTGCCATCCTTAACAGCGTCATCAACCGGCCGCTTTCATGCAAGGGGGCCGCCCGCGAGGGGATTTGCGGACGGCCCGGTCATCGTCAGAACTGGTAGCGCGCTCCGACGAACCACTGCGCACCCGTCCGCGAGAACTCACGCACCAGATACTGGCTGCCATCGCCAGTGCCGTAGATCCGCTCCTTCTCGTTCGTGATGTTGATGCCCTGTACCGTCAGGGTCAACTTGGGCGTGATGTTGTAATAGGCCGACAGGTCGACATGTGTCGGACCATATTTGCGCTCCTGAACGTGGCCGTTTCCGCCCGGTTCACTCAGCAGATAGTCGTCGCGCTTGTTGACGGAAACGCGAACCCCCATGCTACCGGTGTCAAAATAGCCCGTGAAATTGTAGGAATTGGGCGAAAGTCCCGTTGAATCCCGCGCGGATACATGGGTGTAGTTCGATGCCACGCCGAAGTAGGACAGGACGCCCGGCAGGAACGTGAACGGCGCGTTGAGCGTAACTTCGACACCCTTTACGCTGTTGCCGCCCGGAGTGTTGACCGCCTGGAAGAAGGTGTAGGGAACCTTGGCGGGGTCCGCGTTGTAGGAGGCGTCGTAGCGGGGATCGGCATAGATTGCCTGCCAGTATTCCTGCGGCACCGGCTTGGTCACCACCGCCGTGCTGAGCGAGCTGATGATATCCTTCTTGAACAGGCCGACAGCGACGAGGCCACCCTTGCTGAAGTACCATTCCAGCCCGACGTCGTAATCGTTGGAAAGGTACGGCTTGAGGTCCGGATTGCCGAGATTGCCGACTGTCCTTGTCGTATATTCGAAGGTCGGGGCGGCGATGTTGAGAGAGCCCAGCCCCGGCCGCGTCATGGAGCGGGCGTAAGCGGCTCGCGCCACGATGTCGGGCGTGAGGTTCAGCGCCAGATTGAGCGACGGCAGGAAATTGTCGTAGCTGCGCTTCACCGAAACCGGAGAACCGGCAATGGTCGCCCGTGAATCGATATTGGTCTTCACGTAACGGACACCGCCGTTGGCGCGCAGGACCATGCCGCCGAGATCGAACTCCCCGGTGACTTCGCCATAGCCGCCCAGCGTCTTCTCGATCACTTCCCAGCCGGCAGCCGTATTGGGCGTATAATTGTCCGAGATGAGGTTGGACGAAGCCACCTTGTCAAAGTCGAAGACGGCGAATGTCGGCAGGCCGCCCGACACCACGCCCTTGCCGAAATTCGAGATCGGGAATGCCTGCAGGTAGGACTGCGGCGCAAAGCTCGGCAGGTTGCCCTGCGCTTCGGAGTAGGCAACCGACCGGCGGCTGTAGGCCACACCGGTGCGAGCGGTGATGTTGCCGGCCTCGAGGACAAGGTTGCCCTTGGTGGTGAAGTTGTCCTTGATCACCTTGTTCAGGCGATTGGCCGCTGTCAGCGCATTGACGAAGTTTGCCGCATTGTTCGGATCGTAATTGCCATAGCTCAGGACAGGCACGTCCTGGCTCTTCGAGAAGTCATACGAGTAGAAGTGCGGGACCGAGCGGGCATAGAAGCGCAGCTCCTCGCGATCGGCCGCATCGCGCGCCTTGCCGGCCATGACATCCAGCTTGAGGTTGTCTGAAGCCTGCCACTTGGCCGATGCCACGTACTGCTGAAACTTCGAGACGGAGGTCTGATGGCGGCTTTCGTACCACGAGGTGACATCGTCAAACGAGGCGGCAATCAGTTGCTTGCCGTCTGGCGCAACCTTGAACGAACGCGGCGTCTGGCCGACGAAATTCCCGGCCGGGCCATGCGTCAGCAGCCACTCCATCGAGTTGTAGCTGAGGCGGTCGTTCTCCAGGCGCGAGAAGAGCCCGTCGAAGCTCACTTCCAGGGTGTCCGTCGGACGGAACTGCAGCGAGCCGGTCAGGCCGAGGCGCTTCTGGTTGTTGCCGAAGAAGTCGGCGCGCGGCAGCCGCGGTGCCCACAGGCAGTCCAGGTTGTCGGCGGCAGGGCAGTCGACCGGCGTTCCGGACACGACGGGATTGGTGTCGGCCCAGCTGTCGCCATTGACGAACGGCGATGTCCAGCGGACCGAACCGAAGCCTTCCTGATAAACAGTGCGTTCCGAGTAGGCGGCAGACACCAGCACGCCGACCTTGCCATCGGCAAACTGGTCGGAAAGCATGGCGGTGACGCGGGGGTCGACCTTGCGCGTGATCGAGTTGTAGCCGCCCTGTGCCGAGATCACGGCCTGCGGCTTGTTGAAATCAAACGGCTTTGCCGAATAGAGATCGACCGTACCGGCAATACCGCCTTCTTCGATCGATGCCCGCTGCGTCTTCTGGACATCGACCCGGTTGAACAGCTCCGATGCGAAGATGTGGAAGTCGAACGCACGGCCGGCATTGATGGTGAAGCCGCCCGAATCCAGGCCGTCGCTGCTGGCAGGGACCTCCATTCCATTCAGCGTTGTGCGCGTGAAATCCGGGGCAAAACCGCGCAAGGTGATGTTGCGCCCTTCGCCACCTTCGCGGGAGATCGCCACGCCGGGCAGGCGCTGGATCGACTCCGAAAGGTTGAGGTCCGGCATCTTGGCCATGTCTTCGGCCAGAATGCTCTCGGTCAGGTTTATCGACTTCCGCTTGATATCCTGGGCGCGAACAAGGCTGCCGCGAAAGCCGCTCACCACGATTTCCGGCTGCTGGACGGGAGCATCCTGCATCGCCCCTTCGGCCGCAGCTTGGGGCGCGGCAGCGGCGGCCACCGGTGTCATCTCGCCAGCCGGCGTCAAAGCCGAGGCGCGGGTCAGGGCTACAGGCCGAGACGTCACCGTGGTCGACGGATTTCTCGCAACGATGGCATAGGATCCGTTGCCCAATTGGCGTGCGGCGAGGCCCGTCCCTGAAAGCAGCCGATTGAGCGCTTCGCCAACGCTCATTTCGCCACGCACGGCATTGGTGCGGATCGAGCGCGTGATCTTTCTGGCGGCAATGACCTGAACATCGCCCTGTCGGCCAAGGATGCTGATCGCCGTTTCGGCTGGTTGTGCATCGATGGAGAACTGCCGGGTCTGCGCAGCAGCTTCAGCTTGCGAAGAGATCGCGCAAACAATAGCTGACGAAGCAAGCAGTAGATTTCTCGAAACCGACATTATTCCCTCCCATATTCAGGCTTGCCAGGCTTTTGCTTATGCCTGTGCAAACAAGAGCACCCAGAAACGGAAATCCTTCCAAAAAAGATTTACTTCCGATCTTTTTTCCGGCTGCCTCACTCTATTCTGATGATCCCGGGCTCTGTGGTGTTGATGCTAACCCCAAGGCTGGCCTTGACCGCTTCTGCAAAACCATCCGGATCATTCACCCGAAACAGACCGTCAAACTGTTCGGCTGCTATCGCCG
Organism: Novosphingobium sp. THN1; assembly: GCF_003454795.1. Taxonomy (GTDB): domain Bacteria; phylum Pseudomonadota; class Alphaproteobacteria; order Sphingomonadales; family Sphingomonadaceae; genus Novosphingobium. The sequence goes on from NZ_CP028348.1 coordinate 295,147, forward strand.
GATCGGCAATGACGATCTGACGCTGGTTATAGCGGTTGAATTCCTCGGCGGCGCTGGAAAGTGGCGTACCGTTCAGGTCGATCATTCCGCTGCGCCAAGCCAGCGCGCGGTCGACGTTGGTCGACTGGCCGGTTTCAAAATCGACCAGCGCACTTGCGCCGACAATCGCCCGATCGCCTCCCTTCAGGGTCAGCTGCAACTTGCTGTCGTGCCGGGCGGAAGTCTCCACCACGCCTTCGGTTACAAGCACTTCCACAGCCGTTCCCCGGGTCCTGACCGAGAACGCCGTGCCGACAGCGCGGACCTGCACATCGCCGACCTGGACAATGAACGGGCGCTTGGCGTCCTTGGCAACCTCGAACCAGGCCTCGCCCTGAAGCAGGGCGATCTGGCGGACGTCCTGCGCAAGGTTGACCTTGATCTGGCTGGCAGAATTCATCGTCATCACCGAACCGTCGGCCAGTGGCAGCCGCCGGATCTCGCCCACCCGGGTTTCGAAATTGGTCGCACCGTCTCCCAGTCGGAAAGCAAGGTATCCGCCAACCACCGAAGCGGCGGCAGCGCCCATCAAACCGCGTCGGGTCCAGCGACTGAAGGAGGAAATCGCAACCGGCGCGGCCGGCTCTTCAACCGTGGAGTCTGCCTCGGCCGAAGCGGAATCCAGTGCAACCCATTGGGCCTCCATGCGCAACAACAGGCCGCGACGGGTGGGAACCTCGTCGAGCCAAGTTTGCAGCATAGCCTCGTCCGCTGCGGTCCATGCGCCGGAGTCCATTCGCGCGATCTGCTGCGCGATGAAGTCCTCGTCTGAAGATCGGGCGCCGCTCGCTTGCGAAGTCATGCCCGGCCTCCACGCCGTTCGGTGGATAGTGCCGAACCGCTGATCAGGGCGTCGACTTCCGCCTCGGTCTGCTGCCACGCCTGACGGACTGCCCGGACCCCGGTCCAGATCTGCTTCTCCACCGCCTTTTCGGTGATGCCGAGATGCGCGGCAATCTCCTTCTGGGACCAGCCCTGCAGCTTGCGCAGCTCAACCACTTGCCGGCAACGCTCCGGCAGCCCGGCAATGATGGCGAGGACCCGCTGGTAGTCCATGCGGCTCTCGGCCTGACGTTCCGGAGATTGCAGAGAATCATCGCTGAAGCATTCGATGTCGGCAACGACGTCGAGCATGACGATCTGCTGCCGCTTGATGCGGCGCAAGACAAGGTTTCTGGCTACGGAGTACAGGTACGCTACCGGATGCTCAATGTGATCGACCGCCGGGAGCATCGCAATTCTGCAGTAGGCTTCTTGCATGACCTCGTCGATCTCCTCGCCGGGCAAGCGGGAGCGCGCAAGCCAGCCCCTGACCTGTCGCTCATGCGGCAGCAGCTGTTGCGCAACCCACGTTGCCCTCTGGCGACGCTTCGCCAGCTCCGTGTTCGCCTCGCCTCTCGTAGCATCCTCCTGTGCGGCCGTTTTCTGGCCTTGTACGATACAAGAGGCACGGCGCGGACAAATCCTTCCTCAGGAAGACAACTTTTTTGCGAGGAGGACCCGAGGATAGGCGAGGCGGTTGCCACTTGTCGCAGCTGGGCGGACCGCTCGCACTTGCAGCATGTTCTCGACGATGCTCGGCTGCCACGCCGACGTCAGGTGGTTCTTGCCGAACATGGCCCCAAGTTACCCTACGAAGTTATCGAAAACGCCTCGGCAGTGCGAACCCGTTTCGAACTGTAGGCAACCTTCGCCGGCAAGGTCAGCCGGATCTCGGTGCCGAACCCTTCTGCGCTTTCCACTCTCAGCTTCCCGCCGATTGTCAGCATCCGCTCACGCATGCCAAGAACGCCAAAGTGACCTTTCGGCGAACCCTTCTCGAGGATTTCTGCGCTCATGCCTATGCCATTGTCGCGGACGTAAGCAGAAAACTCCCAGCGGCCATAGCGCAGGCCCACTTCAATGCGTGATGCCCTGGAATGGCAGGCCGCATTGTTCAGGGCTTCCCCCAGCACAGCCAGCAAATCGTCGAACAGTCCGTCGGAAATCGTACGAGGCCGCCGCTGGACGCTCAGCGGCGCGATCAGGTCCTGAGGATAGATTTCGCTGCGCATGAGCTTGGCGAGTTCTTCCTGAAAATCTCTGACGCGAGAGCGCCGCAGGCCCGATACGCGCTCCCGGCCCTCGACCAGCATCTCTTCGGCGCGTTCGAGCGCCGGGTTGAGCAAGGCCTGTGCCGCTGCATCGTCGGCAAAGCGGTCTGCTACGGCCTGAAAGCGCAGGATAAGACCCTGCACACCCTGGATCATGGTGTCGTGCAGTTCCCGCGCAATCCGCTCGCGCTCTTCGTTTCGTGCTCCCATGCGGTTGCGGATGCGGCCGCTCACCTGCTTCAATCGCAGGTCATAGATGAGGTACAGCAGCCCAAGCACAGCGCTTGCAGCCAGCACGCGAAACCACCACGTCTGGTGAAAGGCACGCTCGATGGTGAACTCGGCAATTGCCGGGCGTGTGCTCCAAACGCCGTCTTCGTTCGCTGCCTGCACCTCGAAGCGGTAGGTGCCGGGGCCAAGACCCGGAAAAACCGCCACCTTGCGGCTGCCCGCATCGGTCCATGCCGGCTGGATGCCCTGCAGGCGATAGCGGAAGCGTACCCTGTCCAGCGTGGCAAGACTTGTCGCGGTGTATTCGATTTCCACCTGGCTTGTGCCGGGCGGTATCGTTGCCTTCGCGCCTGGCACGAAACTGTCAGGTTCGGTCCGGAAGCCCTTTATGACGATGTCGGGCGGGCGAAAGTTCGGGCGGATCGTCGCGGGATCGATGCTCGATACATTGCCGCGTGTGGCGAACCAGATCCGGCCGTCACCCCCGGCAACGATCTGCTGTCCCGAAGACTTCTGCACGAAACTGGCCAGGCCATCGCGGAAATCGAACACCCGGTAGGGCAACGGCGTGCCCGGCCGCGCCAGTGCCTTGCCCAAATCCTCCGTACGCATTCGCAACACGCCCAGATCGCCGATGGCCCACGTGTCGCCCGCTGCAGTCTGCACAATGCCGTTTAGCGAACTCGCCCAAGGGTATTGAACCGCTGAAAGGAGCGGCTGCCCCCGCAGAAGCGGTGCGGCGAGCCCGGCAGCGCCGCTGGTGTAGAGTGTATCCCGCCCCGCCAGCAGGCCTTCGACACCGTCACTCGGCACGGACTTGTCGGTCAGCGCAAGAAATGGCAGCGCCGCACTGGCCGGCATTTTCCCGCGAAAGTGAATTGCCGCTCTTCCATCGGCCATGATCGCCACGTTGCCCGGCAACTGATCCTTTCCGGCAACCCCTGCAAAGGCTTGCGTCTTGCTGCGCTCCAGCACGAACAGACCCTTCTGCAATGCAGGCAGCCACAGGCGACCACTGCGATCCTCGCCGCAGGAGTTGGCAGCGAAAGTGTCGGGCAAGGCAAAGGTCTGCTGTACCCGGCCGGACCGCAGCCGCAGCGCCCTGCCGCGCTGGATGACCCAGATGCCCTCGCCCTGCGCGGCGCAGATCGCTTCGATGATGGGAACCGACTTGAGAACACGCGCAGGATCAGCCTTTGGCCGAACCATGTAAAGCGCATGGTCGTCGGCAATATAGACCACACCGTCCCTGTCTGCTGCCAGCATATGGTTGGTTGCCGGGTTCGATGGAATGCCTGCCGCTGTCACCACCGGCACGCGGCGCAGCATGTTGAGGCCCATCTCCCCACCGATCCAGATGTTCCCTTCGCGATCCTCGAACAGGGCTCGCACGGGATCGGACAGCAGTCCGTTGCCCGTGTTCAGGCGTTGCAGCAAGCCATCTCTCCCGGAATGCATCGCCCGTTCAGGGTGTTCGACACGAAAGACGCCATCGCTCCAGGTCGCGCCCCACATGTGACCTTGGGAGTCGAACAGCGTGCGGATGCCAAACGGGGTGGCAAAGCGCGGCCCATCGGCAATCAGACGGCCCGCCCGGGCTATCGCGCGGGTCTGTTCCTTTTCGGTCAGCCAGATCGTGCCATCCGGCCCTTCGGCCAGCGTTGCGCGCGGCAGTGTCACGATCCCGGTGGGTTCGAAGCGGTCTTGGCCGGCAACTTTGCGATAGACGGCCTCCTCGGTGGTCAGCCACAGCGTTCCATCGCGCGCAAACAACGGATTCCACACAGGTTTTTCCGGCAAGCCGGAGCGTGCGTCGAACTCGGTCCATTGTCCATTGTGCCACCGGGCAAGCGACGTCTCGCTGCGCCCCCCGCGACTTACCCAGATCGCACCGTCCGGCCCCTGCGCAATGTCATTCACCTCGCGCGAAGGATTGGGCATGCCGGGGTCGATCAGCTTGCCGCCACGCCAGACGAGCATGCCGCGACGACGGGCAAGGCCGATCCAGATCGTGCCATCGCGCGCCGCCAGCAGGCGGGCGACAACGATACGATTTGGCGCGGCAGGCGCAGGTCCGATGCGTTCGAAAGTCAGCCCGTCAAAGCGGAACAACCCGTCCACGCCGCCCAGCCACAGGAAGCCGTCTTGAGATTGGGTGATGGCGTTGATGCGGCTTGGCGCCCCTTCTTCGACCGACCAGTGACGCAGCTTGAAGCCGCGTAGCGGCGCGCCGGGTGCATCCGGCTGTGGCTCGGAAACTGCACCGGACAGCGGCACGACAAGCAAGGCGAACAGCCCTGCCAGCACCAGGCGCCACACCTGCATGACTCTGAAGTCAAAGCTCAATGATGCCCCGCTTGGCCGCAGTGGTCACGGCATGGGTGCGGTCGCTGACATGCAGCTTGGCAAAAATGCTCTTGATGTTCGACTTCACCGTCTCGTCGGCCACGCCCAGCCGCCACGCCACTTGCTTGTTGGAATGGCCGCCCGC